>JAPPMC010000080.1 GCA_028819235.1 Bryobacterales bacterium
TCCGGTTTGCCCATATATAAGGAGCACGAAGGGTTTTGGCGCAAGCACTAGCTGGGTCCGCAGGGCCTCTGCAGCGCTCGACGCGAGCGATCGTGCCGATCTCCCGGAACTGCCGGTCGAGCTGCCGACGTCGCTGCTGTTCCGCGACCTTGCCGAGGACGGTGGTCCGCTGTCTGCGAATTTCGAAGATGTCCGGCTGCGGCTGGCCCCACCCGATCTCGCCGTCGCAGAGGGCCTTGAGGCGCGCTTGGCGACGCTACGGGAGAGGCCGCCCGCAGAGCCGCCCATGGCCAACAGCGTCGCCGAAGGCGATGTTGTCCGACAGCGAATCTTCCGGAGAGGGCAGCACCGTAGCCCCGCGGCTGCCGTCGAGAGGCGGTTCCCCCTCGTGCTGGCGGGAAACGGCCAACCGGAGATCCGCGAGGGCAGCGGGCGCCGGGAACTGGCCGACTGGATCGCGTCCGAAAGCAACCCGCTCACCGCCCGCGTGATCGTCAACCGCGTCTGGCAGTGGCACTTCGGCGAGGGCATTGTGCGCACGCCGAACAACTTCGGCACGCGCGGCGCGGAGCCGACCCATCCGCTCCTGCTCGACTGGCTGGCGAGCCGCTTCATGGAGAGCGGCTGGTCGATAAAGGCGCTTCAGCGCCTGATCCTCGGTTCGGCCACCTACCGGACGGGGAGCGCTGTTTCGGAGCGAGCTCACAAGGCGGATCCCGACAACGCGCTTCTGTCCCGCTTCCCCCGGCGAAGAATGTCGATCGAAGAACTGCGGGACAGCTACCTGCACGTAAGCGGCCGACTCGACTCGGCAGTGGGCGGGGACACCGACCTGGGTTCGGGGAAGCTGCCAGAATTCGAGCGCAACAACCGGCGCATCGATCCGGACGAGCACCGGCGGCGCACGCTGTACCTGCCGCTCATGCGCAACAAGCTGCCTGCCCTGCTGCGGCTGTTCGACTTCGGGGATGCGACCATCTCCGCAGGAGCGCGGTCCTCGACGAACGTCGCGCCGCAGGCCCTGTACCTGCTGAACAGCGTCTTCGCGGCCGAATCGGCCGGTGGGGTCGCCGGACGACTGGCCGGACCGTCCTGGGACAGGGCAGAGATGGCGTACCGCCTGATCCTCGGGCGGCCCCCGTCACCAGAGGAGACGTCGCGGGCGGAGCGCTACGTCCGTTTGCGCGGCGGCGGCGCGCAGGGATGGAGCAGCCTGTGCAAGCTGCTCCTCGCATCGAACGAGTTCCACCACATCGAATGAGGGACATCTGCGACGCGCCCGGTGCTAGGGTGTGGCTGTGATGGGGTCTGCCTTGCCAGTCCTCTCCAGGCGCGCGATGCTCCGCCGCGCGGCCTTGGGGTTCGGCTCGCTGGGGCTGGCTGCGCTGCTGCACGAGAGGGCCCAAGCCGATGCGGCCGGCAGCGGGGGCCCCTTGGCCGTCCGCACGCCGCACTTTCCGGCGCGGGCCAAGCGGGTCATCTTCCTGTTCATGCACGGGGGCGTCTCGCACGTAGACACGTTCGACCCGAAGCCGCTGCTGGAGCGCGACCGCGGCAAGCCGCTGCCCATCAAGCGCGGGCTGACCTTCAATCCGGACCAGGCGGGGGGCCTGATGCCCTCGCCGTGGAATTTCGAGCCGCGCGGCCAAAGCGGGACTCCGGTCAGCGAACTGTTCCCGGAGATCGCCGGCTGCGCCGACGACCTTTGCGTGGTCCGTTCCATGGTCGGGGAAGGCGTCGACCACGGAGCGGCAATGCTGCAGCTGTTCACTGGGACGTTCTCGTTCTCGCGACCGAGCGTCGGGGCATGGACGCTCTACGGACTGGGCACGGAGAACCAGAACCTGCCCGGTTTCGTGACCATCAAGCCCACGCAGTGGCAGGGCGGCGACAAGCTCTTCTCGGCGAGCTTCCTTCCCGGCGTCTACCAGGGCACTCCAATCGGCTCGTCGCCGATGTCCGTCGACGACATCATCGAGAGTCCCGTGAACCACGTCCTGCCGCGGGGGGACAGCCCGCGCGGCCAGCGCCTGGAGCTCGAGTTCCTGCGCGAGATGAACCGGCGGCACGCCGAAGACCGCAGGCTGGACCCGCGGCTGGAGGCCCGGATCCAAGCCTTCGAGCTGGCCTTCCGCATGCAGGCCGAGGCTCCTGAAGCCTTCGACATCTCGGGCGAGACCGAGGCTACCCGGAGGCTCTACGGACTCGACGAGGAGGTCACGCGCGACTTCGGATGGCAGTGCCTTCTGGCCCGCAGGCTGAGCGAGCGCGGCGTGCGCATGGTCCAGGCTACCCACTCCGGCGTGGAGGAGAAGTGGGACCACCACGGCGACATCCTGCGCCTGCACCCGATCCGCGCGCGTGAGGTGGACAGGCCGATCGCGGGCCTCATCAGGGACCTTAAGGGCCGCGGCCTGCTGGAGGAGACGCTGGTGGTGTGGGGCACAGAGTTCGGTCGCACGCCTTTCTCCGAAGGCTCGGACGGGCGCGACCACAACCCCTACGGGTTCTCGATCTTCATGGCTGGAGGGGGCGTCAAGGCCGGCAGCGTGTACGGGGCCACGGACGAGTTTGGCTACCACGCGGTCGAGGACCGCATGCACATCCACGACCTCCACGCGACGGTCCTCCACCTGATGGGCCTGGACCACGAGAAGCTGACCTACCGGCACACCGGCCGGGAGTTCCGCCTGACGGACGTGGCAGGCCGCGTGGCCCGCAAAGTGCTGGCCTGACCCGCCCCCTCAGCGCTGCTCCCGGATCTCGGCCAGGGCGAAGGCGCGTATGCGCCGCTTGTCGAACTTCCCGGTCGCGATGCGCGGCAGCGGCGCCGGCCAGACCAAGATGTGAGCAGGTACCTCGAATCGCGCGACGCTTTCCCCGAGCGCGTCCCGCAAGGACCGCTCGGAGACGTCGGCTCCCGGCCGTGCCACGACCACCGCCGCCAGTTGCTCCCCCAAGCGGTCGTCGGGGATGCCAAGAGCCACGGCCTCGGCCACACCCTGGCAGCGGTGCAGGGCGTCCTCGACCCGCAGGCAGCTGATGTTCTCGCCGCCCCTGATGACGATGTCCTTGATCCTGTCCACAAAATGGACGAACCCTTCGTCGTCCCGGAAGGCCAAATCGCCCGTCCGGAACCAGCCGTCCCGGAACGCCCTGCGATTGGCGCCGGGCTTGTTCCAGTACCTCCGCACGACCGGCGTTCCGCGCACCCAGACCTCGCCCGTTTCACCGCGAGGAAGCTCTGCGCCGTCCTCGGGACGGGCGATGCGCAAGTCCATCAGCACGGAGCGGCGACCGCTGCTGGTCGGCACGCGCAAGTAGTCCGATCCGGCGATCTGCGTTCCGATCGCATTCGTCTCGGTCATGCCCCAGCCCGTGCTGGGCAGGGCGTTGCGAAATGTCTCGGCGATCGCAGCCACCTGGCTCACAGGCCGGTGGGAGCCTCCCCCGCCGACGTACAGCAGGCTCGGCAGGTCCCGGCCCAGTCTGGCCGCCTCCCGGACCAGATCCCCGGTCACCGTGGGAACGGAAATGAAGTGCGTGATGCGCTCGCGGTCGATCAGGTCGACAGCATGGCTGGGGTCCCACTTGCGCATCAGGGTGAGGCGGCGACCGTAGCGAAGACCCGTGAGCATGCAGACGTGGCAGGCCGTCACGTGGAAGAAAGGGATCGTCACCAGCATGCGCTGTTGCGCATCGAACGGCTCGTTGACCACGGGCAGGCCCTGAAGGGCGGCTTGTGCGCGGTTCTCGATTTCCCACGCCATCAGGGCGTGCACAACGCTCCGGTGCGTCGAGACGGCTCCCTTGGGGCCGCCGGTCGATCCGGACGTGTACAGCATCATGCAGTTGTCGTCCGGCCCCACGGGCGGGTGCGGCAGCGGGCCAGAACACGACGCGGCCAAGGCGTCGCCCCACGGCACGACACGCCCGGAGCGGAGTTCCGGGCAGCGCACGCCGATCGCCCGCACACCGAGGCCGGCCAGGTCGTCCTCGACACGGGCAAGCCGATCGCGGTCCGCGATCAGGACGGAAGCGCCGCAATCCTGCAGGCCGTCGGCGATCTCGCCGGCGCTCCACCAGCCGTTCAGCGAGACCGAGATCGCGCCCAGTGCCATCGGGGCGAAGAGGGCCGCCGGCCATTCGGGCAGGTTTCGCATGCACACGGCAACGCGGTCGCCGCGGCGCACTCCGAGTCTCGCCAGAGCGCGCGCCAGCCTAGATGTCTGGTCGAGGACGTCGCCGAAGGTGTACGCCTCGCCCCGGTACCGAATGTACTCCAGCCCCGCAAAGCTCTCGGTGGCGGCAAGGACGTCCACCAGCGTGGACGGAGCGCCACGGACGACCCGGTCGACTCCTCCCCCCGGCAGCGGGAGCTCACGGAGCTCATGAGAGCCCCCCGCGCACGTGAGGCGGTCAAGCTGCCGCACTCGGGCGAACTCGCTCGTCACGGTACGCCAGCCTTCCCTGCGCAGGGGGTCGCATCGCCGCCCGGGTCCGGCGCGGCGCCCTCAAGCGGTGGCCGGCTCGTCCTCGACAACGTTCGACAGCGTCCCTATGCGTGAGATCTCGATTTCGATACGGTCCCCCGGCTTGAGGAATACGGGAGGGTTGCGCGCCTTGCCGACCCCTCCCGTCGTGCCGGTGGAGATGACATCCCCCGGCCGCAGCGGGAAGATCCCCGAAATGTACTCGATGAGAGCGGGCACGTCAAAGAGCAGGTCCCTTGTCGGCGCCATCTGCATGACCTCCCCGTTCAGCCGGGTCTGCAGCCGCAGCTCGCCCGGATCCGGAATCTCGTCACACGTCACTAGCCAAGGCCCGAAGGCCCCAGAACGCCAGAAGTTCTTGCCGGCAGTGAACTGCGAGGTGTGCGCCTGATAGTCCCGGATCGATCCGTCGTTGTAGCAGCTGTAGCCTGCCACGTGGCCTAAGGCCGCATCCCTTTGGACGTGGCGTCCCCGGCGGCCGATCACGACCGCAAGCTCCCCTTCGAAGTCATGCTGGCGCGAGAGCCTAGGACGCACGATCGCCTCCCCATGGCCCACATGCGAGTCCGGAAAGCGCGTGAACAGAGTCGGATAGGCCGGCAGCTGGCGGCCTGTCTCCTCAATGTGGGACCGATAGTTCAGGCCGACGCACAGGATCCGCCCAGGGCTCGGCACGGGAGGCTGCAGAACGACGTCCGCGAACGAGTGGTCGGGTCCGAGCCCGGTCGCCAGCTCCCGCAGCCTGTCCAGCGCTCCATGGCGCAGCACGGACAGCAGGTCTGGCCAGAGGCGGCCATGGCGAGCTCCAAGGTCGACAATCCCGCCGCCGGCCAGGGCGCCGTAGCTGCGGGACTCGCCTAGCCGGAAACTGGCCAGCTTCACCGCTCGCAGCCCGCCCGCCGCGCCGCTCAGCGCTTCCCGGCCCCGGCTCAGTCTTCTTCGGGGTAGAGGACGAACTCCGGATAGGCCTCGATGCCCAGCTCCCCGACATCCTGACCGTGGGCCTCGACGCCCGCGGAGACGCGTGCGCCCATCGTGTGCTTGAGCCCGAGCCAGAACAGCATCGAGAGGCCGAACGCATACGCGCCAATCGCCAGAATCCCGACGAGCTGCACGACAAAATCGCCGCCGGCCGCAATGCAGACGGCGAGCGTGCCCCAGATGCCGCAGATCAAGTGGGCCGGGACGGCCCCCACAACATCGTCAACCTTGATCTGCTCGAGGAACTTGATCCCGGCCACGCAAACCACGCCGCCGATGGCTCCGATGACAACTGCCCAGTGGTGTTCCGTGATGTCCGGGGCGGCGGTAATCGACACCAGCCCGGCGATCGTCCCGTTCAGTCCGGCCATCAGGTCGACCCTACCCAGGATCGGCCGCGAGACGAGGATGGCGGTGAGCACTCCGGCGGCCGCCGCGAGGTTGGTGTTCGCGAAGATGTTGCTGACGGCGACGGCGTCGACCGCGCCGCCAAGGGCCAGCTGGGACCCGCCGTTGAAGCCAAACCAGCCCAGCCACAGGATGAACACGCCGAGCGTGACGGCGGGCACGTTCGACGGCGGCGTAGCCTTGACGCTCCCGTCGGTCCGGAACTTGCCCTTGCGCGGCCCTACGACGAGCGCGCCCGCAAGGGCAGCCCAGCCTCCCGTGCTGTGGACGATGGTCGATCCGGCGAAGTCCATGAAGCCCATTTCGGCGAGCCAGCCGCCGCCCCACGTCCAGGCACCGATGACCGGGTAGATGAAGGCCGTCATGACCGCCACGAAGACGAAGAACGACCAGAGCTTGACCCGCTCGGCCAATGTGCCCGACACGATCGAGGCGGTCGTGGCAACGAAGACCATCTGGAAGAACCACATGGACATCTGCGCCGCACCGGTCCCGAGGACGGCCTCCGCCGCCCCCTCCTGGCCGCCCAAGAGGCCGACCTCGTCCGACGTCGTGCCAAAAAGCAGGCTGAACTGCCCGATCCAGCCGCCCTCTTCGACGCCGGTGTACATCAGGTTGTACCCGATCAGGTAGAACGTCAGTCCCGCGATTGAGTACAGGCCGATATTCTTCAGGCAGATCATCGAGGCGTTCTTCGTTCGCACGGACCCGGCCTCCAGCATCGTGAACCCGGCCGCCATCCACATCACCAAAGCGCCCCAGACCAAGAAGGCGAACGTGTTCAGCACGAACTGGGACTCGCCGTCGACGGCTGCGCGGGCCTCGACAGGTGCGGCTGCCAGCGCCACGAGCAGCGCGACGGCGACTCCAGCCGCGCGCGCCAGCCGGCGCATCGAGCCCAGCGCCAGCATGAGCAGTGGACAAGTGGTTCTTTCGTTCATCGCGGTCCTCCTGATTTCTTCCGGTCCCGCCGTGCCCGCCACTGCGGCGACGGGAAGAACACGACCGCCTAGACTTTAGCAATCATCGCCGCCGCGAGCCGGGAGCAGTTCCCCCGCACTGCCAACAGCGCCCCGGGGATGGCGGCCCCGCCGCACGGCAGCCCGGGCCCGGCAGTGTTAGCATCCTATAAGCAGCGAGCCGGAAGATGCGCGCCCGCAGAGACCTTGCACGAACCCGGGTCGGCCAGCCTGCCCTCCCGAAGGGAGCACGCCCGCCCGGCAGTTCTGCGCCCATCAGCCAATCCTTCGCCTTGAGGTAGCCTTGGTCAGACGATCAGTCACTTTGTCCGCCAAACCCCACCGAATACTGGTGGTCGACGACGAACCGGACCTGGAGCGCCTCGTTCGCCAGCGCATGCGCCGCGACGTCCGCTCCGGCCGGTACGTGCTGGACTTCGCCCGAAACGGAATCGAGGCCCTAGAGAAGCTCAAGAGAGAGGACGCCTTCGACATGGTCCTCTCGGACATCAACATGCCGCTCATGGACGGGCTGACCCTGCTGCAGCAGATCCCGAACGTCAGCCCGGACGTGCGAGCCGTCATCGTGTCTGCCTACGGCGACATGCGCAACATCCGCATCGCGATGAACCGCGGCGCGTTCGACTTCATCACGAAGCCGATCGATTTCAAAGACCTGCGCGTCACAATTGCGCGAACGCTGAAGAACTTGGAGGAATGGCGAGCGGCACTCAGGTCCCGGGACCGCCTGGTCGTGCTGGAGAACGAGCTGGAGGTGGCGCGCAGGATGCAGAAATCGATATTGCCCACCGAGTACCCAGATCACCCGGGGTTGGGAATCTACGCCAATATGCAGCCGGCCCGGGCAATCGGCGGAGACTTCTACGACGTGGCCAACCTTGGTGTCGGCCGGTTCGGCGTCGCAATCGCCGATGTTTCCGGCAAGGGGATTCCAGCGGCCCTGTTCATGATGTCCAGCCGTACCCTCCTGAAGGGAGCGGCCGTCGGCGGATCCACCTCGTCCGAAGTGCTTCAGGAGACGAATCGGGTCCTGAGCCGGGACAATGCGTCCATGATGTTCGTGACTCTCCTCTACGCGGTGTGCGACGGGGCCACTGGCGAGGTCAGCTATGCCTCCGGCGGACACGAACCGCCGCTGCTGGTGGATGCCGACGGCGGGTGCAACTTCCTCCCCCTGACGGACGGTCTCGCCCTGGGTGTGATGGAAGATTTCGACTACTCGGCGAGCCGCGCGAAGCTCGAGCCCGGCGACACCATGCTGCTGTACACCGACGGCGTCACGGACGCGCAGAACCAGGCGGGCGAGCACTTCGGCGCGGAACGTCTGTGGGACCTCTTCAACAATGCGCCGCCCGCCGATGAGCAGGAAGCGGTCGATCGAGTCTTCGACGCGGTCCGGACGTTCTCGACGAATGCGGAGCAGTTCGACGACATCACGTGCGTCGCTGTCAACCGGAGGGCCTGCTGACCGTGGCCTCTACCATCAAGCTGACGCTGCCTACGCGGATCTCCGCGCTGCAACAGATGGAGGAGGCGGTGGAAGCCTTCGGCGAGCAAGCGGACTGGCCCCCTCGGCTGGCGTTCCAGATGCAGCTTGTCCTCGAAGAGCTGGCATCCAACGTCATACGCCACGGCTTCGGCGAAGAGGGGCACGAATTCGAGATCTCGGTCTCATCGGACCCGGACACGGTCACCATCGAAGTCGTCGATGCCGCGCCAGCGTACAACCCGATCACAGACACCCCGGAACCAGACTTGGACGCGAGTCTGGAAGACCGCCAGATCGGCGGACTTGGGGTCTTCCTAGTGCGCGACGTGGCAGATGAGATGAGCTATCGCCGGGAGGACGGCAAGAACCGCCTGGTCATCGTCAAGCGGAGGGATTGATGCGGCGCTGCTGGCTCGCGGCGCTGGTGTGGGCGCTGGCCTTGGGGCCTGCGGGCGGGGGCATCGCCCGTGCGCAGGACGACGGCGTCACCGAGGACTCCATCCTCTTCGGACAGTCGGCGGCCTTCAGCGGGCCCACGGGACTGCTGGGAACGGACTACCGCGCAGGTGTGCTCGCCGCCTTTGCCGAAGCCAACGCTCGCGGGGGCGTCCACGGGCGACGGCTTGATCTGCTCTCGCTGGACGACGGCTACGAGCCCGAAGAGGCGATCAACAACACCCACAGGCTGCTCGACGAGGAGCGCGTCTTTGCCCTGATCGCCTACGTCGGCTCGCCGACTGCGCGCGCCACCGTCCCCATCGCGGCCGCCCAGGACGTGCCCTTCGTCGCCCCGCTCACCGGGGCGGCGTTCCTGCGCGACGAGCTATGGACGAACGTCGTCAACCTGAGGGCCTCGTATGCCCAGGAAATGGCCGAGATCGTGGAGAGGCTAGTCCTGGACTTGGGCATTGTGCGGATCGGAGTGCTCTACCAAGACGATTCGTTCGGCCTGGCGGGCCTGACGGGAGTGGAGGACGCGCTCGCCAAGAGAGGACTGACGACGGTCGCGCGCACCGTGTACCCACGCAACACCTTGGCGGTCAAGACGGGCATCTTGGAGCTGCGTGAGGCCGATCCCCAGGCCGTCCTGCTGATCGGCGCCTACAGTCCAGTCGCGACGGCAGTCGCCTGGTCACGCCACCTAGGCATGGATCCCGTGTTCGCTACCACGTCCTTCGTCGGAGGGAACGCCCTTATCGACCGGCTGCGCAGCTTCGGGCAGTTTGGGCTCTACGTCACCCAAGTCATTCCTTCGCCAACGTCCGACTCGCTCGCAGCGCGGCAGTTCCGGCGGGCGATGGCGGCCCACTCATCCGGAGTAAAGCCGGGGTTCGTGTCCTTCGAGGGCTATCTGGCGGGCCGGCTCGCAATTGAGGGCCTGGAACGCTCCGGGCAGGCGGTTGACCGCGTGGTGTTCCTTGAGAACCTGCTGGACGGCGAGCCATTCAACCTGGGAGGGGTCCGGCTGAGATTCTCTGAGCGCCGCAACCAAGGCTCTGACCGCGTGTATGTCAACCTGATCGCCGAGAATGGGCAGATACGCACGGTCCAGACCCTGGCGGAGGATCCCTAGGCCGACCGATGGAGAAGGCGAGGGCGATGTTCGGCTCCTTCAAGGCGCTCCTGTCTCGCCATCGGCTGGGCCGCGTCCGCCGGAGCATCGCTGTCCAGCTGTACGTGGGCCTCGGCGGTGCCGTCGCCGTCACGCTGGCGGCCAGCGCGGTGGGCTGGATGACCTTCAACCAGGTGGGGAACGAGCAGGCCCGGGTCAACGACCGAAACGTTCCGGACATGGCCGCCGCGTTCGCGGTGGCACAGCGCATCGGCGCACTGGTGGACACCGCCCCCCGGCTGACCGTGGCCTCGAGCGAGGCGGAGTTCGAGTCGGTGCGCGCCGAGATTGGGCGCGAGCGCGAGGCTTTCGAGGCCCGCTTGAACGAACTGGGCGAGAGGCGCGGTCAGAGCGAGGGTGTCCGCCGTGTCCGCGTGTGGGGTCGTGCGATGACCACCAACATTGAGGCAATCGAGCAGTCCGAGATCGAACTGTTGCGTCTGGGCGCCAAGCTCGATGCGCAGAGGGAGCAGATCCGCACGGTCAGCAGCCGGCTATCCCAGCAGCTGGAGACCTTGATCGACGACCATTACTTCTTTGCTAAGACCGGCTACCGGGACATCCAATCGCCGCCGGTGGAACGCTCAGTGCCCTTCCTCGACTCGGAGCTCGGCCGCTTCCGCCAGATCGCGGCGCTGAAGGAGGGGGCCGCCATAGGCGACCAAATCTTGGCGAGCCTCTTCAGCGTCTCGCACCCGGATCGCGTGATCCCGCTCCGCGAGCGGTACGAAGCGGCCTCCAGCCAGATCGGCCGGAGTCTCGCGGCCCTCGCGGACGACGAGCGCAGCCAAGCGGTGGCCGCCAACTTCGAGGAGCTGTTCAACCTGACGTTCACTACCGGCGGCGTGTTCGAGACGCGCTCGGAAGAGCTCGAGATGGACACACGGCAGACCGAGCTGCTCGCGGAGAACCGTGAGGTTGCCTCCAACCTGATCACGGAGATCGAGTCGTTGGTGTCCGTGCTCAGCAGCGGAACGCTGGCATCGACGCGCTCCAGTTCCGAGACAGTGCGGACAGGGCGCAATTTGCTGCTCGCCATGAACCTCTTCAGCGTTGCAAGCGCAGTCATGATCGGCTGGCTCTTCATCGGGCGCCATCTGCTCTCGCGTCTGGAGCGCCTGTCAACGCGCATGCGGCGGATGGCCATGGGTGACCTCGAGTCCAAGGTCGAGCGCGAAGGGACGGACGAGATCGCCGAGATGGCAGAGGCGCTGGAAGTCTTCCGCCGGCACTCCCTGGAGGTGCAGCGGCTGAACTTGGTGGAGGAACTCGCCGAAGACCTCAGCGACAAGAACGCCATGCTCGAGTCGGCGCTGGCGGACCTGCGCAAAGCGCAGGACCAGATTGTGATGCGCGAGAAGCTGGCCGCGCTTGGCGAGCTCACGGCCGGCGTGGCCCACGAGATCAAGAACCCTTTGAATTTCGTCAAGAACTTCGCCGAGGTCTCCGAGGAGCTCCTTGAGGAGCTCCAAGAACTGCTCCCCGACCCGGGCGAGCCCGTGGAAGCGGAGGACCAGGAGGAGGTCGACGACCTGATGGACGATCTCTCCGGCAACCTGCAGCTCATACGCCAGCACGGCGAGCGGGCGGACGCGATCGTCCGCGACATGCTGATGATGGGCCGCGGGTCCGACGAGAAACGACCGACGAACATCAACAGCCTTGTCCGCGAGCACGCCAACTTGGCCTACCACAGTGCCCGGGCCACCGATGCGGACTTCCAGCTGCACATCGAGCAGGACTACGACCAGCGTCTGGACACGACCGAGGTCGAAGTCGTGCCCCAAGATGTAGGGCGTGTAGTGCTGAACATGGTCGGCAACGCCTGCCACGCGACCGACGACAAGCGGCGGTCGGGAGCGGAGATGTACCTGCCGACCCTTCAGCTCAGCACGCTGCTGGACACCGACAAGGTGCAGATCCGCATCAGAGACAACGGCTGCGGAATGCCGGACGATGTGGTCGAGAAGATCTTCAACCCGTTCTTCACCACCAAGCCGACCGACAAGGGGACTGGGCTCGGGCTGGCGCTGTCGAACGACATCGTGCGAAAGCACGGCGGCCGGATTCTGGTCGACACGGAACCGGGCGAGGGCACGGAGATGACCGTGGAACTACCGACCGCACCGGGGACGGCGGGCCCGGCGCTTGATGCGTAGGGCGAACACCGCCCTCAGGAGGAGACTCTGGCCACCGCGGCGTCCCGGCTACCGAACAGCGGGATGATCTTCTCAAAGCCGCTGATCGCAAAGACCTCGCGGATGGGATGTCCCAACCCGCACATGGCAAAGCGCTTGCCCTGACTCTTAAGGCTCTTACGGACCAGCAGCACGGCGCGCAGGCCGGCACTGCTGATGTAGGCGAGACCCTCGCAGTCGACCACCATCCCGCGGTCAGCGCCTCCGGCCAGACGCATCAGCGTCCGCTCGAATTCCCTGGCATTCGTGCTGTCCACGCGTGTGCAGGCTTCCGCAATCACCACGTCTCCCGACCGAGTGGTTTCGAGTTCCATCTTCCGTGTCTCCTTCGATACCTGGGCCTGACGGCTACGCTGTACCCTGACGCTGGGCTGTCGGCTCAGCGCCTAAACAGGTATAGCAGATCGCGAGCCGCCCATCAGCCGGACCCTCCGGCAACTGCAAAGGACCGTCATCGGCGGATCGCGGCAACTGCCTCCTCGCGGGTGTGATAGGTCGGTATGACCCTGTCGAACCCGGTGATGGCGAACACCCTCTGCACCTGACGGTCGAGCTCGCACATGACCAAGGGGGTCTTCCTGCGCGAGAGGGCCCTCGACACGGCCAGCAGGGCCCTCAGGCCCGCGCTGCTGATGTAGGAGAGCTTCTTGCAGTCAACCACGACGCCTCGGTCGCCTTCCCCGATCGAATCCTGCACTGCATCCTGAAACGCAAGGGCGTTCTCGCTGTCAAGCTCGCGCCACGCTCCGACCGTCAGGATTCCCTGCGTACGATGCGTTGGCAAGTCCACCGCCGTAAGCTCGATGCTGCGCGACGACCCTACCGTCCCGCCGCCTGACTAGGTATACCAGATTCCGCCAGTCCCGGGGTGCCACGGAAGGGCGCTAGAGTGGCTGCATGCAGAGGCGACTCCGGGCGGTCGGAATTGGCGCAGGCTACTTTTCGGGCTACCAGTACGAAGCCTGGGGCAGGATCCCGGAGGTGCGGCTGGTCGCGATCCACAACCGCACCGAGTCCAAGGCCCGCCGGCTCATGCGGATCCACGGGATCGCGCGCTACTACGGGGACTGGCGGCAGATGATCGCCCGCGAGCGGCCCGACTTCGTGGACGTCATCACTCCGCCGGAGACGCACGCCGACATGTGCGGTTTCGCCGCTGGCCGGGGTGTGGGAGTCATCTGCCAGAAGCCCCTGGCTCCTACCCTTGCAGAGAGCGCTGCAATCGTGCGACAGGCCAAGGACGCCGGGGTGCGCTTCATGGTCCACGAGAACTTCCGCTGGCAGCCTTGGTACCGCAAGATCCGGGCCATTCTGGACGGCGGCGATCTCGGTCGTCCGACCCACCTGTACTTCCGAATGCGCACCGGCGACGGCTGGACGGAAGATGCCTACCTAGACCGGCAGCCATTCTTCCGGGACTATCCCAGACTGCTGGTGTACGAGACGGCTGTCCACTTCATCGACACGTTCCGATACCTCTTGGGAGAGGTCACGGATGTGTACGCGCGGCTGCGCCGACTGAACCCGGCGATCCGCGGAGAGGACGAGGGGCAGATCCTGCTGGCTTTCGCCGGGGGGGCAACCGCGACCATTGACGCGAACCGCTACAACGAGGCGGAGACGCCCAATCCCCGCTATACGTTCGGGGAACTCCGGCTCGACTGCACAGGAGGCCACCTTGCCATGGAGGCGGACTCCTCGATGCGGATCAAGACTTTGGGCCAGCCCGTTCGCGCCGTGGACTACGACCGCGAGGACCGCAACTTCGCCGGGGACTGCGTGTACGCCCTGCAGCGGCACTTCACGGACCGGTGGCTCGCCGGCCTACCGTTCGAGAGCAGCGGCGAGGACTACCTCCGCACGCTCGCAGTGGTGGATGCAGTCTACGAGTCGGCTCGGTCGCGCCAAGCAGTTCGGCTCGGTGCCGCCGAAGGCCAGCGAACCCTATGATTGGGGTCGCCATGGGGGGCTCCATCCAGCATGCCGGAATGCTGGCCGTGCCACGGCTCCCCTTCCGGATGTGCGCCGTGGCGTGGGTGGCCGCGGCGGCGGCCTTGGGGCAAGCACAGCCGCCTCGCGGCTACTCGATTCCGACGGTAGACCTAGCGCACGAGGAGCACCGCCAAGTGGTTGTGGACCGCGAGCCGGGCCAGTACCTTGGGCATCCCTCAACCCTGCTGCTCCCCGACAACCGCACGATCCTGATGGCATATCCCATGGGGCATGGCAGGGGGGCCATCGTCTACAAGAAGAGTTCCGACGGCGGGCTGACTTGGAGCAGCCGGCTCGCGACGCCCGAAAACTGGGCCACGTCGATGGAGGTCCCGACGCTGTTCCGCCTGGTCGCCCCGGACGGGACGGCCCGCGTCCTGCTCTTCTCGGGCAAGGCCGGGGGCATCCGTGTGGCGCAGTCCGACGACGAGGGCCGCACTTGGTCCGCGCTGCGGCCAGTGGCGACGCCGGGCCCGCCCTTCGGAGGAATCGTGGCCATGTCGTCCGTGGTGGAGCGCTCGGACGGCGCGCACATGGCCTTCTTCCACGACGACGGCCGCTGGCTCCGCGACCCGCCGGAACATCCCGGCGGCGGCCGTTTCGCCGTCTACAAGAGCGTCTCCACGGACGGGGGACAGACCTGGGCCCAGCCAGAGGTGGTGACGCGGCACACCGAGGCGCACCTTTGCGAGCCCGGCGCCGTGCGATCGCCGGACGGCCGCCAGATCGCGCTGCTCCTTCGCGAGAACAGCCGCAGGCTTAACTCCTTCGTGGTCTTCTCGGACGACGAGGGCGAGACGTGGAGCGAGCCCCGCGAGCTGCCGGGCGCGCTGACCGGGGACCGTCACGTGGCACGGTACGCGCCCGACGGGCGCCTCTTCATCAGCTTCCGCGACCGGACCCACGTCAGCCCAACTCACGGCGACTGGGTGGGTTGGGTCGGCACCTACGACGATATCGCGGCGGGCCGGGAGGGCCAGTATCGAGTGCGCCTCATGGACAACCTCAAGGGGACTGACACCGCCTATCCGGCCGTGGAGCTGCTACCCGACGGGACATTCGTGGCCACGACCTACGGCCACTGGACGGCGGGCGAAGCGCCCTATATTGCAAGCGTGCGCTTCAAGCTCGAGGAGCTGGACACGCGGGCCGCAGTGGCCGGCCCCGAACCGGCCTCGATGGTGCGGGAGGCAGAGCGGCCGCCTGTCGCACCGCAGGCCCCCGAGGGCAGCCCAAACGTTCTGTTCATCGCAATCGACGACCTAAACGACTGGATCCTCGAGCGCCACACGCCGCTGAAGATGCCGAACCTGATGCGTCTTGCGCGCAGGGGGGCCCTGTTCCGGCGCGCCTACACCGCTTCGCCCGCCTGCAACCCTTCGCGCGTCGCTCTGTTGACCGGCCTGAGCCCTTCCACGACGGGGGTATACGGGAACCGCTCGGACTGGCGCGGGGCGCTGCCGTCGACCGTCACGCTTCCGCGGCATTTCATGAACCATGGTTACCGCGTGGAGGGCGCTGGGAAGATATTCCACCACCATCTGAACAGCGCCTTCCACGACGACGAGTCATTCCACCGCTTTGTGAAGATGCAGCTCGACCCGATGCCGCCCACGAAGCTGAACAGGATTCCGGAAGTTGCAAGCCTGAACTTCGACTGGGGCCCGTGGCCCTTGGATGAGTCGGCCACCCCCGACGTGCGCTCGGTGGAGTTCGGGATCGAATTTCTCTCGCGGCGGCATGAGCAGCCCTTCTTCCTGGCGATCGGCCTGTTCCGGCCGCACATGCCATTCCACGTCCCCCCGAAGTACTTCGCCGAGTATCCGGGCGAGGCGGTGGCAATGCCTCGCGCACCGGCGAACGACCTGGAGGACATCCCGGAGGGCGGATTGGCGCTGCTTCGCGAGAAGCAGCACTTCATGCGGGCCATCCGCGCCGGAGAGGCGCGCAGCCGCGGCACGTGGAGGGAGGCGGTGCGAGCCTACCAGGCCAGCTGCACGTTCGCGGACCACCAGCTCGGGCGGCTCCTGGCAGCCCTCTCGCGATCTGAGCACGCCACGAACACCGTCGTCGCGCTGTGGTCGGACCACGGCTACCACCTCGGCGAGAAAGGCCACTGGGAAAAGTTCGCCCTGTGGGAAAAGTCCACGCGCGTACCGCTGGTCCTGGTGGCTCCGGGGCGCATCCGGGCCGGAACCGTGGTTGATGCGCCGGTGTCGCTGCTGGACGTGTACCCCACACTGGTGGAACTCTGCGGGCTGCCTGAGAGGAGGGGGCTCGAGGGCGAGAGCCTGCTGCGGGCGATTCGGGGGCAATCGCCCCAGCGGTCGGTGGCGATGACGTATCAGCGGGGGAACCACGCGGTCCGCTCGAGCCGCTGGCGCTACATCCGCTACGCGGACGGGAGCGAGGAGCTCTACGACCACAGGGGCGACCCCGACGAGCTCTCCAACCTGGCGGGGACCGGCGCGCACGCGGACGTCATCCGCTCGCTGCGCCGCTGGCTGCCGCGCAAGGACGCCCCGACCGTTCCGGACCTGCGGCGGTGAGCGGATCCGCACGCAGTGCTCCGGTCCGCGGCGGCGGGAAGGGGGCCACGGGCTTCGGTGGGACGGTCCACCGTTACGCGTCGGTGGACTCGACCATGCGGGTCGCCGCTGAGCTCGCGCTCGAAGGCTGCGCCGAGGGGACCGCCGTGAGCGCGGACCGCCAGACCGCCGGAAGGGGCAGGCTGGGGCGCAAGTGGCATTCCGAGGCAGGTCAGGGAGTGTACCTGTCGGTCGTGCTGCGACCGGACTGCGCGCCTGCCCACGCCCCGCTGCTGACGCTGGTGGCCGGACTGGCCGCCAAGCAGGCGCTGGAGCAGGTGGCGGGGGTCGAGTGCGACATTCGCTGGCCCAACGACATCCTGATCGGGGGCCGCAAGTGCTGCGGCATCCTTGTCGAGATGGAATGCTCAGCCGACCGGGTCACGCACGTCGTCGTCGGCATCGGCGTCAACGCAAACCACCTCAGTTTCCCGGACGAACTGGCCGGCCTAGCGACTTCCCTGCGGATCGAGACCGGCCGCCGCTGGAGCCGTCGGGCCATTCAGGGGGCGCTGCTGAGCGCCCTAGAGGCTTGCTATAGGCTCCACCATGCGCGGGGGGCGGAACCGATCCTCGAGGCGTTTCGGCGGGCCTCCAGCTACGTCGAGGGTCGCCGGGTGGTGATCGAGGACGTCCCAGCAGGGCAGGCAGTCCCCACGCGCGGGGTGACCGCAGGACTGGACGGCAACGGCGCTCTGCTGCTGCGGGCCGAAGACGGTACGGTCGCGCCCGTGCTGGCCGGCAGCGTGCGCCCTGAGCCGGGCAGAATGTAGGGGATGCTGCTCGCTGTCGACGTCGGCAACACGAATCTCACGATCGGGCTCTTTGAGGGCCAGCGGCGGGTCGCGAACTGGCGCCTGAAGACCGACCCCGAAGAGACCGTCGACGGCTGGGGGGCCCTGTTCCACAACCTTGTCGCGCTGGCCGGCCTGCGGATGGCAGGCGTCCGCGGATTCATCTTCTCGTCGGTCGTGCCCCAACTGGACGCGTCGCTGAGCGGCATGGCGGGCCGGTATCTTGGGCTGGAGCCGTTCCAGGTGACGGCCGCAACGCCCACCGGGCTGGCGATCCGCGTCGAGAACCCGGCGGAGGTCGGGGCGGACCGCATCGTGAACTCGGTCGCCGCGGCCCATCGATACGGCTGCCCCTGCATCGCTGTGGACTTCGGAACAGCGATCACGTTCGACGCGATCTCTGCGGAGCGGGCGTATCTGGGAGGCGTGATCTGCCCGGGCATCCAAGTCTCCACCCAAGCCCTTGTGCGCAGGACGGCCCGCCTTCCCCAGATCGAGGTGCGCAAGCCCCGCTCCGTCATCGGGACGAACACCGTGGGCAGCCTGCAGTCCGGCTTCTACTACGGAATGCTCGGGATGCTTGACGGTATCCTCGCCGAGATGCTGGGCGTCCTTGGCGAGGGAACGAGCGTGGTGGCAACGGGAGGACAGGCCAGCGTGCTGGCGCCCGAGTCGCGGCACGTGCAGAAGGTGGACGACGGGCTTACCCTTGAGGGACTTCGCCTGATCTGGGCGCGCAACCGCACCTGAACCGAGACCGTGCCAGCCCCGTACGGACAGTCGCTAGCCCTGCTGACCGACCTTTACCAGCTGACCATGGCGTGCGGTTACTGGAGGGAAGGCATGGCCGAGCGCGAGGCGGTCTTCCACCACTACTTCCGGAGGGCCCCGTTCGGAGGGTCGTTCGCCATCGCAGCCGGGCTGGAGACGGCCCTGCGATGGCTCGACGACCTGCGTTTCGCCGAGGACGACCTGAAATACCTCAGCGGCCTGACGGGAAACACCGGCAATGCACTGTTCCCGCCGCACTTCCTGAGCTATCTCGAGAGACTTGAATTCGCGTGTCACGTGGACGCAGTGCCCGAGGGGACGCTCGTACTGGCGGAAGAGCCGCTCGTGCGCGTCCAAGGCCCCCTGCTGCAGTGCCAGCTTGTCGAGACGGCGCTGCTCAACCAGATCAACTTTCAGACGCTGGTCGCGACCAAGGCGGCTCGCGTTTGCCTCGCCGCACGTGACGCCCCCGTGATCGAGTACGGGCTGCGCCGCGCCCAAGGTATCGACGGCGGGCTCAGCGCCAGCCGTGCGGCCTACATCGGGGGCTGCGCCGGAACTTCGAACACGCTGGCCGGCAAGCTGTACGGCATCCCCGTCAAGGGAACGCAGGCGCACAGCTGGGTGTTGGCCTTCGACAACGAGCGCGAGGCGTTCGAGGCGTTCGCAAGGTCCATGCCCGACAACCTCGTGCTGCTGGTGGACACGCACGACAGCCTAGCCGGGATCGAAAAGGCGATCGAGGTGGGACTGAGTGCGCGCAAGCGAGGAATCCGCCTCGCCGGCATCCGGCTGGACTCGGGAGACCTTGCCGCGCTCTCAAAGCAGGCACGCGACCTGCTGGACGCTGCGGGCCTCGGCGGCACAGCGATCATCGCATCGAACGATCTGGACGAGCACGCCATCGAGCGGCTGAACGCCCGAGGGGCACGCGTGAGCGCGTGGGGCGTGGGCACTAGCATTGCGGCGGCCAAGGGCCAGGCCGCCCTCGGCGGCGTGTATAAGCTGGCGCTGTTGAGAGACCGAAGCGGGACTTGGGAGCCCAAGGCGAAGCGCTCGGAGGACGCCGGCAAGTCCTCAACTCCCGGCATGCTGCAGGTGCGCCGGTTCTGGGACGGGCAGCGGCCCGCCGCCGACCTGCTGTACGACGAGACGTACCACCCCGCTGGGCAGTGGGCCGGACTCGGACGCTCGGCTGGCGCGGGCGCGGAGCCGGTCACGCTTGGAGGCCCGTCGGAAGACCTGCTGCGGCCCGTGATGCGGCGCGGCCGGCGGGTGGCCCCGGCAGCGACCCTTTCGGAGTCGCGCTCGGCAGCGCGCGACTGGATGCACCGGATCGGGCGGAAGGCCCTCCACGCGGAGCCTGGCGCAGACGCGATCCCCTTCTTCACCGAGACGGGGCTAGCGGCGCGGCGCAGCGCGGAGTTGGGCCGCGACGCGAACTGAGCCGGAAGAATCGCTGCTATCCGATCTCGGGAAGATTCTCCCGCAAGATGCCGATGTCCTTATCCCCGCGGCCGGAGAGGTTGACGATGATCGAGCGGCCGGGAGCTCCTGGCGCCCGCGCGATCGCCTCCGCGACGGCGTGGGCCGACTCAAGTGCGGGCAGGATCCCCTCCAGATGGCACAAGCTGCGCACGGCGGAGACCGCGTCTTCGTCGGAGCAAGAGGTGTAGCTGGTCCGGCCCATCTCGCGCAGCCAAGCGTGCTCGGGGCCGACCGAGGCGTAGTCTAGGCCGGCCGACACCGAGTGGGTCCCGGCAATCTGGCCATCCTTGTCCTGCAGGATGTAGCTGCGGGTCCCCTGAAGCACACCGGGGACGCCGCCGGCGAAGCGTGCGGCGTGGTCTCCGAGACTCTCGCCGCGCCCCCCGGCTTCGACGCCCACCATCTCAACGCCGTCATCGGCGAGGAAAGCGTGGAAGAGGCCGATCGCGTTGCTGCCGCCGCCGACGCAGGCAATCAGCAAGTCGGGGCAGCCGCCGCCTGAGATCTCCCGAAACTGCCGGCGCGCCTCGACACCAATGATCCTCTGGAAGTCACGGACGATCATCGGATAGGGGTGCGGTCCGAGCGCGGAGCCGAGCATGTAGTGGGTGGACTCGAAGCTGCCGGCCCAGTCGCGCATGGCCTCGGAGATGGCCTCTTTGAGGGTGCAGCTGCCGGCGTGCACCCCCTCGACGCGCGCGCCCAGCAGACGCATGCGAAAGACGTTCAGCTCTTGGCGACGCATGTCCTCGGAGCCCATGTAGACGACGCACTCCATGCCAAAGAGCGCGCAGACCGTCGCGGTTGCGACGCCGTGCTGGCCCGCCCCAGTCTCGGCTATGATCCGCCGCTTGCCCATCCGGCGCGCCAGCAGCGCCTGTCCAAGGCAGTTGTTGATCTTGTGGGCACCGGTGTGCAGCAGATCCTCGCGCTTGAGGAAGATGCGGGCTCCCCCCAGCTCCTCGCTGAGGCGGCGGGCATGGAACAGGGGGGTCGGCCGGCCGGCGTAGCGGTCACTCAGCTCGCCCAGCTCCGCGAGAAAGCCGGGGTCGTCTCGGACCTGCTCGTAGGTGGCCTCCAGATCCTGCAGCGGGGCCACCAGGATCTCGGGTGCGAAGCGCCCGCCGAACTGGCCGAAGTGCCCCAAGGAGTCCGGACCGGTGGGGAACGCCTGTTGCATCCCTTCACCTTACAGGCAGCGCCGGGCCACCCAGGCACCGGCGAACGGGCCGGCGAACGCCTGCCGAATCGCGGGCTGGCTCCGGGAGGGATGTGCCGCAACGGACCGGACAATGCGCCCAGTCCGGAGGCGGTTGCCCGGGGCCTTCGGCGGAAGCGGCGTCAGCGTGCCGGATTCTCGTACCAGACTACGCCGAGCCCGTCGGCTTCCTCGCTCGTGAGAATGTCCAAGTCCCCGTCGCCGTCGAGGTCGAGCAGCTCGATGCGGTCGAACTTCGTGCCTTGCGGACCTCCAACGTCTGTCGCCTCCCACTCGGACGCCGTCGCGTCCCCGGAGTTGCTCAGCAGGCCAACCCCGGACAGGTCTCCTTCGGCGCCCTCGCAGGTGAAGACGATGTCAGCGTCCCCGTCCTGATCCATGTCGCCCACCGCCACTGCCTTTCCGGTGCCGAAGCCGGGCGGCACCGATATCGGGTGCGTCCGCCACCTGTTGCCCCGAGCAGACGTGCTGCGGAAGAACTGGATCGGGCCTCCTTTGACGGCCATTACCACGTCCGTCTGGCCGTCGCCGTCCAGATCCGCCACGTCAAGGAACATGGACTCGTGCTCGCCTTCCGTGCCAATCCGAACAACCGGCCAAGCGGCACTTCCGGGCATGTTCTGGAACCATAGCGCTCCGCGCCGCGGACCTTTGCGATCGCTCGCTACGATGTCAGGCGCCCCGTCCCCGTTCATGTCGTGGGCAAGGATGGACATCACCCACCCGGCCCCGTACCAGCGGCTCCATGAGGCCCTGCCCCCGGCACTTGTCGGAAAGCGCCAAGCCCCGATGGCGGCGAAATCGTTCTTCGAACCCGCCACGAGGTCCATCGATCCGTTTCCGTCCACGTCCATCGGATGGGCGAACATCCACTGGTTCTTGCCCACCGAGCGGGTCACCGCACGGGTCTCCCAGCCTGCCGGATCCAGATAGGAATCGCCCGACGACTGGTGGATGTAGACGGTCTTCTCGTCGCCCTCGGTCGAGCTGACGACCTCGAATCGGCCGTCGCCGTCCATGTCGGCGAACACAGCGTCCTCCGGACTGGTGACCGTGCCCACCGTCACCGCGGGCCACTCCCCGGCAGCCTTGCCCGCACCAGGATGCAGGTAGGCGCGGACGTGCCCGGACTGCTCCCAAGGGGTCGCAATGTCCGGCAGGCCATCCCCGTTTACGTCGGCCACTCGCACGCCGTCGGCACCCTCGCCAGACGCATCGATCGTGTGCCGCTCCCACGGGGCGGCGGCAAGGCCAACCGCGAACAGCAAGGTGGGGATGAGACAAGCCGCAACTCGAACCATGCGCCCGATTGTAGACCAAGGATTGCGGGCCCGAGATCCTCCCGCCCCACCGCCTGCTGGGGCGTGATCACCAGGGCGGGCTCCCGCCCTACTACCATGGAGGGACTGAAATCGAAACGCGTCGATGCTGCTCAGGATCGTACTGTACGGAGACCCGGTCCTAGAGACCGTGTGCGAACCCGTCAAAGAGGACGAGTTCGGCAAACCCCAGCTGCGGAGACTGGTCAGTGACATGTTAGAGACGATGTATGACGCGGAAGGCGTCGGCTTGGCGGCGCCGCAGATCGGGCTGCTAAAGCGCCTGACGGTTATTGACTGTTCAGGGCCCGACACGCGGTCCGAGCCTCACGTGCTGATCAATCCGAAGATCGTCTCGGCCGATGGCGAGCAGATCGGGACGGAAGGCTGCCTCTCGATCCCTGGCTTCACCGGCAAGGTAACTCGGCCTGCGACCGTGCGGGCCCGCTTCCGGAGGGTGGACGGGAGCCACGGCGAGGTCGTGGCCACGGGTCTGCTGGCGCGCGCGATCTGCCATGAGAACGACCACTTGAACGGCGTGCTGTTCCTCAGGCACCTCGGAACGCTGAAGCGCGGATTGATCAAGAAGAAGATCCGCAACCTAGCCAAGCAGGGCGAGTGGTCCTGAAGTGCGGGCCATCTTCATCGGCACACCCGAGTTCGCCGTGCCGTCGCTGGAAGCCATGGCGAACCGTCACGACGTGCGCCTCGTCGTCACGCAGCCGGACCGGCCAGCCGGCCGTGGGAGGAAGCTGAAGGCGCCCGCAGTCAAGCGGCGAGCCGCCGAACTGGGCTTGACCCTGGCGCAGCCGCGGCGCGTGGGCGAGGACGAGAGCTTCGCCAGATTGGCAGCGTGCCATGCTGACGTGATTGCAGTGGTCGGCTACGGCCAGATGATTCCCAAGCGCATCCGCGTCCTCACTCGCCACGGCTGCGTCAACTTGCACTCCTCGCTCCTTCCGAAGTATCGGGGGGCCGCGCCTCTGAGCTGGGCGATCGTGAGGGGGGAGCGCGAGACTGGTGTCACCACCATGCGCATCTCGCGCAAGATGGATGCCGGCGACATCCTCCTGCGCCGGAGGACGAAGATCGGCCGGTCGGAGAGGGCCTCCGACCTCGCGCGACGCCTCGCCCCGGTCGGCGCCGACCTCCTGCTGGAGACACTGGACCGTCTGGAAGAGCGGACGCTCCAGCCAACGCCCCAAGACGACGCAGCGGCCACATACGCGCCCATGCTGCGCAGGAAGGACGGCCTGGTCGATTGGTCGCTACCCGCCGCCTCCATCTACGACCGCCTGCGGGGCCTGGACCCTTGGCCGGGAATTCACACTTTCTTCCGGAACCGACGCCTGCGCATCTGGGATGCCGCCCCCGGCGAAGGGGAGGATCTGGAACCGGGCCGGGCCAAGGCTCACCGCGAGGGGCTCGCCGTGGGCTGCGGATCGGGCACTCTCGTGCTGAAGGAGGTCCAGCTTGAGGGCCGTCGGCGCATGGGCGCACCAGCATTCCTGCGCGGCTGGCGCTTGGCGCCGGACGAGGCACTTGGCAAATGCAAGAACTAGCCGAATCTCACCTGCCGCTGGGCTTCCGCTTCTCGGCGGGTCGTGCCGGTATCCGCAAGCACGGCGGGGATGACCTGGCGCTGATGTTGTCCGAGCGCCCAGCCACGGCAGCGGGTGTCTTCACGAGGAACTGCGTGCGCGCAGCCCCGGTCGAGCTCAGCGCACGGGCGCTGCGAGAGAGCGGGGGCACGGCCCGCGTAATCGTCGCAAACGCCGGCAACGCGAACTGCGCGACGCCCAACCAGGCCGCGGTAGCGAAGGCGACGGCGGAGGCCGCAGCGGCTCTGGCCGGTGTGCCGCGGCATCAAGTGCTGGTGGCTTCCACCGGGGTGATCGGCGAACCGTTCGCCGAGGAGGTGATTCCCGACGCTCTGCCCGGCCTGTGGCGGTCCTTGGACCGGGCCCAATTCGAGGCATGCGCCAAGGCCATCATGACCACCGACACCGTCCCGAAGGCGCGCCGCGCGTCATTCGAGGTCGGGGGCCGCACGGCGCGGGTGGCGGGCATGGCCAAGGGGGCGGGCATGATCATGCCGGACATGGCAACCATGCTGAGTTTCCTGTTCACAGATGCAGACGTGTCGCCGGGGCACTTGCGCAAGGCGCTTCAGCTGGCGGTTGGACGCAGCTTCAACTGCATCACTGTGGACTCGGACACTTCGACGAACGACACCGTGCTCCTGCTGGCGAATGGCGCTTCGGGCGTGACCGTTGAGGACCGTGCAGATTCAGCGACTGCCTTCTCGGAGGCGCTCGGCGGCCTGACCCAAGCACTGGCGATTGACATTGCGCGTGACGGCGAAGGGGCGTCCAAGCTGGCGCGGATCGCGGTTCAGGGCGCGCAGTCGGAAACCGCCGCCAGGCGGATCGCTATGGCGATCGCCAATTCCCCGCTCGTCAAGACGGCCATCGCCGGGGCAGATCCGAATTGGGGGAGGATCTTGGCGGCGGCGGGCAAGTCTGGACAGCCATTCCGTCCGGACGATGCGGATATCTCCATCAACGGCACGCAGGTTTGCTCGGGTGGCATGCGAGCCGACTTCGAGGAAGCCCCGGTGCAGCGCGCTATGGAAAGCGACTCGGTCGAGATCGAGTTCCGCCTGCGTGGAGACGGTCTAGGCCAGGCAGCCGTCTGGACATGCGACTTGACGGAGGGCTACGTGCGCATCAACGCCGACTACCGCACCTGACGATTCGGATCGGTCCGCTCAAGGCCCTAAAGAGAGACGTCCGATTTGAGTCTGTTCGTGGCAGTCCTTGCCTGCCACGCGGCGCATCTAACGCGGCGTAGGCTGGCCGATGTGGGGATCCGCGACCGCTGTGCCACGATCCGTCCGAGGGTGGCTCAATTGGATCCCGCCACGACACGTCATCGAACTGTCGACGGACGATTGATTGTGAACTACCTGGACACGACGCCGCGCCCGGAGGCGGCCTAGGTCCCCACGGCCGTGGGAATGGAGGCGCAACTGCACCGGAAGCAGAGCTGAGACGCATTCAGACCCGGCCTTCTTGGGGCGTAAGCGTTGTGCCACCGAGCCGATCGTGCGGCTTCCATACCCTACATGCTGTGGAGTGGGAACCGCGTTGTCCACAATTGTGGCCGGTTGGCGCACTCTAGGTCGACCAGACTCGTTGCAGGAGAGCGGCTCCCGGGATCGGGCAAGGAGTAGATCTGATGGGGCTAGGGTCGCTCCTCAGCCAAGCGTGTAGACTACCTGATGAGAACCGTTCACGGTCGTGCCGCCGCGTAGAGTTCGACAGGACGCCCGGTGTCCGTCGGGACCGCGGGTCCCATGACTTGGCGGGGTTGGTTTTGGACCACCACTCGCGACTCGCCGACGCGAGGCTAATCGCCGCCGGAGGCCCTAATTGACAAGAGAGCAAGAACAGTTGGCACGTGAAGCGAAGGCGATTGTAGCCTTGGCTTTCCGCAACGGCCCGATCGAAGATTGTCACGCGGGCTTCGAATGTCCCAAGTGTGCGGGGCGATCCCGCTATTCCGGAATCACCCAGTCCGAGGTGAAGGAGATCATGAAGGCAGCAGTGAACCGAATGTACACGCTGTTGCTCTACAGGAGCACGAATCGTGAGAAGTTCGACGAAATGATGAGATTCGGTTCGTTGTTCACCCGCAAGTGGGACAAGCCGGTGGAACTCTCGCCCCTCGAGTTCTGACCTCACACTTCCGGTCACGCACCAATCAGGAGTTCCGGCCTTGACCGGCCATTCAACACCCCTGATTGTGTTCTCTGTGCACCATGGCAGTCTGCCACGCATGGCTCTCAACCGGGCTGAAATGCGATCCGCCATCACGCCCGCAGAGCCTTCACCTATCTCCCCGGCCAAGATCTGGAGGTGAACTCAGAGCTGAGCCCGTTAATGCTTACCGAACGGGCAGGATACGATCCCTAAAGAAACACTTTTGCGGTTCAGTGCGTCCGTCAAGCCTTTCGGAAGAAGCGGTATCGAGTGGCTAAGACGGGTAAGTTCGCCGTGCTCAGCGTCGGATCGACCAAAATCC
Source organism: Bryobacterales bacterium (assembly GCA_028819235.1). GTDB lineage: Bacteria > Acidobacteriota > Terriglobia > Bryobacterales > UBA6623 > VXMF01. Next base: position 26,419 of record JAPPMC010000080.1, read on the forward strand.
CAATAGCCGAAGTCGGACTGGTCGCTCGAGTCGAGCATCGACCGACCAAGAAGGACCAATCTCATGCAGCGATCCTCGGCTGCGAGTCCGATGCGCTGGCGGTTGCTCTCGCTCTGCAGAGGCTGATTCGGACTAGAGACCTCCATCCGAAAGACCTCCATCCGTCAGTGTAGTCCTGTCCCCCGCTAGCAGGTCGACACGCGGGAGCGGCATACGGCAATAGCACATCCCAGCAGCAGTGCCGCCCTGCCGAGTGAGGCCTGTGTCCAGTCCGCTCGGCGCGGGTTGTACCGACCACCCTCTACGGATTGGCTTGCGCCGCACGAGGCCTGCGCGTACCCGCGCCAATCGTGCGTGGAGCATCGAGTCGGCCCGAGCGGGTACGGCCCGGGACGGGCAGCCGCCTTCAGTTGCGACCGAACAGAGGGCTACATGCGGATCCGTCCGGACTAACGCACTCGGGACCCAGCCTGGCTCTGGTGTCGGGCACATTCCCGACAGTGGGCGTACCCTGAGATAGTACTGGCACGGGCCCTTAGCTCAATGGTTAGAGCAGCGGACTCATAATCCGTCGGTTGCAGGTTCGAGTCCTGCAGGGCCCACCATCCCAAGGTGCGCCAGTACAATGCACGCGGGGTGAGGTTGGCGGTCGCAGTCCTGGGGGCGGCCCTGCCCACACTCGCTCTGGCCCAGGATGCCCCGCTGCGGCTCGACCTGAACTATGCGAAGCAGCGGCCGGTTGACCGGGTGCTGGCCAAGGTTGACGCAAACCGCGACAGCTGGATTTCCGAGAGAGACTACCAAGAGATCGATACGGAGCTGAAGCAGTGGGGCAAGGCCCTCGCTTCCGACCCGCGCTCGCTCGAGACGCTCTCCGGCTGGACGGGGGGGCCGGCAGAGATCGAGCTCGCGGAGTTCAAGATCACAGAGATCGAGCGCGCCGGAGACGGCCAGGACCTCGTGCGCGCCCAACTTCGGGCAGAGGTCGGCGGGACTGACAGCGAAGGCCGCCTCCGGTCAGTCCTGGGAAACATGGCCACGCTATGGACTAAGGATGGGAACGGCTGGACGCTACGAGGGATCGAGGGCGGCAAAGCCCGGTCGCTGACCGCCGAGCGAAGGGGTTTCGCGGAGATCACCGAGCGTGCCTTCGGAAGAGATGACGCCCATGCGAGGCAACTGGGCCTTGGAACGGACCATTGGCGCGACTCGCTGGACGCAGCGCTGGGGGTGTCGGTGTACGGCCACCAAGGCATCTCGTTGGGGGACTTCGACGGCGATGGCGTCGAGGATCTCTATGTCGGCCAGCCTGCCGGCCTGCCCAACCGCCTCTTCCGCAACAACGGCGACGGCACGTTCTCCGACGTCTCCCGGCGGGCCGGCCTGGACGTGCTTGACGAGACGTCCATGAGCCTGTTCGGGGATCTGGACAACGACGGCGACCAAGACCTCGTGCTGGTCGGGGCCGCGCCGCTCCTGTTCCGGAACGATTCGGCGGGGCGCTTCGAACTGGACCGGCGGGCCGGCCTGGACGTGCCCGAGGAGCGCGCCGCCATGCTCACCGGCGCGGCGCTGGCGGACTACGACCTGGACGGAGATCTGGACTTGTACGTGTGCGCGTACGACTTCTGGGAGGCGGGCTCGGACTACGACGCCCCGACGCCCTACTACGACGCCGTGAACGGCCCGGCCAATTTGCTCTACCGCAATGACGGCAGCGGCGTGTTCGAAGAGGTGTCCGCCGAGTCGGGCCTCGATCCGGGCAATGATCGATTCAGCTTCGCGGCGGCGTGGGGCGACTACGACGACGACGGGGACCCGGACCTCTACGTCGCCAATGACTTCGGGCGCAACAACCTGTACCGCAACAACGGCGACGGCACGTTCTCCGACGTCGCCGCCGCCCTAGGCGTGGAGGACTTGGGAGCGGGCATGTCGGCGGCGTGGGGCGACTATGACAACGACGGGGACCTAGACCTGTACACAGCCAACATGTGGTCGTCGGCAGGATTGCGGTTAACGGGCAGCGGCCAGTTCGGCGAGGCAGTCCCATCCGAAGCTGTCCGCAAAAGCTTCCGGCGCCAGGCACAGGGAAACTCGCTGTTCCGGAACGACGGCCAGGCCGGATTCGCGGACGTCAGTGACGAGGCCGGCGTACGCACCGGCCGCTGGGCCTGGGCTTCGGACTTCGTGGACTTCGACTCCGACGGGTGGCTGGACCTGTTCGTGCAGAACGGTTACATCACAGGCGAGCGGATGGACGACCTATGAAGCTTCTTCTGGCGGCAGGTCGTGTCGCAGTCACCACTTGAGGCACAAGGCTCGAAGAGCTATGCGGACGCCTGGAGGGCGATCAACATCCTGATCCGCTCGGACGGGACCTGGAGCGGGAGAGAGCGCAACCTGTGCTTCCGCAACCGGGGCGACGGAACTTTCGAGGACATCTCCTACACTAGCGGGCTGGATCTGGACGCCGACGGCCGCGCGTTCGTCGCCCTCGATCTCGACGCCGACGGGGATCAGGACCTTCTGGTCAAGAACCGCAACGGAGTACAGCTCCGGGCATTCCGAAACGACTTCGCTCCAGACCGAGCGCGGCACCTGGCCGTCCGCCTCTCCGGGCGCACCAGCAACCGGGACGGCGTGGGCGCGCGCGTGTGGCTGGACACATCGCGTCGAACACTGATGCGGGAGATCGTGTCCGGCAGCGGCTACCTCTCCCAGAGGTCCCGCGAGGCGCGCTTCGGACTGCCGGGCGACGAGCGGGTCGAACGAGTCCGTGTGCGTTGGCCCCTAGGCCTGCTCCAAGAGGTCGAGGCCCCGCCGCAGGAGGGCGGGCTGGTGCTGGTCGAGGGCCAGGAGGGCTTCCGAAGGCTGCCGCTACCTGTCAAGCGGGGCCCGACGGGGGAGCCGCCCGCACCGCCAGAGCCGCTGCGGGAACCTGGCACGTGGCTCGCCGACCCGCTTTCCGCACCCGAATTCAGCCTTCAGCAGGCCGGACAGCCCGGGACCTCAGTGCGGCTCTCGGATCACCGGGGAGGCGCGGTCGTGCTCAACTTTTGGGCGACCTGGTGCCCCCCTTGCAGGAAAGAGCTGCGCGGGTTTCAGCAGCGGCTCGACGAGATCAGCCGCCTGGCCACCGTTCTCGCGGTGTCGGTCGATGAGCCGGAGGCCGAGCCGGCCGTCCGCCAGCTGGCAAAGTCGGAGAGCTTAGCGTTCTCGGTGCTGCTGGCAGACCCGCAGACTGCCGAATCCTACAGCGTGCTGAACGAGCGGCTCTTCGACCGTCGGCGGGCTCTGGCCATACCCACGACATTCCTCATTGATGCCGCGGGCCGAATCCGCAAGGTCTACCGTGGCGAGGTCGAGGCGGACGCTCTCCTCAGGGATCTGGCCGCCGGTCAGGGCCAGTCCCTGCCATTCGCTGGGCGGTGGATCGAGCAGGCGCCTGCCCGCGACCTCACGGAGCTCGCCTCGGCGTACGCGGAGAGAGGGCTCGCATCCGCCGCACGGGAGGTGTTCGACGAGGCGCTGGCAAGGGGCGAGCGGAGCCCGCAACTGTTGAACAATGTCGCAGGCGCCGCGATCTCGGAGGGGGACACAGCACGTGCGGAGCGACTGCTGCGGGAAGCCCTGAAGGCCGACCCAAGACAGACCGACGCGATGGTCAACCTAGCCGGCCTCCTGGTGCAGCGAGGCGAGACGGCTGAGGCCTCCGACCTCCTAGAGCGGGCGGTGGCCTTGCAGCCGCGGGACGCACAAGCGCTGTCGGCGCTGGGGAATGTGCGCTTCTTGGACGGGCAGCTGGCAGATGCCGAGGACCTCTTCCGGCGAGCAGTCCAGTCCGCTCCGGACGACGCGAGGATGCGCGAGAACCTTGGGGCAGCCCTGGCCTCGCAAGGGCGGCTCGAGGATGCCCTGCAGGAATATCGCTCTGCCGCTTCGCTCGGCGCGCAGGGCGTCTCGCTGCACTCGAACCTTGGCGTTCTGCTGATGCGGACGGGCCGCGTCCGCGAGGCCCTAGAGTCATTCCGCAAAGCCGTGCAGGCCGGTCCCGAGGATCCCGGTGCACGCCTGAACCTTGCGCAGTACTGGCTGCAGGCCGGCGACATCGGGCGTGCCTTGGCCGCGATCGAGCAGGCGGAGCGACTCGCACCGGAGAGTTCCGCTCCGCTGCTGCTCAGAGCACGCGCCCTCGCGCTCTCGGGGCGCCGGGAAGAAGCGCTGGACGCAGCCCGTGAGGCGCTGCGACGGTTCCCGGAGTCCGTGGAGGCAGCGCAATTGGTCGAGGCCCTGCGATAGCCGACCCGGCTGCATCGCCGATACTGGTCAACGAGGGTTGAATGCGACACCGATACTTGACGGCCACCCGCCTGCTGCCCGCAGCAATCGTGTGCGCCTCCGCCATCCTCATCGGCGGCTGCAGCGCGCCGGATGCAGGAACGGGCACGCCCGGCGTCGGCGAGTTCACCGAGACCGTCGGTAGCGAGGCGGAGCCCGCCGGAGCCGATCCCCGGCCGGTTCTGGTCGCCTTCGGGGACAGCCTGACGGCTGGCCGGCGAGGCCCGCGGGACAGCTCCTACCCCGGATTCCTGCAGGCGGAGTTTGACCGCCGCGGCCGCCCGCTCAGAGTGGTGAACGAAGGCGTCAGCGGCGATACCACGGCCGTCGCCCTGGCGCGCATCGATGTCGCGCTGGCCCACGACCCGAAGTGGGCGATCGTCGCCCTCGGGGCGAACGACGGCATGCGAGGCCTGCCTATCGGCGCAATGGAGCGCAACCTGCGAGAGATCGTCTCTCGTTTCCAGGCGCACGGGGCCAACGTCGTGCTGGCGGGCATGAAGCTTCCGCGAAACTACGGACCTGAGTTCGTGCAGGCCTTCGACGGGGTATTCCCGAGGCTTGCAGCGGACATGGAGCTCCACTTCATTCCGTTCCTGCTCGAGAACGTCGCGATGGTTCGAGAGCTGAACCACTCCGACGGCATCCACCCCAACGCCGAGGGCAACGCGCTGATCGCCAAGCAGGTAGCGGACGCGTTCGATGCCTTTGCGCCGCTTTGAAGCGGCCTAGGCCTGGCGATTGATCAGGAACGTGGCCGCGTTCTCGCAGAATCGCATCAGCTGCTCCGCTGCCCCGGCGGGAATCCCGGACTGCTCCACCGCGGTGGCCATCAGCTCCACCCAGCGGTCGCGGGCCCGGCGGTCGATCGGGAAGGGCATGTGCCGCATGCGCAGCCTGGGATGCCCGCGCCGCAGGATATAACGGGGAGGCCCCCCGAAACGGCCGACCAAGAAGTCCCGCAGACGGACGCGGGCGTCCTCTAGCTGGCCCGGAGGATACATCGGGCCGAGGATCTCGTCGTCGGGAACCTGCGAATAGAACGCCTTGGTCACCTCGTTGAAGCCTTCCTCGCCGATGGCCTCATAGAGGCTGATCTCCATGCCCTCATTGTGCCCCGAGGTCGGAACCGGGCGCGCAATCCCAGGAATGGAGCGTTCCCGGGGCAGGCTCCCCGCGCACGCGGTGCTATGATTCGTCTCGATGATGCGCCTTTGGCGGCTTTCCCTGATCTTGGCCTCACTCGCCGTCGCTGTGCCCAGCGGAGCGCAGGAGGAGGGATTCCGACCGCTGTTCGACGGCGAGTCCCTAGACGGGTGGGTGCTGATCGCCAAGCGCGGCGAGGGCTACGCGGTCAGGGACGGCGCGATATCGTGCTCCCGCGGAAACGGCGGGAACCTGATGAGTGCCGCCGAGTACCAAGATTTCGTGCTGCGATTCGAGTTCAAGCTCGATTCCGGCTCGAACAACGGCCTGTGCATCCGCTGCCCGCTGGGATGGGGCGACATGGCGTACATCGGGAACGAGCTGCAGATCATCGACAATTCCGCCGAGCGCTACAAGGCCATCAAGCCATGGCAGAAGCACGGGTCGCTGTACAACGTCGCTCCGGCGAAGACCGGCGCGCTCAAGCCTGTGGGGGAGTGGAACACGCAAGAGGTCACCGCCTCCGGTCCCAGAATCCGGGTCGTGCTCAACGGCACGGAGATCCTGTCCGTGGACACCCGGGACATCACGGACGCCGAAACGCTCGCCAAGCATCCCGGCCTCAAGCGGAAGAGCGGGCACATCGGCTTCCTCGGTCACAACGAGCCGATCGAGTTCCGCAACATCCGCATCAAGGAACTGCCATGAGCCGAGAACGGGCCAGCCTGCCTGCGCAGGCGGCGAAGTGGAGGGACCTGCCCGTGTTTGAGCTGTTCCGGCGCAACCGCCGCTCATTCCTGAGGAACGTTTTGGGCCCGTCTGCCGTAGGCGCAGCGGTCTCAGGCAGGCTCTCGGCCGCAACTTCAAAGAAAAAAAAGGCGCGCTCCCCGGTGGCCCGCGATGTGCTCGGAGAGTTGGGCGTACGCACGTTCATCAATGCGGCCGGTACGTACACCCGGCTGACGGCCTCAAGAATGCCGCCCGAGGTCCTCAGCGCGATGCAGTCCGCATCGACGCGTTATGTCGACCTCCAGGAACTGCACGAGAAGGCCGGCGAGCGGATCGCCGAGATGCTGGAATGCGAGGCGGCGCTGGTCACTGCCGGCTGCGCGTCGGCGCTGACGCTGGGAACGGCCGCCTGCGTCGCCGGTGCCTCAGAGGAGAACATCCGGCGCCTGCCGGACACGACCGGCATGAAGGACGAGGTGGTCGTGCAGAAGGCACACCGCAACGCCTACGACCACGCGGTCCGCAACTGCGGCGTGCGCCTCGTCGAGGTTGAGTCGGCCCGTGACCTCGAGGCCGCGATCAGCGAGCGGACCGCGATGCTCTTCTTCCTCAACAACAAGCAGGGCGCAGGCCAAGTCGGCCACGAGGAGTTCGTGCGCATCGGGAAGCGTCACTCAGTGCCGACGATGAATGACGCCGCCGCGGACCTTCCGCCGGTCGAGAACCTGTTCCGATTCACCAAGATGGGCTACGACCTAGTCGCGTTCTCCGGGGGCAAGGGCTTGCTGGGGCCGCAGTCCGCCGGGCTGCTGTTGGGCCGCAAGGACCTGATCGAGGCTGCGAGGCTGAACAACAGCCCGCATTCCGACAGCGTGGGGCGCACCAATAAGGTCAATAAGGAAGAGGTCGTCGGCATGCTGGTCGCCCTAACGCTGTTCCTTGAGCGCGACCACGACCAGTATTGGAAGGAGTGGGGCCGCCGTTGCCGTCGGATCGCGGGAGTGGTGGACGGTCTGCGAAGCGTTGAGACGGAGGTGTTCGTGCCCGAAGTCGCGAATGCTGTGCCACACCTGCGGATCCGCTGGGACTACGAACGGGCCGGCCTGGATCCAAAAGGCGCGGCCGAGCGGCTGCGCGAGGGAGAGCCGAGCATCGAAGTCCGGCCTGGCTCTGACGACGGTCTCGTGATCGGCGTGTGGATGATGGCTGCCGGAGAGGAGCGGATCGTGGGTCGGAGGCTACGCGCCGTGCTCACCGAGGCCTTGGACTCCGCCGCCCGCGCCTGACCGCCATTCGTCGGTCGCCCTTAGGCAAGCAGCGCGAACCGCGCCAAGAAGAGGGCCGCTAGGCCCCGGACGGGCCACGGCACATCACTCCCCCGCCCACGCAGCAGTCTCAGGGCCACGAAGCAGATCGTGCCCATCGCCAGCCCGTCGGCGATGCTGAACATCAGCGGAATGCCGGCCATCGTGAAAAGCGCAGATACGGCGATGTCAGTATCGTCCCAGTCGATCTCGCGCGCCAAGCCGACCGTGCTGGCCCCAACGATCACGAGCGGCGCCGCGACAGCGGCCGAGGGAATCACGGCCACCAGCGGCGCCAACGGCAGCGCCAGCAGGAACAGCGCCCCGGTTACCACCGCTGTCAGGCCCGTGCGACCGCCGGCCTCGATTCCAGTGGCACTCTCTATATAGGTCGTCAGAGTCGAGGTTCCCAGCAGGGAACCGGCCACGGTTGCGCCGGCGTCCACGCACATCACTCGCTCGAGTCCGGGCATCCTCCCATCAGGGCGGGCCAGCCCGGCCTTGCGGATCAGGGCGATCACCGTACCCAGCGAATCGAACACATCGACGAAGAGGAGGGCGAAGACTACGTCGAGCATCTCCGGAGCGAAGGCGCCCGCCAAGTCGAGCTGCATCACGGCGCCCAATGATCCGGCGTCCGGGCGGCCCGCCTCGCCTGCCAGCCCGAGAGGAATCGAGAGGATGGTCGCGCCCACGATCGCCAGAAGGATTCCCGCGCGGACTCCGCGGGCCAGCAGAGTCGCACATGCCAGCAGTGTCCCGACGGCCAGCAGTGTGCCCGGATCGGAGAAATCGCCCCTGGTTACGAGCGTTGTCTCATGCCCCTGCACCAAGCCTGCGTTCCTGAGTCCGATCAACACCAGAAACATGCCGATGCCCGCACCGATCGCCGGCAGCAGCGGCGCGGGCATCATCCGGAGCAGGATCTGCCGCACGCCCAGCAGAGACAGGACGAAGAAGGCTACGCCGGCCAAGAAAACCAAGCCGAGCGCCCGCTGCCACGGCACGCCAAGCCCCAGCACGACCGAGTAGGCAAAATAGGCGTTGAGCCCCATACCCGGGGCCACGGCCAGCGGCATGCGTGCCCAAAGGCCCATGACGACCGTTCCGAGGCCAGCCGCAAGACACGTCGCAAAGGCGGCCGCTGCGGGAGGGACGCCGGCGTCGCCCAGAATCGCCGGGTTCACCGCAATGATGTAGCTCATTGCGAGGAAGGTGGTACACCCGGCGAGGACCTCCCGGCCAACTGTGCTGCCCCGGCGCGAAACTCCGAAGCCGCGATCCAGCGCCGACCTCAGCGACATTCCCGCCTCACTCTCTCAGAGCCAACCCAGGTGCCGAAGCGATTCCCGACCGGCAGGACGGATGTGCGATGCACCGAGGCTGGGAAGACCGCTCTTTGGCGTCTCGGGCGCCGCTGGCAAGCCATGCCCGGTTCTCGGACCAAGTAGAAACGATGGGATAGCCATGGCAGGCGCGAACGGACTCTCATTTGCGATCGGAACGCCCAACCGAAGTCGGGGAGCTTCGGCTAGGGCGCCGGGGTCTCTTCGGGCATCGACGTCTCTTCGGGCACAGGATCGGGCGGCGGCCGCTTGACCGCGGTGTATACCTCGGTCACGTCCAGCGAGTTGGTGAACGTATCCGTTCCCGGCGGCTGTCTGGGCGTGTGCTCGTACCGCATTTCCACGGTCCGGCTGGTGACAAGCGCGCCACTGGTCTCGACCGTTGTCTCCTCCATGCCGGAGACAGCTGCGGAGGCATGGGCGGTGGGCAGATCCTCCTCCAAGTCTTCGCTAAGGTCAAGCAGGTCATCCTCCGTCACGGTGTCGACCCCTTCGGCCAACGCCTCAGCGTCGCTCGAGTGCACCCGCTTCACCGTGAGGGTTCCCTCTTCCTCATCCTGTGTGATCGTGGTCAGTGTGTACACGGGCATGGAGCCTCCCGACGGCAGCATCTGCGAAGCGGCCGACGCTTCGTTCTCCACCAGCGTGACCGACGCCCCAATGTAGGGCCCGTGAACCTCGCTGTAGCGGCGGGCGTCCTGCTGGCGGAGCGCGTCGTGGTTCAGCAGCGCGTCAAGCGTCCCGGCAAGCTTGTCCGGGAAGATCGAGGCAATGGCGGCGGTAAGCCCCTCGTGCCCCGTGATGGCTGTGAGGCTGCCGTCCGAAGCAACCTCGTAGACAAGCTCCAGCCCCGCAAGGGCCGGGAAGAGCGGGCTGGGGATGGCGTTGCCGTTCCTCGAGAGAGACTCGGAGACAATCGTCATGCGGTTCATGTAGCCGTCCTCGTCCTCGTCCTCACCCTCGCTCTCCGCGATCACCAGTTCGCTCGCTCGCTCACGCACGTCGGTCACGGGATCGGCGTCTCCGACCGTGCTGATGCGAGTGGTCCGCTCAGTGATGTCGTACACTGCGCCATCCTCGGGCGCGTACTCCACTTCGACCGTCGTGGGCTCCTCTGGGGCGGGAGTCTCGTCCGTGCCCACAGTCTGGCCCTGCGCCAACCCGGCCAGCAAAAAGGCCGCGCCAAGGGCGGGAATCAGGAGAGATCGTCGCATCTTCATGAGATCGTCCACCTCGCTCGAATGGAGAGTCCGCTCCGGCACGGGATGGCCCGCGAGCGGGGCTCCGCAAAGCCGACGCACAGCCGGATTGTCAGTCGTTCGCCCACAGGACCGGCGTTCATTGATCACGGATCCTCCTCAGGCGGCGCGACCAAAGTTATGATCGTCCAAGAGTTGGAGTCTTCCCCCCGCTCGGCGACGAACAGGTTGGCACCCAGCGGATTGTGCCGGCTCTCCTCGCAGATGGGTTCCGGAATGAGGGCTTGGAACGCCCCGCCAGTTATCTCTAGGCAACCTTCCCCGGATTCCCTGATCTCAAACCGCCCCGGAATCGTAACACCCCCCAGGTTCACCGAATAGATCTCCCCGACACACGAGTCGCCAGGATTGAGGACCAATCCCACGACGCACGTCTGCTCGTCCTCCATGCCTCCGCCCGGATCCGCGCCGGGCATCGGGTCGGGATCCGGAGTCGGGTCTGGCGCGGGGGGCACCTCTACCTCAAGCATGGCGCCGGCCGGGGACGTCACGTTGTCGACAATCAGCGAGACCGCATTATCTCCCGCCGGGGCCGCGGAGGGAACGCGAAAGCTCACCAGGTACAATCCGGCGAAGCCCGCCGTCGCGCCGGCAAAGGCAAGATCCGAGGCGGGCACCTCGAGTTGGCCGACCATCGCCTTGACGGAATCGGCAGCCAAGGTGTGCGGCCACACCGCGATCTCGCCGCTGGCCAGCGCCGGGTCCGTGGCCCCAAGACCGGTGGCGAGCACCATCACCAGATCGCCCGGCATCGCAGGGCGGGGATTCGCCGGTGGGACTTCGGCGTCCTCCGTATCCTCGGTCGCGGTCATGTCCTCTTCAGCACCGTTAGTCGTCGCCGCTTCGCCCTCGTCTTCTGTCTCAGGCGTTGGGAACAGGTCCAGCCCCTCTTCGCCGACGATCGAATAGTCGGCATGCAGTGCCGCCAGCCCGGACTCGGATTCGGAGAACTGGAACAGCGCCGGCTGAACGCTCGCGACCTGAAAGGTTGCGGTACCGCTGCGGACCTCTTGCGGCCCGTCCGTCGGCGAGTCGCAGTTGCGCGCGACCTGCACGGAGGCGGAACCCGCGGCCGTGCCGGGCGGCACCTGGAAGAGGATCCGTTCGGCGGCGACATGCAGCACAGGAGCGCGCACCTGATTCACCTCGACGCAGACGCCTCCGGCGACCGTGGCCCAAGTCCCGTCCTCCGCGACACCCCCGGCGTACGTCGCGTCGGCTTCGGCAAAGTCCGTGCCGCTGATGGCGGCGACCGCTCCGGGGGCAGCCGTGCTGAGCGCCGTGTCGGCATCGCCCAGCATGGTGACGCCGCTGTCCGAGATCACGGGCGCGCCAAGCTCGGGCTCGGCCGCCTTCGGTTGCAGCGTTGCCTGGGCCGTGTAGATCTTGTCTCCCCGAACGTTCAGGCTGCCGTCAGCGGCGTTCCCCGCGACTGCGATCGTGATCGCCCCGACGCTCTCGGCAGGGGCTGTCCAAGATATTTCGAAGGTCGCCGACTGGCCCGCGCGGGGCAGCGTGTGGGTCGCCCACTGCACGGGCTGGCTCATGGAGCCGCATGTCCCTGAGAGTATCTTGATCTGCGTGCCGTCGTCGGTGTCGGTGGTGGCTAGGCTGCCGGCGGCGCCGCAGCCGTCGCCGGAACGCGCGGTGACCTGGAATCCGAGCCGGGCCGCGCTCGAGTCCTCGAAGGAAACAATCAGCGAGACGGTCTCGCCCGGGGTGTAGGAGTGCTCCTCCGCCGAGGATTCGCCAATCTTCAGAGCCAGCGTTCCCTCTCCGGAGTTGATCTCCCCGGCGTGGCACTGGGTGCACGCGCGCGCGTTCTCGCCGGGGAAGTTGCCTCCTGTGTAGCCTGGCAGTGCCCCTCTGGAGTGTCCCTCGGCCTGGGGCACAAGGGCGACCGACAGCACGAAAGCAGAGCAGAACGGGGCCGAAAGTCTCATTGCATGCACCTCGCGCGTGTATTACTCTACACCGGCTAGGCCGACGCCCCCCGGTCGGCCGATGGATCCGAACCGGGCCTGCCTGCCTGCCAGATGAACTCCGCCGCCTGCCTGTAACGCGCGTACGCCGGAGCGTATTTCTTCGCACGGGCGCGATTCGGTGGCACGATTGTGCCCTGGCGGCCATTCACGCCCTTGCGGACACCGCCGATCGTGCGCACCGCCGAGCGCACGGAACTGAAGCCCCCGGCACGCTTGCCCGCGGCGACGGCCCCAAGGATCGCAGCTCCCAGCGCAGGCCCCTGGCGAGAAGGATGGATGAGAATGCTCTCCCCAAGCACGTCCGCCGCAACCTGCACGAACAGCGGGTTGCGGTGCGGCAGGCCGCCGGTGGCGATGAATTTTCTCACGGGCAGCCCCTTCTCGCGAAGCAGCTCCACGATCCAGCGCAGCCCGAAAGCCGTCGACTCAAGGAGCGCCCGGTACAGATGGTGCGGCTCATGTCCCAAAGTTAGACCGAGGAATCCCCCCCGAAGGTTTCCATCCATCAGCGGCGTACGGCATCCGTTGAACCAGTCCACGCAGACCACACCCTCCGCGCCAGGCTCCAGATCGCCCGCCTTGGCGGTGAGCTGTACGAAGTTTTTCTTGCCGACAAGGCGCCGGAGCCAATCGAACGCGTCTCCGACGGCGGCCTGGCCGGTCTCGTAGCCGAACATTCCGGGTAGGATTCCGTCCCTGACGACACCGGCGACGCCGGGCACGGATCGGTACTCGGTGGCGTTGATCATGTGGCACGAACTGGTCCCGCAGACCATCACCAGAGCGCCAGGGTCGGCCGCCCCCACGCCGGGCACGCCGGCGTGCGCGTCGATGATGGCTGTACTAACCGGCGTGCCGGCCTTCAGCCCTAAGCGCCTGGCCATTTCCGGCGAAAGTCGGCCGGCGATCTGCCCGGGAACGCGCATGCGGCCCGGCATCTTCGTGCGCACGACGTCCACCAGCTCCGGGTGCACCGCCCGCAGGAATGGCTTGGACGGAAAGCCGTCCTGCGAGCTCCACATGCCCTTGTACCCGGCCTGGCAGGTGGACCGCGCAGCTTGGTCGGCAGGGCCCCCGACCAGCTGCCACACCAGCCAGTCCCCGGCCTCGATCCAGACCTCCGCGGCGCGGTAGACCTCCGGAGCGTTCTGGAGGGTCTCGAGAAGCTTCGGGAAGAACCACTCCAGGCCGACCGTACCGCCGTACCTCTCGAGGAAGGGCTCTCGCCTCTGGTGCGCCACCCTGTTGATGTGTTCCGTCTGGCTGATTGCGCCGTGGTGCTTCCAGAGCTTCGGCCAAGCCAGTGGATTCTTGCTGAACTCTGGAAGCACGCACAAGGGCGTGCCGTCCCGCAACGCGGGAAGCATGGTGCAGCTCGTGAAGTCGACGCCAATCCCGATGACCCGGGCGCGCTTGTCCGCGACCTTGCGCCAAGCGCCGCGCGTTGCGCGCGCCGCCGCCGCCACCCAGTCGACGGGATGCTGCAGGGCATACCTCGGCGGCAGCCGCTGGCCGCTGCCGGGCAGCTTCGTTGTGATCTGGCCGTGCTTGTATCGGGACGACGCCCAACCGTGCTGGTTGCCGTCCAAGTCGACGAACAGCGCCCGCACGGACTCCGTTCCGAAGTCGAGCCCGACCGCTAGTGCTTCCTTATCCGGCAATTGCCGACCACTCCACCTTAGACATGCTCGTAACCCTCCATCCTAGCCGGAATCCGGCTCCCAAGGCTACCTATTTGGGCGCGGCCAGTGCCGCAGCGGGGCCTAATGGGGGGGCAATGAAGCCCGATCCGGCCCCATTCGGACGGGGCGCCGGTTGCCCTGTCGGCTACGGACAGTCCGCGTATTCGGACGCCAAGCACTTCGCGGCCAGCGCGCCAGCCTCGCTCAGTTGCGCTTCGCTCAGCGACCGCCGCACGCCTTCCCGTCCGATCCTCGCCCGCGCCTCGCCATTCTGGACCGCCAGTTCGAGCCAGACCAGCGCGACAACGTCGTCCTGGCGGACACCGTTCCCATTCGCGTAGGCCTCCCCAAGCCTCCACTGCGCGTAGGCATTCCCTTGGACGGCGCTCAGGCGGTACCACCGAGTCGCTTGGGCGAGATCCTGTGCACCAGCTTTCCCTTGTTCATTCAGCCAACCCATGGCTGCCTGTCCGCCGTCGTAGCCCCTCTGCGCGGCGCGGAGGATCCAGCGGGCTCCCTCTCGGACTTCAGCCTCGCTGCTGTTCCCCAAGACCAGCATCCACCCGAGAGAGATCTGTGCCCACGGTTCACCGCGATCCGCGGCAAGACGGTACCAGTAGGCTGCGGCGGCGCTGTCGTGGGCCACCCCGCTGCCGTCCTCGTGCAACAGCCCCATCTGCCGCTGGGCCCCAGCGTGGCCCTGCTGCGCCGCCCGGCGCAGCCATTGGGCACCGACCGCGGCGTCCTGTGGGACACCCAAGCCGTAGGCATGCAGCACGCCGAGCCCGTACTGCCCGGCGGCGTTCCCCTGAGCCGCCGATAGGCCGTACCACCGCAGCGCGGCTTCGTAGTCCTGCGCCAAGGACGGGCCGAAGCTCTCGTAGCGCCTGTGGAGGTCGGCCAGAGCTGCCTGGGCCGCCGGGTCCCCGCGCCCGGCCGACTCCCGCAGGGTTTGCACCATGCCCTCAGTGCCTTCCGGGGCTTCCCGCCCGACAGGCTGCAAGAGCCACGTGAGCAGTTCGGCGTACCTCGGAGGCAACTCGCGCATGTCGCGCGCCGTCTTGTACAGCAGTCCGAGCCGGAACAGCACTTCGGAGATGCCTGGGCGGCGCAGCGCCTGAGTGGTCCGCGCCGCCTCCGAAGGGTCGACGGCGGCAGGCTCCACCGCCCATCCCAGTCCCGGGCCGAGCGCCGACCGGTCCGACACGCGGTATGTCACGCCGTCCCATTCCCCGAACGAGAACCTCCTGAACGGCCAACCCGCGATCAGGTCCCCATCTTGGATGGGGACTCCGGCGTAGAAGTGCTGCCCTTCTCTGGCGCGCAACACTCGTACCCGGTAGCCGCTTCCACCTACCGAGACCTCCACCGAAGACGGCATGTCCTGCGAGGGGACCACCGTCCAGCCAGGCTCCAGCGCCACGACGCGGTTGTTGCGGGCGTCCGCGATCAGGAGGGATCCGTTCGGGCCTATGGCCGCCTGGAACGGCTGATGAAGGCGAGCGTCCGTGGAAGGCCCCCCAGCCGAACCTTGAGACGCCGCCCCGACGCCGGTGATCGTTGCGGCGATCCCATTCGCGGCAACTCGCCTCAAGGCATTGTTCCCCGTGTCCGTGACATACACCTCGCCGGCGTCGCTCGCTGCCACGCCCCGGGGGATGGCAAGCGTGGCGCTGGCGGCCGGGCCGCCGTCGCCCGTACGCCCCCGCTCGCCGGTTCCCATCAGCGTTGCGATGCGCCCGTCGGGAGCGATTCTGCGGACACGATTGTTGCCGGTGTCCGCCACGAACAGGTTTCCGGCGCCGTCGAGAGCCACGCCTTTGGGGAACCGCAGCAGGGCACGCCCGGCTGGGCCGCCGTCGCCGCCGTACCCGAGCAGGCCGACACCCGCAATGGTGTCGATCCGGTCTGCAAGGACCCTCCGGATGCGGTGGTTCCCGCTGTCGGCGATGTAGACTGCCCCGTCGGTGCCCACCGCCAGGCCGGCCGGCTCCGACAGCATGGCAGCCATGGCCGACGAACCGTCGCCCGCGAAACCTGCCTCTCCCACGCCGGCCACGGTGCGAATGATGCCGGCGCGGTCGATCGCGCGGATGCGGTGATTGCCCGTGTCGGCTACAAAAAGCGACCCGTCGGGCCCGACCGCGAGCCCTCTCGGAGCCCGCAGCCTTGCCTCTAACGCGCTCCGGCCATCGCCCGCGAAGCCCGCCTCCCCGGTGCCGGCGAGCGTCGAGATAAGCCCGTCTGGGCCGATCCTGCGAATCCTGTGGTTGTCCGTGTCGGAGATGTACATGGCGCCGTCGGAGCCGACAGCCACCCCCGAAGGGTTTGCCAGACGCGCTTCCAGCGAACTACCTCCATCGCCCGCGAAACCGTACAGGCCGGACCCAGCGACCGGCCTGTACGTCAGCCCGTGCGAGCCCAGCGGAATGCCGGACGGAACGTGCTCAAATCTCCAGTCCCCCGGACTCGGCCCCGGCACGACCTGCTGCGTGCCCAGTTCGGCGTGCGTGATGCCGGATCCGGCGGTGAGATCCGTATCCCCGAGCCAGAAACGCCCATCGACCGTGTCCCGGACTGCTAATTCGGCGCCGCCCGGCAGCCGCAGCGTGACCGGTCGCTCAAGGAGCTCCGCAGTCCAAGTGCCGTCGTCACTCTGGACAAGCCTGTACTTCCGCCCGTCCGGGACGCCTATCTCGGACCCGCTGGTGACCTGCTCGTCGCCAAGCCAGTAGGTGTCGTCCCCGGCCCTGACAAGCGTGAGGGTGTCGCCTCCGTCCCCGAGTGAGACCTTGACCTCGTTTGCCTGTGCCGGGACGGCATCCTCAACCGCCGAGGCGGACTCGAAGAACTCGCGGGTCTCGGCAAAGATGTCCCGGAAGCGGAGCAGGACTGCGCGCTGGTCCGGGTCGCACGCCTCCAGGCCGGCGGCTCCCCCGACAACGATGCCGACCAGCAGCCCATCCGCCAAGCGCACGGCGCCAGCTCCGGACGAGCCATGCTCGGCGGCACCTCGCGACCACCGGATGCCCGTGAATGTGCCGGCCCTACGGTCGGTCCAGTCGGTCGGTACGGCCGTGCCGAACGAGATTCTCCGAAACGAAAACCCCGGGTGGGAGACCATAGCAAGCTGTGCGCCGGAAACCACCGGATCGGGGGCCCAGCCGAGGGCGGTCCACGAGGTGACGGCCCTCACGTCCCGGGCGTCAAGTCGCAGCAGCGCGAAGTCACCGGCGTAGTCGTGCCGGAGGGCGAGGAGGTCGGATCCCTCTGTCATGACTAAGGCACTGGGCGGAGGCGGGACGCCGTTGCAGCGGTCCGTCTGGTAGTTCCAGGTGAACACCGCGTTCGCTGCCTCGTCCGCGCCCTGGATGCAGTGGCCGGCCGTCAGCATCAGGAGATGCTCCTGGAATCCGTAGCGCGAGTTGACCAGCGTTCCCGTGCACTGCAGCGTGGCGTCCTCGTCCGTCACGAGCAACTGCACGCTTGATGGGAAGTCCGGGTCCTGCCACTCGGGATGGCAGGACACATCAAGGTGACACGAAGCCACCGACCGTCTCAGCGGGAGGAAGCTTGGCGCGCCAGGCCCAAGCGCAGCCGACTTCGGCGGCCCTCCTGGAATCGAGACGAGGTGAGCCAAGGCCGCGATGCGGAATGGCGACTCGACTTTCTGTCGGCCCGCGGGGTCCTCCACGTATTCGACCGTGACGGCATCGGAAACGACGACGCCGGTCCAGAAGTCCCCAACATCCCGAGGGCCTCGGCCAGTGTACGGGCCCGTGTGCCCGGCGGACGAACCGGCCGGATACACGAAGACCCGCCCTCGCGTCCCGAAGCCGACCAATCGAAGACGGACGGCCCTAGCTCCCGGTGAGCGGATAGTTGCGCGCCATACCCTGATGCCCCCGATCTGCGTCCACCGCCCGTGGCCCGCCAAGGGATTCCCTGGCTGCGGGCCGATGTCAACGCCGGGGGGAATGTCACGCGTCGGGCCCAGCCAAGAGACGCCCGGTTCGCTGGCCACCCCCTCGAACACTGCCTCCTCCAGTCGCTGCAAGACGGTCTGCGGCGGCAGGGGCGACCTTCCTCGGGCTATCGGACGAGGAAAGGCGGCGTGGCGCCCAACCGGGGGAATCCGATGCTGCACCGCCGGTGAGATGGCCCGGGGGACCGTGCTTTGGGCCTTCAGGAAAACGGGCCCGAGCACCACGGTCGGGCATGCGACCAACACGGTTGCCGCCAAGCGCGCGACGGATCGCACCGAGACTGGTCCGGTGCAAACGAAGCGCTCCATCAGTGCGCACAGGAGCCCGACCGCAACCCTCGACGAAGCGGGCGAGCCGAGAATAGCATGCTCCTGATCGATTGCTTACGGACGCTCGTGCCACGGATTCTGCCGTTGCACCAATCGCAGGCAGTTGGCACCGATAGCCACGCGGTCACCAGAGCCCATGGCCAGCGACGCGCGCGGCCTTGTCGGGAAATGACGGTCCTTCCGGTCAGGCACGTCCTGCACGTCACGTCGCAAGAGGCGGCTCAGTCGGCAGTCGGCCGGCGAGAATAAGTGCTCCGGGGGTGGTTGGGCACGTCGACAACGGTGACGAAACGCGCGGCACCGGCGCGGCCGACCGGATTCTGGCCACGTGGCTATCCGTCCCCCTCCATGGCAGCAATGCTAGAGTCGGATTCCCTCTAGACTTGTAGGCATGTCTGTCTTGGGGGTGCAGCCGTACTCATCGGAAGAACTCGCTCTCGCATGGGGGAAGTGCACAGGCGGTCAATGGTGCCTGCTCAGAAGCCTCAATTTGCAACATCCCGCATTCGAGGGTTTGCATGGCGTGTACATCATCTGGCACGGGGGAAGCGATCCTCGCGTGGTGTACGTAGGGCAGGGGGCGATCGCGGATCGGCTGGGCACGCACCGAACATCCCCTAACATCCTGCGATACGCCGCAGAGGGTCTGTTCGTGACCTGGAGCCGGGTACAGCTCGCCCGGATGGACGGTGTCGAGAGCTTTCTGGTGAAGGCTCTGAATCCCTTGGAGAACAAGGCGGTCCCCTCTGCCCCGCCCGTCTCAGTCAACTTTCCTTGGTAATGCCTGCTGGTGTTCGAGGACGCCGAGCGGGTCGAGGTATCTAGCCAGCAAGAATCTCCGATGGAGCGGAGAAAGCCAAGGCGAGCAGTCAGCGGATGCCAACGGGCCAGCCGGCGCAGACACTTCCGACGGTGGTGGAGAATCCGGGTACGCTGACGACCAACACGGTCGTACTACGGCGAGCGGAGGGGCACGAGGTGGATCTGCTGTCGCAGCCCACGAAGTTCCCCGAGCGGGCGCTATACCTGTTGGGAGTGGACACCGAGAGCATTGCTGCCAGGGCCAGGCCAACTGAATGCAGGCGGCTGGACGGTTCGCCCGGCTTGGGGGGCTCAGTCGAACGGTGACGGCCCGCCTAGAGACGGAAACCGCTTTGCGGCTTAGATTGGGCGCGACAGGCGAGGAAATACTCAGTTCATTCGCAGTTCGTGCGCTATTGAAATAAATTGAAGCTCTCGGCCAACGGATCCAATTCAACCATGTTCACGTTTCGCACTTGAGGCCAGCCGCAATCGACAAGTGAAGATCAGCCTACGCGACCGCACCCGTATTGTGATACTGTCACACGTACAGGATGGCACTAGTCCCATGTCCCGAACGCCTTGGAAGCTCCTACCACATCAACTTCGAGTTTCGCCGACGGCTCTCGCCGCCTATCGTGTGTGCCCGCGTGGCACCGAATCTCGATTCCACCTTCCAGGAACCTGAATGGCCACCGGCAGCCAATTGAAGGCGCTCGTTCAGTCCTACGTCGATTGCGACGACGACGAGTTCCTGTCGATCGCCATGCAGGTCGCGGCGCACGAGGCCAAACGAGGCCACGGCAAGCTCGCGACGGAACTTCGCGCGGCGATAGATGAAGCCAAGATTCGGCGCGGTGCAGCGTCCCTCGTCTCCATCAGCCAGCCCCGTGGCGAGCTAGCCAACCTCCTCCAAGTTTCCAACCCCTCGAATCGCCTATCGGACATGGTGGTTGGACCCGTCCTCGCCAACCAACTGCAGCGCGTCATCCGAGAACAGCGATTTGCAGGCCGGATAGCGGACCACGGCCTCACTCCGCGTCGAAAACTGCTCCTCGTGGGCCCTCCCGGAACAGGAAAGACTATGAGCGCTTCCGTACTCGCAGGCGAACTCGGCCTCCAGCTCTTGCAAGTCCGCCTTGACGGGCTGATCACCCGTTTCATGGGCGAGACCGCCGCTAAGCTACGGCAGATCTTCGATGCAACACACCGTACACGCGGCGTCTATTTCTTCGATGAATTCGACGCTATCGGTGCGGGTAGAGGCCGCACCAATGATGTCGGCGAGATTCGGCGAGTTCTGAACAGTTTCCTCTTGATGATTGAGCAGGATCGCTCCCCCAGCCTCGTCGTTGCAGCGACCAACTACCCCGACATTTTGGATCGAGCACTTTTCCGGAGGTTCGATGATGTCCTCTACTTCGAGCTTCCGGACGCGAAGCAAGCGGCCACCCTTCTGCGAATGCTCCTGCTGTCCAACTCCGCGCGCGTTCGTTGGGGAATCCTCGGCCAAGAGGCTCTGGGGCTCAGCTATGCCGACATCACCCGTGCCGCCAACGACGTGCTTAAAGATACGATAATACACGGTCGCACAAAATGCCGTGAGGCTGCCATTCGATCTGTACTCCGAGAACATCAGGCGTTAACTGATCGTTTGCGTAAACGGGTCGGGTGAGTGGGGACTCGGAACATGGAGACCCATCGACATTTCATTCTCGATGGCTTCACGAACGCGGAACAGTACCGGGCTCGCCCCGGTCGTGGGAGCAGCAAGGAGGTGCCAGTTCGTGACCGTCCTGCGCATGCCGCCCACCTGAGGAGCCAGTTGAGCGGTGTCCATGCTATTGCCGAAGACGCACTGGAGGAAGCCGAAGATCCAGAGGACGGCCTTGGGCTGCATGTCGAGTTCAAGAGCTTCCCAGACATCGACTTCGCATTTGAGAGTCTGTCCCGCGAGAATCAGGGTATTGAACTCCGCAACGTCCGCCACAGCAACGGCACGACTTACGCTACAGTCTTCGTTCCGACCGGAAAGCTCGAGCACTTCGAGAATCTGATTCGGGCTTACGAAGACTTTCGCCAGGACAGCCTAGGGCGTCCCCGTGACAACCAAAGGCTCCTCGATGCCATCGAGGCCATTCGCGCGGCTAGCGTCCGTGCGTTGTGGACGGACGACCTAGACCAGTTCCCCGCCAGCGACACTGAGCTGTTCCTTTGCGAGATCTGGCTCCCGGTCGGTGTCGGCAGCCAAGCAACCATCGATACCTTCTTGGAACGTGCAACGAACCTTGAGATACAGGTCTCTCCTGGGCAGTTGCAATTCCCGGAACGCAGTGTGCTTCTAGCTCGCATGTCGCTATCGGCGATCAAAGGCTCCATCACGATGCTCAACAGTATCGCCGAACTGCGCCGCGCCAAGGAAACCGCCGATTTCTTTGACTCGTTGGCATTGCCTGAGCAGTCAGAATGGCTCAATGAGCTTATCGACCGTACGACCTTCAACGGCGGTCCCAACGCTCCCTACGTATGCCTCTTGGATACAGGTGTTAACCACGCCCATCCGCTCGTCGCACGGGCTCTCAACGCGGACGACCTCCACACCGTCGAACCTAGGTGGTCCACCGAGGACGATGCCGGCCACGGCACTCAGATGGCAGGACTGGCCATCGTCGGCAACCTTACCGACGCGCTTGCAACTGGGAGCAGAATCGAGGTTGGACACCGCTTGGAGTCCGTGAAGCTCCTTCAGAATGATGGTGCAAACGGGACGGACTCTCGCCTCCACGGCTATCTCACAGCAGAAGCTGTATCTCGGCCCGAGATCGACCATCCGAACCGACGCCGAGTATTCAACATCGCTGTGACGGCAAAGGACAACCGGGACCGCGGTCAGCCCAGTGCATGGTCCGCGACGCTCGATCCCCTCGCTGCTGACAGTCTTGGCCAAGGTGCCAATCCGCGGTTGATTATAGTCTCCGCGGGCAACGTGGTCGATCTTGTGGACTGGCAAAATTATCCGCACAGTAACGATTCCAACGGCATCCACGATCCCGCTCAGGCGTGGAATGTCTTGACTGTCGGGGCCTACACAACTCTCACTCAAATCACCGAACCAGACACGGATGACTACGAACCGATCGCAAGAGCCGGCGGTCTGAGCCCATTCAGTACTACGGCACTCGTCTGGCAGCGCCAATGGCCGCTGAAACCGGACATCGTTCTCGAGGGTGGGAACGCTGCAGTCGACAAGTTAAGCGCGGTGGCTATGCCGAGTCTTAGTCTACTCACCACGCACAATGAATTTCGGAATCGCCTCTTCACAACGACGAACGCTACGAGCGCGGCAACTGCTCTAGCGTCGCGCATGGCGGCGCAGGTCATTGCAATCTATCCCGAACTCTGGCCTGAGACCGTGCGTGCATTGATTGTCCATTCCGCCGAGTGGACCGAAACGATGGAGCGGGAGTACTTGCCCCACAATCCTAGCAAGAAGGATCGCCGCAGACTCGTGCAGCGTTGTGGATACGGCGTACCTGACCTCGGCCGTGCCCTCTGGACCGTCGCCAACTCCTTAACGATGGTAGTTCAGGAGACCCTACAGCCCTTCAAGAAGGAGCCCGGGAAGAATCCCGTCACCTGTGACATGAATCTTCACAGTCTGCCTTGGCCGCGCGACAGCCTTCAGTCGCTCGGAGAGACAGAGGTCGACATGCATATTACGCTCTCGTACTTTATCGAGCCCAACCCCTCGCAACGGGGTAATTCCCGCTACCGTTACCAATCCCACGGGTTGCGCTTCGATGTCAAACGTCCAACGGAGACGTCAAACGCCTTCCGTGCCCGCGTTAATTTCGCCCTTCAGCGCCCCAAATCGAATGCCAATACGTCTGATCCTAATTGGCTGCTCGGGCCCACCAACCGGACCACGGGCTCAGTGCACTCCGACATCTGGCGAGGTACAGCTGCCGACCTCGCGAGTAGGGCACAGGTCGCTGTCTTTCCCACCAAAGGTTGGTGGCACACTAGACATAAACTCGGGTGCGCCAACCGTGTTGCGCGTTACGCGTTGACCTTAAGCATCCGTGCTCCCGAGACGAGCGTCGATCTTCTGACTGAGGTGGCCAACAGGATTGAAGTAGCGGTAGAATCGTAACGGTTTTTCTGACTTGAATGCCCAAGTTGAAGGAATTGTAGTATGGTGTCTGCGCCTACCACATCATTTTCGCACTTGGAACTCATATCAATAGTTCCCTTATTATGGAGATCGGGGATTCTCCATATGTCCGTGTCCAATGAACTTAGGCTCACGGCCCTGACCTGTGAGTCAATGGGGTTATTGATAGATGAGAATGGGCGCAGCTGGGCCGTTCGGACTCGCATCGGCTCTCGCCGTGGAGGATGGTGCCCCAAGGGAAGCAGTGCCAAGCGACTCGCCTCGCGAGCACTCGGGCTCTCGGCCAGAACCTATACTTATGCCTGTGAGGCGGCACTTGCCCCTGATCCTAGTCATCGGAGGCGCGGCCGGACTGTGGGCTGGCCCGGACGGGAGCGCCCCGAAGTTCAGCGAGCGGACCGAAGAGCCCGCCGTCATGGTGGACGAGGACGAGGAATTTGCTCCGCCGCAGCAGGAGTATGCCTTCAACCCCGTCCAAGCCCGAAACGAACTAAAGGTAGGGAATTTCTACGCGAAGAAGGGCAGCCACCGGGCTGCCGCACTGCGCTATCTCGAGGCGACCCGCTGGGACTCCGGGCTGGCCGAAGCGTTCCGCCGGTTGGGAATGGTCCGGGAGAAGCTCTCGGAGCACGAGGCGGCCGCCAGCGCCTATCGGCGCTTCCTCGAGATCGAGCCGGACGGCAAGGCGGCCCGACAGGTCCGCCAACGGCTGGCTGCCGTCGAGCGGGCTGCACGCGCACCGACCGCAAGAGCGGGCGCCGAGGGGCCGTAGTCCTTCGCTAGGCCGGATCCGACACGCATGAGAGCCCGCACCCTGGTCGCCCGCAGCCTCCTGCACTTCCGCGCCGTCCATTGCGCCGTGGCGCTGGGCGTCGGGGTCGGGACGGCCGTGCTGGCCGGCGCACTGGTCGTGGGCTCCTCCGTGCGGGGCAGCCTGCGGAGCCTGACGCTGGACCGCCTGGGCGCCATCGACTTCGCGGCCGTGGGGGAGCGCTACTTCCTCGAGGAGGCGTCGGGGGCCTTTGAGCACCCGTTCCGGGCGGCGGCCGCCGTGCTAGTGCGCGCCAGCGCCGAGCACGCCGAAACCGGCAGCCGCGCATCACCGGTCCGCATACACCGCGTCGACCATGCCTTATGGCAGTTATAAGGCATGGACCCCCCCGAGTTGGGCAGCCGCGATGTCCTCCTCAACCGCCGCCTCGCGGCCGAGCTAGCCGCCGTCACGGGAGAGGACGTGCTGCTGCGGTTCCAGACGGACTCCCTGATCCCAGCCGAGTCCGTGATGGGCCGCAAGGAGGACAACGTCCGCCTCCTGCGCCTGAGGATCGCGGGAGTTCTGGAGGACAGCGGCCCCGGCAGGTTCGGTCTGTCCCCGCAGCAGCAACTGCCCTACAACGCATTTCTGGGCAAGCGGACGCTGCAGCGAGCACTGGACCAAGACGGGAGGGCCAACGCTCTCTTCATCGGCGGAGGGACTCTGGAACTGGCGGCCTCCAACTGGCGCGAGACATTCCGTGCGGCGGACGCGCGCCTGTCCGTGCGGCTGCTCCCGGACTCCGGCGAAGCCGTGGTCGAGACCGAGCGCATCGTTCTTGCCGCCGCGGAAGCGCGGGCGGTCGCGGCCGCCGCCGAGAGGGCGGCGCTGGAAGCGGGCGAAGTGCTCACCTATCTGGCGAACTCCATCGAGGCGCGCGGACGCACCGTTCCCTACTCGACCGTCACCGCCGCGCAGTCCGCCAGCGCGGCGCTTCGGCTGACCGGCGGGGGGACGGCCCGGGATCTGGGCGACGACGAACTGCTGTTGAACGACTGGGCAGCGCGGGACCTAGGGGCGGGGCCCGGAGACCAAGTCCGGCTGACGTACTTCAAGGTGGGGGCCGGGGGCGACCTGGAAGAGGGACAGCACGAGTTCCGGCTGGCAGGGGTGGCGCAAATGGCCGGGGCCGCCGTCGATCGGAACTGGGCCCCGACCTACAAAGGAATGTCGGACAAGACGCGGATCGCCAGCTGGGACCCCCCGTTCCCTGTCGACCTCAGGCGGATCCGCCCCAAGGACGAGGAGTACTGGGACAACTACCGCGCCGCTCCCAAGACCTTCGTTTCGCTCCCGACCGCCAAACGCCTTTGGACGAGCCGCTTCGGACAGCTGACGTCCGTGCGGCTGCGAGTCCCCGCAGGCCCGATGGCGCCCAACGATCTTGAACCGTTCCGGCAGGAACTGGACCGCCAGCTGGACCCGGCGGACTTCGGGCTCGCGCTGGAGCCTGTCAAGCAGGCGGGGCTGGACGCCTCGGCCGGCGCTACCGACTTTGCCGGACTCTTCGTGGGCTTCAGCCTATTCCTGATCGCCTCCGCCGCGATATTAGTGAGCCTGCTCTTCCGGCTGGGCGTCGAACTGCGCGCCAGAGAGATCGGAACGCTGCTCGCCACCGGTCACACCGCCCGGTTCGTGCGCCGCCTCCTGTTTGCGGAAGGGGCGCTGCTCGCGGGTGCGGGCTGCCTGATCGGCGTGCCCGGCGCGGTCGGCTATGCGTGGGCAATGCTGTACGGCCTCAGCACCTGGTGGAGCGATGCCGTCGGCGGCTCCTTCCTCGAACTGCATCTGCAGTGGCAGGATCCCGCGACCGGGGCCCTGATCGCACTTGCCCTGATGCTCGCGTCGATCTGGCTCTCTCTCAGAAGGCTGCTGCGGCTGTCGCCACGGTCGCTGCTGGCGGGGCAAACCGGGACCGGCCGAAGCGTGGGAGCGGACGCCCGCAAGGCCCGCCGGCTGCGGTTCGCGGCCACTGCCATAGGGGCCCTTGCTTTGGCTCTCCTCGGCATGTCCGCCCAAGCCGACGCGGGCGCAAGGCTCGCGGCATTCTTCGGCGCCGGGACGCTCGGCCTAGCCTGCGCGCTAGTGCTGCTGCGGTCTGTGCTGGCCGGACGCCCGGCCGGGGACGCCACGCTCCCCGGCATCGCCACGCTCGGATTCCGTAATGGAAGCCGGAACCCGAGCCGCAGCGTGCTCACGGCCACGCTGGTGGCCTGCGCCTCGTTCATGATCGTGACGGTCGCCATGAATCGTATCGACGTCAGCTCGCGGGAGCCCGCACTCGACTCAGGGGACGGCGGCTTCCGGTTTGTGGCAGAGGCGGACGTGCCGCTGTTCGCGGCGCAGCTGGAGGGCGCCGTCGGCGAGAGCGCTTCGCCCGTGTCGCTGCAGGCCATGCGGGTCCACGGCGGCGAGGATGCCAGCTGCCTCAACCTGTACAGGCCGTCTGAGCCGACGCTGGCCAGCGTTCCGGACTCGCTCGTCCAACGCGGAGGCTTCGCCTTTCAGGCGAGTCTCGCCGAGACCGACGCGGAGCGCGAGAATCCTTGGCTGCTGCTCGAGAGGGACTTCGCCGGGGCGATTCCCGTGTTCGGCGACGTGAACTCAGTCATGTGGATTCTCCACCTAGGACTAGGGGATGAGCTGGAGGTCAAGGGCAGCGACAGCCAGCCGCGGCGGCTAGTTATCGCCGGTCTGCTCTCAAGGAGCATCTTCCAGTCCGAACTCGTCCTGTCGGAGCGGAACTTCCTGCGGCTCTACCCCGACCACAGCGGCTACCAGTCGCTGCTGGTCGAGACGGAGGATCCGGCAGTGGGCGCAGCGCTGGAGGATGCCTTCGCGGACGCCGGGCTGGACGCAACTCGCACCGCGGACAGGCTGGCGGGCTTCCTGGCGGTCGAGAACACTTACCTGAGCACGTTCCAGACCGTCGGCGGGCTGGGACTGCTCCTTGGCACGCTCGGGCTGGCGGTGGTCATGGTGCGCAGCGTGCTGGAGCGCCGTGGCGAGATCGCCCTCCTGGGCGCCCTGGGCTTCCGGCGGTCCGCGGTCTCCCGGCTGGTCCTGGCGGAGAACTCGTTCCTGCTGCTGTTCGGCGTGGCGGCCGGCACGGCAGCCGCGCTGCTGGCGGTCGCGCCACATCTGGCTGGGGGATCGGCCGATCCACCGTGGCTCGGCCTAGCGCTCACGCTTGGCACGGTGGTGGCATTGGGCCTGTTGGCGGGAGCTGCGGCGACGGCGATGGCCCTGCGGATTCCGGTCCTGGACAGCCTGCGGCGCGACTGAGAGCGCCCGGCTAGAGCTCCCTCGCAAGCTCGACGGCTCGCAGCAGGGCGCGCGCCTTGTTCATGGTCTCGTCCCACTCGCGATCCGGGACAGAGTCCGCCACGATTCCGGCTCCCACCTGAAGGTAGGCCTTGCGCCCCTGCAGCATCATCGTGCGAATGGCGATCGCCGAGGTGAGCGTGCCGGAGAAGTCTAGGTACATCACGCTCCCCGAGTACACCCCGCGCTTGGTAGGCTCCAGTTCGGCGATGATCTCCATGGCCCGCACCTTGGGCGCCCCGGAGACGGTGCCCGCGGGGAAACAGGCTTTCAGGGCGTCAAAGGCGTCGCGGTCCGAGCGAAGCGTCCCCTCGACGCCGGAGACGATGTGCATGACGTGCGAGTAGTGCTCGATGACCTCGAACTCCGGAACGCGAACCGAGCCGTACTCGGAGACCCGCCCCACATCGTTTCGCCCGAGGTCCACCA
Source organism: Bryobacterales bacterium (assembly GCA_028819235.1). Lineage (GTDB taxonomy): Bacteria > Acidobacteriota > Terriglobia > Bryobacterales > UBA6623 > VXMF01. The sequence continues at coordinate 54,068 of JAPPMC010000080.1, forward strand.
GCATCACGTGCTCGGCGAGCTCCTTCTCGTCGGAGAGCAGGTCGGCGGCCAGCTTGCGGTCCTCGTCGGGCGTGGCGCCCCGCGGCCTCGTCCCCGCGATGGGCCGGTACTCGATGCTCCTGCCGCTGACCTTGACCAGCATCTCGGGGGAGCTTCCCAAGACGACGAAGTCCGGCAGGCGCAGGTGGAACAAATAGGGCGACGGATTGACCATGCGCAGCGCACGGTAGATGAGGAAGGGTGCGACGCCCGGCTCCATCTCCAGCCTCTGCGACAGGACCACCTGCAGGATGTCCCCCGCGAGGATGTACTCGCGGGCACGCTCGACGGCACTGCAGAACGCTTCCTTCCCCATGTTCGACCGCAACTCAAGCGAGCCGTCCGGGGCGGGGGCGCGGCCGTCCGCAACGGGGAGCGACAGTGCCGCCTCCATGGCCGCCAGCTTCTCGCAGGCGCGGGCGTAAGATGCCGATTCGTCGCAGTCGGGATCCACACGGGCATTCGCCACCAAGTACAACTGGTGCGTGAGGTGGTCGAACACCAGCACCTCGGTGAAGAACATGAAGACTGCGTCGGGCGCGCCGACGTCGTCTTGGCGGAAGGCGGGGACGCGCGGTTCCAGCAGCCGCACCACGTCGTACGCTGCATACCCGACGGCGCCCGCCGTGAAAGGGGGCAGGCCCTCGACTCGGGCCGGCCGATTGCGCGAGACCAGAGTCTTCAGCACCGAGAACACGTCCCCGCGCAGCGTGCGGTCACTTGCGCCGTCGCGCACTTCGACTGTGTCGCCGTGGGCGGTCACGGTCAGGAAAGGGTCGACCCCGATGTATGTGTAGCGCCCGATCCGCTGGCCGCCCTCGACGCTCTCCAGCAGGAATGAGCAGCGGTTCTCGCCGTTGAGCTTCAGGTAGGCAGAGACCGGCGTCTCCAGATCGGCGGGGAGCACCTTCCACACCGGCACCAAGTTCCCGGTCTCGGCTAGGCGCTTGAACTCTCTCAAACCTGGCTGGGCCATCATGCGGCGCCCTCCTGAGCGCTTACTTCACTTTATGTGCGAGCAAGGCGTCGCGCATGACGGCACGCGGCGCCTCGATGCCGGTCCAGATCCGAAACTGTTCCGCGGCCTGCTCCACAAACATCTCGATGCCGCTGATTACAGTTCTTCCCTGATCCGCCGCATGCCGGAGGAGCACCGTCTCCAGCGGGTTGTATACCAAGTCGAAGACGATTTTCGCGGGCACGCGGCCCGGGAACAGGTTGCCGTCCACGGCCGGCGTCATGCCTACCGGGGTCGCCTGCACCAGGATGTCGAAGGAGCGGCCTGTGGCGTCGGCAAAGTCCAGGGGGCGGGCCCCATGCTCCCGGGCCAAGCGCCCGACGCGCGCAGGGTTGCGCCCGGTGACCGACACCCGGCAGCCCTCCTGCCGCAAGGCTGTTACCGCGGCCTTGGCAGCGCCGCCATTGCCCACCACTAGGACTGTCGCTCCGTCCAGTGGGGTCCGCTTCAGGAGCGGGCTGACGATTCCCCGCGCATCGGTGTTCGTGCCCGCGAGCTGCCCCCGGTGCCAGTAGATCGTGTTGACGGCGCCGATCTCCCGAGCCGTCTCGTCGACCGAATCCAGGAGCGGGATCACTGCCTGTTTGTGGGGGATGGTCACGCTTGCCCCGCTCAAGGGCAGTCGCCGCGCCAGGTCGAAGAAGTCCCGCACGTGGGAAGGCCGCACGAGCAATGGCACGTAGATGCCGTCGAAGCTGACCGCCTCGAACGCGCGATTGTGGATGAGCGGCGACAGCGAGTGGCCCACCGGTCGAGCGATCACCGCATACACCCCGGTGGCCTCGCTGCCGCTCGGGATGCGGTACAGGAGACGGGCGGCGCGGGCCGAGACTTGGCCAGGGGCCGTCGGCCCGGCCGAAACGGTCTCCCCTCCGGGGCCATCGGTAGGCCACCGGTAGGAATCCGGTGCAGCGTAGGTGAAGAGGCCGCCGCGCTGTGGGGAGACAAGGCGTGCAACGCTGCCTTCCTCGCCCATGCCGGCGACGACCATATTGCGGCGCGCCCGGCAGAGATCCAGGAGGGCCAGGTTGTCCGTGGGGCGGTTCACCCTAGTGGCGACCTTGAGAATGTCCGCACCGGTCGCCTCAAGCCTTCGCACGACCGGATCCAAGGGCCCGGTCTGCTCGAAGTCGTGGTACGACGCCACGGTCAGGCAGCGGCCGCGGAACGGCTCAAGGGCCCCGGGTGCCGCCTCCAGCGTCTCGATCTCGACGTCGACGATCCTTGCGCCGCGATCGGCCGCCCTGCGAAGCAGCGCCAACTGGTCGGAGACCGTGCCGTCGAACCCACCCGAATTCTGCCTCCTCCTGCAGGTGGCCAGCACAAACGCTGACGGATGACGGGCCGCTACTCCCTCCACGATGCCCGGACCGCGCCCGGGATCGGCCAAAGCGTCGATGCGAAGCTCCACCAAGGCTTCGCCATGGGCGCAGCTGGCTAGGGCCAAGGCCTCCGCCCGGCCGGCGTCAGCGTGACCGATGCAGGCGCAGACGCGCGGGAGGTTCGGGGGGAGGGCCATTGCCGCCGATCCGAACCCAGTAGGCTATCATGGCCGGGCGCGGGGCTCGACGGCCCGCGCTCCGGCCCCGGTGCCTGCACGCTCGGCGCGAGGCCGAACGCAAAGCTGCATGCCGATAGTCCACCCGTCGGCGCGAATCGCGGCAACGGCGATACTCGGGACCACCGCCGATATCGGCGCGGGCGCAGAGATCGGCGACTTCTCGGTCGTCGAGGACGACGTGCGGATCGGACCACGCTGCAAGATCGGGCCGCACGTGGTGGTGAAGCGCTGGACCAGCATGGGCGAGGATAACGAAGTCTCGGCAGGAGCCGTCCTCGGCAGCGAGCCTCTCGACAGGGCGTTCCGCGGCGAGCGTTCCTACCTGCGCATCGGCCGGGGCAACAAGATCCGCGAGCACTTCACGATTTCCCGCGGGACGGCGCCCGAGTCTGAGACGGTCATCGGGGACGACAACTTCATCATGACGTCGGGCCACATCGCGCACGACTGCCACATCGGGAACGGGACGGTGATCGCCAGCTGCACCCTGATCTCGGGGCATGTGCGCATCGAGGATCGCGCGTTCGTCTCCGGGGGAATCGGGGTCCAGCAGCACTTGCGCATCGGGGAGCTTGCGATCGTGGGCGGCATGACGCGCGTCAACCAGGACGTTACTCCCTACCTGATGCACGCCGGCCCGACGATGGCCGTGCACGGGCTTAATCTGGTGGGGCTGCGGCGGGCCGGCCTCAGGGATGCGGAGATCGCCAAGATCCGTGCGGCCTACCGCACTCTGTTCCGGTCGGCCCTCCCGCTGGAGCAGGCGCTTGGGAAGGTAGAGGCTGAAGTGGACGGCCCGCACGTGCGCCACATGGTCGAGTTCATCCGGTCCTCGAAGCGCGGGGTCTGCCGCCGCAGGGGCCGCGAAAGGGGAAAAGCCTGATGTACAACGGAATCGAGCACACCGCCATCGCAACCGAGGACCCGGAAGCGCTGGCAGGGTGGTACGAGCGCAACCTGGAAATGCCGATCGTGCACCGCTATGGCGGCAACGTGTTCGTGCGAGCCTCAGACGGATCCATGCTGGAATTGATCCCTTCCGAGGGTGCCCCGGCCAAGTGCGGCATGCGCACTCCCGGCATCCGCCACCTGGCCATTAAGGTCGACGACTTCGACGCCGGCGTGGACGACCTGAGGTCCAAGGGGATCGAGATTGTGCAGTTCGTCGAGGCCGGGCCGAACCGGCTGGCGTTCTTCCTGGACCCCGAGGGCAACATTCTGCACCTGATCGACCGCGGCGGACACCCGATCTAACGGTGGTCAGCCGCGCTATGCTGGCCGGCATGCGCATGACGTTGTGCGTAGTTCTGCTGGCCTTGGGGTGCAGCTCCAGCGACCCTGCAGTTCGCTACACGACCGGGTCCGCGGCAAGCATTGACTCGTCCGCAGTCGAGCTGATCGTGCTTCGGGACGAGGTCGGCGGCTTAGAGGCGGCCATCGCACCATCCAAGGGAGGGGAGCTGAGCGGCCTGCGCGTGCGGCATGCCGGCCGTTGGATCGAGACGCTGCAACTTGCCCGCGACTACTCTCCTCGCGAGGGCTTCGGGGGAAAGGGCCCCCTGTTGTGGCCCGCGACCGGCCGCAACTTCCCGCCGGATTTGGAAGAGCGCAGACGTGCTGGCGAGTCCTTCAATGACGGAGCCTACGACCATCGGGGCGTCCGGAGGCGCATGCCCATTCACGGGTTCGCGCGGGACCTGCCGTGGACCGTTGAGCAGGTGTCCTCGGACACGGCGTCGGCCCGCGCGCTGCTGAGCCTGTTGGACACCTCGGACACGCGCGATATGTACCCGTTCCGGTTCCGCTGCAGCGTCGAGTACGCCGTCGTGGACGGGCGCCTGGAACTGCGCTACACGGTGGCCGCCGACCCTGGGAACTCCGAGCCGATGTTCTTCTCGATCGGAAACCACGTGACGTTCGTGGCCCCGCTGCTGGAGGGCAGCGACCCGCATCGGATGGTCCTCAAGACCGCGGCCAGCACTGAACTCCTCAAGACTCCCTACGGGATCCCGACCGGGGAAGCGCAGCCGGCACCTCCGTTCGCCTCGGGTATGCACCTTGGCGAGCATCTTCCACTGTCCGCCACGTCGCTGACGGGCTATCCTTCCGGGCAGGATCCTCAGGTCGAGTACCGAGATCCGGCGGGCCTGTCGCTCCACATTTCGCACTCGGCCAGCCATGCGCCATCGCCGCCGGCGGTGCTGTTCAACCTTTGGGGAGACGTGCGCGGGGGCTTCTTCAGCCCCGAACCGTGGATTGGCCTGCAGAACTCGCTGGTGCGGCGAGAAGGTCTCGTTCACGTGGACCCCGGCGGCACGTTCCTCTGGACCGTGCGGATCTGGCACGAGCCGAGGGAGGCCTGAAGTAAGGGCTCCAGGAATACCAACCTGCGGGCGCCAACTCACCCGCCCTACATCAGGCTCGGCCCGGTGCCGCAGGGTCGGCGTGTTGCATCCGCGCCCAGCGCTTGGCCGAGAACGGATCGTAGACAAGGTCGGTGCCGCACTCCCGGCAGACGAGGCGGCGCTTCCGCCTCAGCCGCGTGGCGGCCCATCGGCACCGTGGGCACGACAGGATATACCGGGGAGGCGTGAAGGTCACGGAGTGGCAACGGTCGGCCGTGCAGCCGATCGCCCGTGCCGCGCGCTTCCAAACCGCGTCGTGGTGATGGCCCGGTCCGACGAGGGCGTGCGCGATCTCGTGGAGAATTGTGTTCGTCCACTCCGCCTCGGAAGCCTCGAAGCAGTACTCGCGGGCCAGCGAGATCACCCTTGTTGGGTGATCGCAAGCACCCGCCCGGCGGGCGGCATCATCGAACTGGAAGCTCCAGCCCTTCAGCCCATGCTTCGCCATGAGCCGGTTGGCCTTTGCGGCTACGGCCTTGAGGATTCGGGCTGGATTGTCCCGCAATTCCGTTGCGACCTTGTTGAGGAACTCGTAGTGAATCCGCCACTTGGCGCCGCCGCTGCAGTCGACATCCGCCGTCTTCGGGTTCATGCGGACGATCTTGCCCTGAAACGGGCGGCCGCGTTCGGTGAACTCGACACGATCCCCGACTCGGAACTGGGCTTTGGCGGCCTCGCTGGGTGTGACCACATGCTTCTGCGCGGCGTCCTCGCGGGCAAAGATCAACGGCCACGGGACCGAGAACGTCCTGCCTCCCTCGGTGACAATGACGCCCTCCTTTCTGGTCTTCCTCGCGATATGCCCATTGACCTGCCTGACGCCGTTGAGGAACCACACCGGGTCGCCTAGGGCGAATTCGCGGCTGAACTGATCAGCGACCGACAGAGCCGCGGCCTGCGGCGGCCGCGTGCGCACAGGCCCAGCCGCAAAGATCTTGCGAAGCAATCTCTCAAGGTGTGAATCCACGATCGCTGAAGGCAGATGCGATGCCCCGTTACCGTTGAACCGCGGGAAGGGCACTTCGCCCACCCACAGCGGACCGCAACTGCCACCTAAAGGGTAGCTGGCGCGGCTCTCGAGGCCGAACGGCCTGCAGCCGCGCGCGACCGCCAGCTCAGGCCCGCTTGAAGCCTACACGGTCCCGGGGCGCGGCCACGCAGGCGGGCTGCGTTTGACATTTGCCGCATTTCGGCAGAAAATTGGAGCATCGCTGCCAGAAGAATCGGCCCCTCAGTCGTCTTGATAAAGAGGCTGGCGCGGATCTGGTGGCGGCGCAGGGTTGCAGTGCATTCATACGCCCAGCCGGATCCGACCACGCGAGCCGCGTGGGAAACGGAGGAGTTGTTCAAGCAGCACTTCTCGAACCTTGTGCGCTACCTGCGCACCGGCTTGAGGTACACGAACGACACCGAGGACATCGCGCAGGAGGCGCTCTTCCGCTATTTTCAGGCGCGCTGCGCCGGAGAGGAGATCGAGAACCCGAAGGGATGGATATACCGAGTCGGCCGTCGGCTGCTCTTGGACAACCTAAAGCGATCCAAGCCTATCCTGCTGGACGAGGACAGCTGGAGGGAGGTCGAGGCCCGGCATTCGTCGGCGGCGGACTGGGGCGGCCCGGAGCGATCGGTGATCGTGGGCGAACTCCCATGGGACCGGCTGACGAAGAACGAGAGGGAGTGCCTGCTGCTGCGTACGCAGGGCTTCACCTACCGGGAGGTGGCCGAGACCCTGGAAGTGGCGATCCCTACGGTCGCCAGCTACGTCTCGAGAGCCGTCAAGAAGCTGCGCAAGCCCAAAGCGAGGAAACGTGAGACACCTGACGCCAGCAGAGCTGCTCCTCTACGCTGAAGGCGAGCTCGACGACCGCGGGCTTTGCCGGCACGTGGTGGGGTGCGTCGACTGCAAGGCCACGCTGGTCGACGTGCAGGAGTCTTACGTGCTCGTGGCGCAGCAGGTGCGTGAGTTCCTTCCGCCTGGCCCTCCAGGGCATGACCAGCTGGTCATGCTGCGCTCGCGCATGGCGGCGGAGGCCCAGGTTAGGGAGATGCACCTCTCGACCAAGGATCTGCTGCTGTCGCTGGAAGAGCGGCTCGACGACGCTACCGAAGCCCACTTGGCCACCTGCGAGGCGTGCCGGGGGCGCGCGTCACGGCTGCATACCGAGCTCTCCGCAATCGAGTTCGAGCTCCGACGCAAGCCTGCCTTCAACTTGCCGGTCGAGCGCAGGGCCAAGGCCTTGGCGGCACTGCGCGGACGCATCGGCTCGGAGATCACCTCGAGCGAACCGCACGGCCCGCCAAGGGGTCTCGCCATGCGATTCCGCATGCCGGACCTGCGCCCGTTGCTGTCGTACGGCGGAGCGCTGGCCGCGGCTTGCGCGCTGGCTTGGGTGGGGTGGAACGCCGTGCCTCCGCCGACTGGAACCGGCCCGCCCGTCCGGGTCGAGACGCGCACGCCGACGGTTGGGCAGAGGATTCCGATCGCACCGGCCCAGCTGCCAGCGGCGACGTCCGAAACGGCGGAGCCGTCTCCTGAGCGATTCGCGGAGATCGGATCGAGATCCGTACGCCCGCCCGCCGCGGTGGTGCTTCAACCGCTCGAGGCTCCGACGTTAGAGTCACTACCTCAGGCCGGGGCAGCATTGCTGGCCTTGGACCTTCCGCGGACCGACGACTTGCCGTCGTTCCAAGGCGCGACCGCAAGACGGGAGGTCGAGCAAGCGGCGACTGCTGTCGAGGTCCCACTGTCCAGCCAAGGGCCGCAAGATCCGACGCTCGTTGCGGAGGGTAACCTCATGCTCGTCAGGAGCGGGCTGTGGAAGTCCACGCTGCAGGCAGGCGGATCCGGCCCGGCCGTCCGCTTCAGTGGCACCCTGGCCAGCGAAAGGGAGCGGGCGGCTGCGCAGCGCGCGCTGCTGGCAGTCGCCGACGGGCTCCCTATCGAGTTCGACATCGGGGTAGGAGGCTCCAGGCCGGTGGGGGCACCCAGCGTTTCGGAGGTGGCCTGGCGCCAGGGGACGCTTGGCGGACCGGTGCGCAATGCCCTCCTGCAGCACTATGAGGACGCCGCCCGACGGTCGTTCCGTCAGCCGGCGCAAGGCCTGCTCGAGAGTGAGCTGGATCGCTTCGTCAGCGGCATAGTGCGGCACGATTCGGAGCTGCTTTCGCACGTGCACCGGCTGCATCGGTTGGTGACGAGCGCTCCGAGCGCGAAAGCGCGGCCGGACGAGAGCTTCCGGCAGGTCGCGAAGTTCCACCTCGACGGAATCGGGAACCATCAGGCCGGGATTTCATCGCGCCTCTCGGAATCCCTGCCGCGGCGATTCTGGGCCTATCGTGGCGAGCGGCGCAGTGCACCTCGGACGGAGGGCGCCGAGGCCACCGCCGAGCAACTCCTGGACGACGCGCTGGCCCTCGATCAAGCGCTCGCGGGGCTCTTCTTCGGATCGGGCGCCACGTTGGACGCGCGCGCCAGCAACCTTTCGACGGCAGACCTGTTGGCGCGGATCCGCCAGCACACGCGCCAGCTGAGAGCCGCCATCCGGTAGGCCCGCGGCCGTGCCGTGCCGGCTGGGCATTGCAGCCGTCCTCATCCTACTGCTTGCCGCCGCAGCGGCAGCAGCGGCCTCGGGCATCGTTACGGGGAGCGTGCGCCAAAGCGGCCAAGCACCGCTCGCCGACGCCGAAGTCCAGCTGATCAACCTTTCGACGGCACAGGTCCTGCGCACGCGCAGCGGGACGGACGGGGCGTTTGAGCTGCTGTCCGTACCTTCCGGCCGCTATTCGCTGGCGCTGGTGCGGGACGGCTACCAAGCCTGGCGCAGCGGACCCTTCGAAGTGTTGCCGGGGATCCCGGTCGAATTCCCGGCGATCGTCCTGCGGCAGCTCTCAGCCGCCGCCACCCTGCCGCGCTCGGGCCTGGAAGAGATGGCCCTCGAGTACGGGCTGGTCCGCGAGCAGATCGAGTCGCTGCCGGTCGTGCTGGGCTCCGAAGGCCGCACGGCTGTCGACAAGCTGCTCCACCTGGTCCCCGGCGTCGTCCCGGCGGAGTCGCTGGACGTCGATCCCGACACGGGCAGGGCTGCCCTCGTCTCGGCCAACGGATCGCGCAGCTCGTTCATAAACTTCAAGCTGGACGGGGCCTCGAACAACGCCCAGAATCGCCTTACGGGCGCGCAGGCGGCCACCTTTGGACCCGCACCTGAGGCCCTTGAGAGCGTACGTGTCATCACGCACACCTATTCCGCACGGGACGGCCGCAACGCCGGCGCCGTTGTCGACCCCAGATTCCGGGAGGGGGGCGATCAATGGCACGGGCAGGTCCGCGCCTTCGGCCGGCCTCCCCGAGCGCGACCTTCGGGCGCATTCGACGGGTCGCGAGACCGCATCGGCGGCTTTGCGGCTGGCGCGCAGGCGGGAGGGCCCCTGTCGGCAGGGCGCAAAGTTCACGGCTTCTTCGACGGCGAGGGCTGGCTGACTTCCCGCAGCCACGGGGCCCTGCGGCGCGTGCTCAGCGAGAACGAGAGGACTGGGGACTTCTTCGGCTTCGAGAACCAGCCGGTCGACCCGGACACGGGCCAGCCGTTCCCGTCGGGGAAGATTCCCGCAAGCCGACTCGACCCTCTCATGCAGAGCTATCTGGCCGCACTCGTCCCTGCGCCCAATTTGGAGGGAGGCTGGACACGCTGGTCCGAGAGCCTAGCCAGCTCTGGGGCTGTGTTCTTGGCGCGCGTCGACGGGCGTGGCAGGCACTTTTCCCACTACTTCAGCCATCACACCTACGCAAATCACGTCCGGGAGCCTCCGGTCGAGGCGTTCACTGCAAGCCCGGGCACGGTCAACGACCGCCGACAGGTCTCGCACCACTCCCAATACGCGCTGACCCACACGCCTGCGCCGCCCTTTACCCACTCGCTCCGCATGGCCATGCAGCAGCTTGGCAGCGAGGAGAGGAGCGGCCATCCGGGCCTCGATGGCACGGCCGCCCGCGACTTCGGGTTCGACTACGGCAACTTCGACCCGGCGTCGCTGCCCAATGTCAGACTGTGGAACGACCTCGGCCAACTGCAACTCCACGTGGCGCCTCTGGTCGAGGCCGAGGAATCGCAGCAGACCACCCTGAGCGTCGCCTACGATGCCGAGCTCCGACTCAGGAGGCAGGTCGTGCGGGCCGGCCTGCTCGGCCAGCGTGGCCTGTGGCCCTTCACCCACTCAGAGAACCCGGCCGGGACCTTCAGCTTCCCCGTGCCGCCATCTCCCCCGTCGCGCTTCCGCGGGCAGGGGCTCCGCGACCTCCTGCTAGGGCGCCCGGGCGAACTGCGCGTGCAGACGCCGCGCAGCCTAGACCTGCGTTGGCTTGAGTTCGCGGCCTATGCCGAGGCGGAAATCCGCCCTCGGCGCGACCTCAAGGTCACCGTCGGGCTGCGGTTCGAGCAGCAGCCCCCGGGCGTCGACACAGAAGACCGCCTAGTGACGTTCCGCGAGAATTCCCAGAGCGTGCGCTTCCCAGAGTCGCCTCCCTACCTGCTGTTCCCCGGCGACACCGATCGGGAAGGCCTGGTGGTGCCAAGGTCGACCATCGGCACGCAGGGACGCAACTTCTCGCCACGCGTCGGCGTCGCCTACTCGCCCTCGTGGAACGGGCGCGGCGCCCGATGGGTCCTGGGAGAGTCCGGACGCTCGGTGCTGCGTGGGGCGTACGGGGTCTTCTTCGACCACGGGACGTTCGCCGGCTCGAGCGCGGCGGCCTTGTTCCAAGCGACCTACCCCCCGTTCAGCACGGACAACCGCTACACCGTGCGCGACCCGAACGGGCTGTTCCAGGAGCCAGGAAGGGTGCTGGGCGACCGCACCCTTGCGACCATCCGCACGGGCGTGCTGCGGTTTCCGCTGCTGGTTTTCGACGACCGCTTCGAAAACGCAAGGGCGGAGCACTGGAACGTGAGCTGGCAGCGCCTGCTGCCGGCGCGGGTATTCGTCACAGGCAGCTACCTCGGCACGCGCTCGACCCGGCTGCAGCGGCAGCGCGAGCTGAACGGGTTCGTGCGCAACCCGCTGCACTCGTTCGCCTTTGTGCGCTACATGCGGCGCTACTCGCGCTTCGACAACATCCGCTCGTTCGAGAGCAGCGGCAGCGCCCGGTACCGCGCAGTGCAGATCCGCGCCAACCGGTACCTGCGCCGAGGCGTGGCGCTCGACGCCGGCTACAGCTGGAGCCGATCCATGGACAACGGCAGCACAATCCTGGGCGAGGAGCTGACCGGCGCGGACTGGACGCACTCCGACTTTGATCGCCGGCACTCGCTGACGGCGGCGTGGATGTGGGAGATGCGCCTGCCCAGGCGCTGGGCCGACCGGGCCCCGTGGCTTGACGGCTGGGCCCTCAGCGGCATTTGGCGCTGGCGCTCGGGCCTGCCGTTGGACATCCGCCAGACGGAGGACCCTAGCTACACATTCGAACAGGTCGGTAGGCCGGATCGAGTGGCACCGTTCAAGTCTTTGGATCCGGGCCAGCTGCGCACTTTCCCGCTGTCCGGCGGTCGCGAGCTATCGGGACACTTTGCCTTCGACCCGACGGCGTTTCGCACAGTGCAGCCGAAGGACTTCGACCAAGTCCGGCAGGGCACATCGCGAAGGAACGAGTACCGCTCGGCCGGCTTCCAGCAGTGGGACATTCGCATCGCGAGGGCGATCGAGGCATTCGAGGGAGTCTCAATGGAGGTTGGCGTGGACTTGCTGAACGCGTTCGGCAACCGCAACTGGGCCGCGCCCTTTAACAATGTCGACGACACGTACTTCGGCGTCGCCAAGCGGTCCGGGCTGGGCCGGACCGCCCAAGTCGCGGCGCGGCTGAGGTTCTAGCACGTTCCAGTGAGTCCGTTCCTGGCTGGCCCGACAGACGGGCCGATTCCGCCACTCCACATGCGAGCCCGCAGGCCGACAGAGAAGAACTGCCTGGATTGGAATCGCTCCGGACAATCCGGCGATTCATCCCCGCGTGTGGACGGCAAGCTGTTCGCGGCCATGTCGGGAGGGCGCTCGGACGGGCGAGTGCGAACCGAACCTGCAGTTCACTGGGCTCCGCCTCCCCCGCACACGCGGGATGGACCCGATCTGTGGCGGATGCGTTTCGGGGTGGATCGGCGCTGGGCGGGCCTAACCGCTCAGTCCTTGGCTTCGGGCCGGGCCCCCAGCGGGGCGCTGCCGATGGCCAAGCGGCCCTCGATGTGCGCGATGCGTTCCGTGAAGGCAGCCAGCCGCGCATCGATGCAGACAAGCCGGTCGTCGAGCCGTCCGATGTCTGCCCGCAGCCAGCCGAACAGCGTCAGCAACAGGGCCGCCAGCACCAGCAGCTGCCCCCAGTCCTTCAGAAACCGCACGCTTGCAGTCTAGCGGCCTTGGCCGTTCCGCGGCCGCTGCGGAGCTTCCCCCGCGGACGCGGACGGGTGTCCGCAGGTGACCGCAACCGCGACCAGCGCTAGAACGTTGACCAATCGTGATCTTCTTGTGGTTCGTACTCCTCAACGGTTCCCGGCTTTTTCAACCGTCGAGCGGCTCCGTCCGCGACCGCTTAGCCCCCAAGTGCAATCGTCCTCCGTTCGAAGCGGGTCGCACACTCGGCGACCCCGGGTTGGGCATCAGAATCCCGACGTCCGTTCCCAGGCGCAAACCTGGGTCGACCCGCGCAGCCACTCCAGCGCCGCGGTACCGATCGGGCTGCCCGGAGGCGCGACAGGCATTGGCGAGGCCGGATTCGGAATGGGACCGCCCGGTCGGTCGAGAAAGCGTTCGATCTCGCGCCGCAGCAAGCGACTATGGGTATCGCCGCCGAACGTCGGGAGTCGAGAGCGGATGCGCTCCAACGCATCCGTCGCGTGGGCGCGCACCTCCGCCATGGGAGATCCCTCGCCGAGTCCCATCAACCGTTCGACGACGACCCGCTGAACCGCCCTCCGAACCGCGTGCGCGTATGCGGATTCCGTCGGCCTGTCGAAGACACCCTCCGCCAATGATTCCAGCACCTCCTCCAAGTCCGGCAAGGTGTCGTCGAGCATGGCCTGCTCGACCAGGCGGGCGGCCCGGGACGGGACCAGCATCTGCGAGACCGTCAGGTCGGCCGCGACGATTGCCGGCGTCAGGGCATCGAATGCCGGACCGGTGCGGCGGGGGAACAACTCCCGGTGTGGGCCGTGCCCTGGTGGCCGCGGCGGAATCTGCTGCAGCACGCTTTCAGGCAGGGTCAGCTCGGCCGGATCGAGCGTCCGTAGCAGCGCCGCCAGCGCCGCTCGCTGCTGGTCGCCCGGCACTGGCGTCACCGGCACGCGGCCGTCGCCCCGCATGGCATAGACGTAGTCCAAGCCTCCGAGCGCGGATGCCGCGGCATCTATCTGGTAGCGGTGGTGGAGGTAGAGCGGCACGAGTGCTTCCTCCAGCGTCGCCAGCGGGCGTCCTGCGGGAATCGCGCTCTCGCCGAAGCGGTCTAGGGCGATGCGGCGCACTTGAAGCATCCGCTCGAGCTCGCGGGCGGGATCGGTGCCGTTAGCCCATTGGTGGACCCGCGGGTGCGCGGTCGTGTCCTGGTTGGTCAGGTAGCGCAGGTCCTCGCCCCACGCCTCGTCGAGCAGCCGCTGTAGCGCGAGCGCCGTGTCGGTCCCGTCCGGATAGTCTTGGTACCCATAGGCGATGGCCACCTCGTCCCATTCCCCGATGCCGACGTCGTAGGCGTCCGACAGGTCGATCTGCGCGTCCGGTCCCAGCGTCACGAGCGGGTGCGGGTAGTCCATGACCGAGATGCGCCCCTGGCGGCTCGCGTAGTAGTTGTGTCCGAGGCCCAGAGTGTGCCCTACCTCGTGCGCGGACAACTGGCGGATCCGCGCCAGCGCCAGCTCTGCCAGCTGGGGCACTTCTTCGTCACCGCGGAGATAGGGCGAAAGCAGCCCCTCGGCGATGAGGTAGTCCTGCCGGACGCGCAGGGAGCCGAGCGTGACGTGCCCCTTGATAATCTCGCCGGTGCGGGGGTCGGTCACCGAGCTGCCGTAGCTCCAACCCCGCGTGGACCGGTGCACCCACTGGATGACGTTGTAGCGCACGTCGAGCGGATCGGCCCCCTCGGGCATCAGCTCGACCCGGAACGCATCCCGATAGCCGGCCGCCTCGAACGCCTGGTTCCACCAGCGCGCGCCGTCGAGCAGCGCGGAGCGGACCGGCTCTGGTGTGCCCCGGTCCAGGTAGTAGACGATCGGTTCGACCGCCTCGCTGGCGGGGGCTGACGGGTCGCGCTTCTCGAGGCGGTGCCGGCGCAGGTAGCGACGGGTCATCGGCTCGCCCAGCGGCGCGGCGTAATCGACGTAGGAGACGGCACCGTAGCCAGCTCGTGGATCGTAGGGACGCGGCGTGTAGCCGTCGTCCGGCAGTGCGACGAGCGACTGACGCTGGCGCACGGTGACCGCCTCGGCGCTCGGGGCGACGGCCTCAATCGACCCGCGGCCGAAGCCGGGTCCGTCTCCGCGAGTGTCGAGCGCGAATGTCAGCATGGCCTCCATCTCGGTGTTCCGGGGAAACCCCCTGGTACGCGGGAGGTATACGGCGCTGCGTTGCCGGTCGAGCCGGTACGTTCCAGGCAGGCTGTCGGCGACGCCGTGGACATCATGCAACAGGAACGGCGTGGCGTCGACGAGGAAGCGCTCGCCGGTGCGCGCCGCTACCGTGAACCCGAACAGGACGGATGTGGCAAAGGCATCGTCCACCGCCCGCCGCTCGTCCGGGTTGGAGGTCGTGGCACGGTAGGCGTGGTTCGGCTGGACCATCAGGAGCTTGCGGCCGACCCGCTCGAAGCGCACGATGCGCGTGCCGCCGAGTTGGCCGCGATCAAGCCCGATATCGTTCGAGCCCACCCCGGCCGCCAGCGCGTTGACGTACAGCACCTCGACGCCAAGACGGCCGATTTCCAGCCAGAGCGTGCCAGCATCATCGTCCCAGTAGAGCGGAAAGAAGCCGTCGAGACGCTCGAAGCCGGTCGTGTGCGACTCGATCGTCGGAAGAGCGACGTCGCCCTGCTCGCGGTCCGGCGCCGGGAGGCCGGGCGCACTCGCAAGTACCATGACAGACACCGTCAGCAACGCGGCCTGCGCTCTCGTCATCCGTCTCTCCTTGCGGGGAATAGTCTCCTGCGTGGCAGCGTAGCACGCAGTCTCTTCCGCGACGGACTGATGCGGCCGTGCCGAGTACGTTGGGTCGTTACCGAGCCCCACCCCTCACACAATGTGGAGTTCGGGCCCCAACGCCCTTGAGGAGCCATGTGCTCTGGCGGTCGTTGCGCTGCTCGGAAATGTTGGGACTTCGTGCTAGTACCATGTACCTCCTAAATCTTCGGATATAGATTTCTTAGCTTGACGCGGGCGTCGGACGTGGTGAACTGCCAGTCGACCTCGGATTGGCGGTTGTTCCGATCCCGTTCCCAAGATGCGATCTCGCTGCGCATCGTGTCGAGGTCGGGGATGCGTCGATTCAAGCATTGCCCGCACAGCGCGCTCAACTCGATTTCTGCAATGTTGAGCCAGCTGCCGTGCTTAGGCGTGTAGTGGATTTCCAGGCGCTCGGCCAGCGCCAGTGCCAGCCTCGGCTCGTAGGTCGCGTACAGCGACTCGATCCCGTGCGTGTTCAGGTTGTCCATGACGAGCACGACGCGCTCCGCGACGCGATAGCGCTCCTCCAGCATCCCGCGGATGAAGCGTGCCCAGTCCTTGCGCGTGCGTCTCTCGTCTACCTCGACATGTCGCCGCCCATTGAGCGGCTCCACCTCCAGGAAGATCTGGGCGACGCCGTTGCGCACGTACTCATGCTCGATCTTGTGCACCTGCCCGGCCTGCGTCGGCAGCGGTTCGCGCACCTCCCCGATCAGCTGCTTGTTCGTCTCATCCATGCAGACCACGGGCCGCTTGGGATCGTACGGCCGGGCGTAGACCTGCAGAACATCCTCCATGCGGCTCACGAAAGCCGCATTCGCCTTCGGCGGAATGCGCCAGTACTTCTTCAGGTCAGGGCGCAGCCGGTTTTTCTTAGAATCCGATGCACGGTCATCGGCGACACTCGCGGGGCCATGCCCAATTCCACCGCCTTCTCAGCCAGCAGGCGCACCGTCCAGCGCGCGCGTCCCTCCGGCGCCGGCGAGCAAGCCAGCGCAATCAGCCGCGCTTGGAACTTGCCGTCGAAGGTTGCGGCCCTAGGCTTGCGCGGTCGCGGCTTGCGACGCAGTGCCGCTTCCAGTCCCTCCTCCACGAAGCGCCGCTTGAGATGCTCAATCGTGCGCGACGAGACTCCCAGCGCTTCGGCCGTCTTGGCGACAGTCCAAGGCGGGTCCGGCCCCTCAGGGCCCTTGTCGCACAGCAGCAGCGCCCGAGCGTTCGCGAACAGCTTGCCGGACGTCTTGACGGTGCGCGTGAGAGAAACCAAATCCTCGCGTTCCTCGGGTTCCAAAGTCACTCGATATCGTGGCGCCATGACAACCTCCTCCCAAGGTTGCCAACATCGTATCAATACATCCGACAACTTAGCTGGTACAAGGTACTAGCGGGGATGGGCCGTGCGCGGCGCAAGCTTGGAAACGGTGCTGGCAGCTTTCCCCGCACACGTGGGGATGGACCCGAGTGTGATTCTAGACTCCAGAATCGAGACGGCCCTAAGGCCTCGCGGGCACGGTTGAGCGGCGGAGCGGAATCGTCGCAGCCGACTCTTCGCGGGGTAGATGCGCGTTTGGGCAACTGCGAACGGATGAAGCCAGAGGCACGGAACTGCGCCCCAAGAGTGCTAGCCCAAGATCGCTGAACGTCAGTCTTGTTCGCCGGGAGACACACCAACCCCAGTGTCTGCGAGCAGGCCCAGATCGGAGAGCACTCGGGCGAGGTGGGCGCAACTCGCGTCCGACGGCCGCGTCATGGGAAGTCGGTAGCGAGCCTCGTCGAGCACACCCATGAGTTCCAGTGCCACCTTGACAGGCCCCGGGCTGGTCTCGCAGAAGTTCGCGTCCATCAGGGCCAGATAGCGCCGGTGGAGTTCCCGCGCACCGGCGAAGTCGCCCGCCAGGGCGCGCTCGCAGAGCCGCGCCATCGGCCCGGGCACCTCATTCGAGACGACCGAGATCACGCCACTGCCGCCAAGGGCCATCAGCGGAAGTGTCACCGAGTCGTCACCCGAGAGCACGGCGAATCCGGGAGGGGCCAGCTGGCAGGCCTGGCCCATCTGGGCGATGTTGCCGGACGCCTCCTTGACGCCGACGACGGTCTCCAGGTCCGCGAGCCGGCGCAGCAGGTCGGGTTGGACGTTGCAGCTGGTTCGGCCGGGGACGTTGTAGACGATGATCGGCAGGTCCGTGGCGGACGCGATGGCGGAGTAGTGCTCGAACAGTCCCTGGCGCGTCGGCTTGTTGTAGTAGGGGGTCACCGAGAGTAGGCCCTGCGCGCCCAGTCGCGCCAGATCCCGCGCCAGTCGGCACACCGAAGCCGTGTCGTAGCCGCCGCAGCCAGCCACGACTGGCGCCGGGCCAGCCTCCTCCAAGGTGACCTCCACCAAACGCAGGTGCTCAGAGTGTGACAGCGTGGGACTCTCGCCCGTGGTGCCTCCGGGCACCAAGAAGTGCACGCCGCCCCGCACCTGCCGGCGCACGAGCCTGCGCAGGGCCGCCTCGTCGAGCGAGCCGTCCTCGGCGAACGGAGTGACCAAGGCCGTGCCGCATCCCTTGAACATCCTGCTGCTCCAACCGCTGAAGCAACATCATCGCACGGCCCGGGACGGCTGATAGGATTCAGGAATGCTACGGGCCCACCGTCCCATGACGTTCGTGCTGGCGATGCTGGCGGCGGTCGCACACGCCCAAGTGGATCCGGAGCATTCCTACCGCGGTCGCAGCGCCGTGCGGCTCGTCAGCGGACTTGTGGAGCTGGTCGTGCTGACAGGCGGCGGTTCGATCGCCTCGATCACCGTAGCCGGAGACCCGCAGCCCCTGAACCCTCTGTGGGACTCGCTCCGAGGGGACCGCGAGCGGGGCCGGGCGGAGCGATCCTCCGGCGCCCTCGGCCACTTCGTCTGCGTGGACGGATTCGGGCCAGTGTCCCCAGAAGAGCAGGCGGCAGGCATGCTGGGACACGGCGAGGCGCACCGACTGGAGTGGTCGACGGAGTTCGCCGGACTCGAGGGTGGCACCGCCGTACTCCGGCAGCAGGTGACGCTTCCGCGCGTGCGCGAAGTGCTGCGCCGCGAAATACGCCTCCCTCAAGACGAGAGCATGGTTTACGTGAAGGCCCGGCTGGAGAGCCTGCTCGACTTCGACCGGCCCGTGAACTGGGCGGAGCACGCGACGATCGGGTCACCGTTTCTTGAGCGCGGCGTGACGGTGGTCGACATCTCGCCAGCGCGGGCCATTACGAGGCCGCGGGAGGGCTCGTCCCGCAATGGGCTCGCCCACCGCCTTGTCTCGGGGGCCGAATTCGAATGGCCAATGGCCCCGCTCCGCTCAGGAGGGACGGTGGACCTGCGGGCCGCCCCGTTGGATTCGCATTCGCTTGACCACACGGGCCACCGCCTCGATCCGGAGTCGGAATGGGCCTTCGTCACAGCCCTGCATCCCGAAAAGCGGCTGCTGCTGGGCTACGTGTTCCGACCTCGCGAGTTCCCGTGGCTTCAGACTTGGGAGCATTACCCGCGCGAAGGCCTCATGGCCAGAGGCCTGGAGTTTGGCACGCAGGCCTTCGACCTGCCGCGCCGGGAGGTGGTCACCCAAGGCCGGCTGTTCGGAACACTGCTGTACCGCTGGCTGCCGGCTCGGTCGGCGATCGAGGCCGGATACGCGATGTTTCTGACACGAACTCCAGAGGGCTTCCTTGGAGTCGACAGCGTGGAATGGCGTTCCGGCATACTGCGACTGAGCGACGGCCACTCGGGCCAATCGATCGAATTGCGCGCACGGGGCGAAATCTGAGCGCGGAAGTGTCAACCTTCCGGTACCGCTGCAAAGCCTGCGACGCGCACTTGCTGGTGAAAGTGCCGTTCAAGGGGCGGCTGGTGTGGTCAATAGACGAAGACGATCCCGAGTTCGGCTCGGCGTTTCCGGCCCTGAAGGGCAAGTACGGCAATGCCAGGCTGGCATGTTCGGCCGACCCGCTGCACGAGACGGGCTTTCACCTGATCGACGGGAGCGTAGAGAGGAACCTCGCATCGAAGGCCTGGGACTGACAACAGCGCTGGGGCGGGGGACGCGGGTCGGCTGGCTCCGCCAGTCTCACAGACGTCGCCGCCAATAGGGAACGTCTCCCGTCCGGCGCGGACGAGCCTGGCCGGAGGGATCAATTCCCACCTGACCAGTTCTGAGCTCCTTCCGAGCGGCAAGGCCCCAACCGGAGCTCGTCGGCCCCGATACGCAATCCGGCGCGGGACCTGATGGCCGGCCGGCGGCAAGGCCCCCCAGCAGTTCAACGGGCCGCATCGATAGCGCCGACGTTTCCGGCCGAGAGCGGCATGCTCCTTCCAAACAGCCCACGCTGCTGAGCCGCAGGTCCTCGCAGTCCCGTGCGTGATATATTCTGGCCGAGTTCCGCAGACAGGAGAGGCGCTGGAGGCACTAGAGTTCCGCCACGCCTTACGAGGAAGATTGGGGGAGACCATGAGCTTGAGACTCTGCCTTGCCTTTGTGGCCACGTCGGCGATCTGCGCCGAAGTGCCAGACGCCAGAATGCAGGTCGCTTCGAGCGTCCAAGCAGCGCCGGAGGCCCTCCGTGAGGACGCGACGGTGCTCGGTTACGACAGGTCGGGCGCCATCGTATCGCTTCGCGAAGGCACTAACCACCTAGTCTGCCTAGCGGACAACCCGGCCGATGACGCGTTC
Source organism: Bryobacterales bacterium (assembly GCA_028819235.1). Lineage (GTDB taxonomy): Bacteria > Acidobacteriota > Terriglobia > Bryobacterales > UBA6623 > VXMF01. The sequence continues at coordinate 73,966 of JAPPMC010000080.1, forward strand.
TCAGTGGCCTGCTACCACAAGGAGCTGGAGCCGTTCATGGCCCGCGGTCGGGAATTGGCGATGCAGGGCCACAAGGGCAGGGAGCGGCACGAGATCCGTTGGAAAGATGTCGACGAGGGCCGCGTCCCAATGCCACGGGAGGGGCGCATGCTGTACGTCCTGACGGGTAAGGGGTATGACAGCGAGCGAGCGGAGGTCTTGGACCCTTACCTGCGATGGGTGATCTACCTTCCCTACGCGACACCGGAGTCGAGCGGCATTACCGCCGAGCCGGGCGATACGCCTTGGCTGATGTATCCCGGCACGGCGGGGGCGCACGTGATGATCAGCCCGCCTAGGGAATGACCAAGCCCAGGAGAGAGTGCTAGCGGCAGCTCCGGAGATTAAGCGGCGCGCGGCGGCGCAAGCTGCCTGTCCCACCCATCCAAGCCCTCGAGCTGTCGAGGGAACTTCGGGGTGAGGCTCGGCTTGCAGGATGTGGACGAGGTGCACCCCCACGACCATTTCGGGCACCAGACACCGAGGTGCTGAGACGACTCGGCTCCCGGAACTGCTGGACAGGTGCGACCGGCATCCGATACCGGGCCGGCGGGGCCGTGCGCACCCGCTCTCGTGGGGCACGTCGGCGTGAAGCCTCACTTGAAGGGTACCCGCTGCGGACGCGTGCAGCCGTCCAATCGCTCACTCTGCCGGCAAGTTGCCCAAGGTAGCCCGCGTCAGGAACCCGTGGCCAGCGAATGAATCACCAATCTGCCTTCGTTCATCCGCAAACCCGCCCGTAGGTTGGCGCTGCGGCCCTGCCGCAAGTTCCGGCGCCTCGGCCATGGGGCTCTCTTGCAGTCAAGGTGTTCGCCAATCATCGTCATCGTCCGCGTCCCCGAACCACATTCTTAGGCCCTGGCAGCAGGCGCGCTCGAAGGCCGGAAGCACCATCCGCCGGGTCTCCGCATCCCTGAACAGCAATTCGGCCGACAGTCCGGGCATTTGCCAGCCCAGCAGGATCATCGCCATCAGCTGCCATTCCAGCCACTGGACCTTGTCTTGTTGCGGGACCGGCGGGGCCAGACTCTGGAGTCGGCAGGCAAGCCAGAGCCCGAGGCTCAAGCGACTTGAAGGCCCCAACGCAGGTGAGGCATAGGGGACGCCGGTGGGCGTCGAGAAACTCAAATTTGCGGCAGAAGCGACGAGCGGCCTCGGTGCGGCTGGCCGGACCGCCCGTAACGGCGATGGTCTGCAGCCGATCAAGGCTGCTTGGTAGGGCCAGAGACACAGCGCTTGGGTTCCGCTCGAAGATAGTCCAGCGATCGTCAAACGCGCTATCTGTCTGGTTGAGCCTTACTTGCGTGAACGGGGCAGGCAGCGGCAGTCGCGCGCAGCGCATTCGGGACAGGGCACGTTCTTCAGGATGGGAGTGCAGGCTGGCACGCAGTCGGCGCTCTCGGCAGTCGCCGCAGTGAGCGTAGTGGGCCAGCGGGGACAGGGAACTTCACCGGCTAGGCGTCGCGGTCCGCGCGGCAGTTCCCCTTCCCGAATGCAGGGCTCCACGCCGGTGCCGGAGGTGGTCGACCCCGAGGGCCTGGGCCGGTAGCGTGGCCACCCGTTCGGCATCAAGCGATCACCCGGGGTCCTGCCCCGGCCGATCAGTACTTGAAGACCGCACGGCGGCAGACTGCCCGGGAGCGAACGGAGTGCGCTGCCAACGCGCGGAGAGTCCAGCGCCCGGCCTGCGTGACCTCGGTCAGGGCTGCGGCTTAGTTGTGATCCGGCGAGGCAGGACACCTCTTGGCGGAAGTCCGCCTCGGGTGGGTTGGGAGTGTTCCAGTACGGAAAGCGCCTCGGAGCGCAGGAGCGCAGACGGGCGATTTGGCCGATATCCCTTGCGATGTGGCATGCGGCGGAACGGAGCATCCGGCACGGCGGATTGCGGCGGTGGTTCGTGCACGGCGATGCGAGACAGCTGCATCCTACCCGCGCCGAGAGGATCAAGCATAGTCTCGACGCTCTGGACGCGGCGAGCCCGCTGTAGGTTCTGGCAGAGCCCACCTAGCGGCTGCACCCGCCGAGAGGTGATCGCCGGGGCAAGTGGTCCGTTCGCGTGGACCGCACTTGGCGCATCGTGTTCCGTGTCCAAGGCGAAGATGTGTGTGACGTCGACCTGATCGACTATCACTAGGAGGTATTCATGGGCAAGAGCAGGGAGAACATCCCCAATGACTCTTGGTTGCGCCGAAACCCGCCGCATCCGGGGCGGCACATCTATCACGGCCGCATGGAAGCAGTCGAGGGTGTCTACGAAGGCGTCAGCGTAACCGAGGCTGCACAGAAGCTGGGCGTGTCGCGAGTCACGCTGTCTCGGGTGCTGAACGGCAATGCGGCCATCTCTGTGTCACTGGCACTGAAGCTAGAAGCCGTGGGCTGGGGCAAGGCAGACGTGTGGGTGCGACGGCAAGCCAGATATGACCTAGCGCGAGAGCGGAACCGCCTGAGGCAATCGCCCGGAGAACCCGCGCTTGAATCCGAGGCTGCTAGAGGTGCCAAAGGAGTTGGCTCTTTGTGGATGGCTTCCCGTGTCGGGCTAACCCCTGTTCTATCGATGGTGTCGACTGACAGCCAGCCATCGCTTCAGTGGGTGATGGTCGACGCTCGCAGCGGCGGGCTGGAGCCAGTCGGCGTCTCGACTCGCTCAGCTTGGACGTTCAGTAGGCGCGCCGTTGCTTCTACCGCAGGCGGGCCGAATAGCGCCGCCCCATCGTCAAGCAGCGGCTTGTCGTGCTCTAGGTGCGATCTGACAGTGTCTATGCCGACGTTCCCTAACAACGCTAGAGCGCCGCGAGAATGCGTTCCAAGGCAGCGCCATCACTTGGCCCGAATTGCCCAACAGCGCCTGCTACTGAGGCGTCCGAGAGGTCGGCACTTGTCATCCGGCCACGACGGTCGGCGTGGCGCGCGGAGACGTGTTGATCTTGGCCCGTCCTGTGAGTGGGCTACACGCGCTCGCGTCAGTCCCCTGACGCAGCCAGCGTCCCGGGCGTGTCGCGGCGGAATCGCAGGACGGCCTCTACCAACAGCCAGACGCTCAACACAAATATCGAGGCTGCGACCACGCCGAGCAGAAGCTGCTGCTCAACCCAGTATTTCTGGATGTTGATCACCATCGCGACGATGGTCACCGTCATCATGAACGCCATTGGGGCCAGCGTGTAGACGTAGTTGCGCCCCTTCTGCCGCAGATAGATGGTCACAGCCAGCAGCGTCAGAGCGCCCAGCACCTGATTCGTGCTGCCGAACAGGCTCCAGAGAGCCAGCCCGACCGGCTGGCCCTCAACCTCGTAGAACGCGAAGAACCCGATCAGCACAACGGCGATGGTCGAGGCAACATACCGCTGGCCAAGGACGCGGACGCCTACCGACTGGGCAATCTCCTCTAGGTTGTAGCGCAGCAGTCGCGTTCCCGAGTCAAGCGACGTCAGCGCGAAGGACACGGCGACCAAGGCGATGAACGCCTGGGCCAGTTCCATCGGGATTCCCAGCGAGCTGAGGAACATCGCCGTCCCGTCGATGAATGCCTTCATCTTCTCCGCGAGTCCGTTCGCCGTGCTCCAGCTGGAATAGTGCTCCGCCCAGCTCTCGGCAGAGCGGAAACCAGCCGTGCAGGCCAGAACCGCAAGCAAGCCCAGCAGGGATTCCCCAACCATGCCCCCATAGCCCACGGCCAAAGCGTCAGTCTCCTTGTCGATCTGCTTCGAGGTCGTGCCGGAAGACACGAGTCCGTGGAAGCCCGAGATCGCGCCGCAGGCGATCACGATGAACACGAACGGAAAGATCGGCGGCGCGTCCATCGGCTGCGTGTCCAGCGCTGGCGCGGCAAAGGCCGGCCGCAGGACGAACAGCCCAATGTAAGACGTTGCCAGCCCAAGGTACAGCAGCCAGGAATTCAGGTAGTCGCGTGGCTGCAGCAGCGACCAGACCGGAAGCGTGGAGGCTGCAAAGGCGTAGACCAGCAGGATCAGGATCCAGACCTCCCCGGTCAGGTCGGGACGCCCGATCGCAAGCCCGACGCCGATGGACGCCAGCATCAGGACAAATCCGACCACGGTCAGCCTCACGATGGAGATCCCCCGCTTGTAGGCGAGCCAGCCCATGACCATGGCGATCGCCATAAGGGTGAAAGTCGGGAAGACCGACTCGGGATAGAAATCGACTGTGAAGAGCCCGGAGACAGTGCGGACGAACACGCCCATGACCAGGCAGATCAGGAAGAGGATGATCATGAGGAAGATCCCCTTGGCGCGCCGCCCGATCAGGTCTTCCGCAACTTTGCCGATGCTCATGCCGCGGTGGCGCATCGAGATCACCAGTGCTCCGAAGTCATGGACGGCACCGATGAACAGGGTGCCGAGAACGACCCACAGCATGCCGGGAAGCCAACCCCAGATGACAGCGATCGCCGGGCCAAGCATGGGTGCCAGGCCCGCGATGGAAGCGTAGTGGTGCCCGAAGAGCACCATGCGGCGGCACGGCACGTAATCGACGCCGTCATTAAGGGCGTGCGCCGGTGTGATAGCCGCTGGATCCAAGCGGAAGATCCGCGATCCCAAGTGCCGGGCATAGAACCTGTATACGACGAAGTAGGCGATGAAGCAGCACACCGCTGCAAGGGCTGGTTGCATGGGGGGAGTCCGATTTGCCGTTGCGGGCACTGGTATCATACCGCCGCCAGAGGGGAGCAATTCGGAGGCCCGTGGCGGGAACGGCGTGCCGATCGTGCACGGATCTTCCGCGTCGGCCGTCCTCCTTGCCGGAGAGCTTGGACGTTGTGCGTAGAATGATGTTCGGAGGGTCGGGCGTGCGCAAGCGCAGGAACAGGGGATTCTCGCTGATCGAGCTTCTGATCGTCATCGCGATCATCCTGATCATCAGCGCCATCGCGATACCGCGGATCACCAGCACCAAGCGTATGGCCAACGAAGTCGCCGCTATCAGGGCTTGCCAGGCTATCAATACCGCGCAGATCCAGTACTTTGCGCAGTTCGGGCGCTACGCTTCAACGCTGAACGAACTCGGCCCGCCCACAGCCGGGGCCCAGCCCACGCCGGACGCCGCCGCGCTGATGGACGAGAACTTGGTGGACGGCATCCATCTTGGCTATGCGTTCTCGATGATCGGCACGCCCGCGGGCTACTCCCTCAATGCCGATCCGCAGTCGCCGGACAGCGGCACCCGCACGTTCTACACCGATCACAGCACTACGGTCCGCCACCGCTACGGGGGCGAGCCTGCCGGGGAGACCGACCCGCCCATCGAATAGCGGGCGGGGCGGCGAGCAGCCCCAGAGCCGTCGGCGAGGGGCGTCGATCAGAATGCGCTCTAACCCCGAAGGGAGCCCTCCCCACGAGAGCATCCGCGCAGGAGTGGTGGGTTTGGGCCACGCGGGCCTGCCCCTCGCGGTGGAGATGGCCCTCTCCGGGTGCCGCGTCACGGGGATCGACACAGATTTGGCGAAGGTCAGCGAGATCAATGCCGGCAGGACGACCGTCTCGGACGTCGACGAACGCACGCTCGCAGGCCTAGTGCGGGGCGGCCGCCTGAAGGCGGGCGCGGACTACGCTGCCCTGCAGACTTGCGACGCGGTCTCCATATGCGTGCCGACCCCCCTTCGAAAGACCCGGGATCCGGACCTAACGCACGTCTTGGAGGCCGTACAGGCCTTCACCCCGCATTTGCGGGCAGGCATGCTGGTCGTGCTCGAGTCCACGACCTACCCAGGTACTACCGAGGAGTGCGTGCGCCCCGCGCTGGAAGCGTCCGGATTGCGGGCGGGCGCGGACTTCCACCTCTGCTACTCGCCCGAGCGGGTCGACCCGGGCAACCCGGAGTTCTGCACGAGGAACATCCCCAAGATCATCGGAGGGATCACGCCACGATGTCTAGAGGCAGGGATGGCGTTCTACTCCCAGTTCATCGAGACGCTCGTCCCTGTCAGCTCCACGCTGGCGGCGGAGACGGCGAAGCTGCTCGAGAACACTTTTCGGATGGTCAACATCGCTCTGGCGAACGAGACTGCCGTGCTCTGCGACCGCATGGGGATAGACGTCTGGGAGGTCATTGAGGCGGCAGCCAGCAAACCGTTCGGGTTCCTGCCGTTCTACCCGGGCCCCGGGCTCGGGGGCCACTGCGTCCCAGTAGACCCTCACTTCCTGTCGTGGAAGGCGCGCCAAGCGGGCTATGAGCCGCAGCTGATCCGCCTAGCCTCGGAGATCAACGGCGCCATGCCGCGACACGTGGTCGACAGGGTCCAGTCTGTCCTCAATGACGCCGGCAAGCCCACCAAGGGCAGCAGGGTCCACCTTGTCGGCGTAGCGTACAAGCGCAACGTCTCCGACACTCGCGAATCGCCCGCAGTCGACATCGCCGCCCTGCTGGCTCGGCGGGGGGCACGCGTGACCTACAGTGACCCGCACGTCCGATCCATCCGCGCGGGCGCCGTCCAGCTTCACCGCGCCCCGTTGGAGGATGCCGCGCGACGCTGTGACATCTGCGTCATCCTGGCCGACCACGACGGTGTCGACTATCCGGCGCTGCTGGAAGCCGCCCCTGTGGTCTTGGACACGCGGAATGCGCTTGCGGGAGCCACCGCGCCGAATCTGGTCCGCCTCTGAGCCTCAGTTCAATGTCCCGATATCTGGTCACAGGCGCGGCGGGATTCATCGGGCACTGGCTCGTGCGGCGTCTGCTCCACGACGGTTCACTTGTCGAGGGCGTGGACAACCTCAACGCGGCATACGACCCGCGCATCAAGCGCTGGAGGCTCGACCGGCTTGCGGAAAGCTCACGGTTCCGTTTCCACGCAATCGACGTGACTGATGGTGGGGCACTGGGCGAAGTGTTCGCAGGTAAAGGGTACGATGCGGTGTTCCATCTGGCCGCCCGTGCCGGTGCACCCCAGAGCGTCCGACAGCCCGGGCGCTACGTCTTAGCGAACGCAATCGGCACTCAGCGGGTGATGGACGCCTGCTCTGCTCACGGAGTCCCCAAGTTGGTGCTCGCGTCGACTTCCAGCGTTTACGGAAAGGCCGCCAGGCTGCCCATTGCCGAGGACGCCCCTGCGGATCGGCCGCTCTCACCGTACGCGGCGTCCAAGCGTGCCGCGGAAGTTCTGGCGCACGCCCACAACCACCTCCACGGCCTGGACATTACAGTGCTGCGCTACTTCACGGTCTACGGGCCCGCTGGCCGGCCGGACATGAGCCTGTTCCGCTTCATCCGCTGGATCCGAGAGGGCGAGCCGATCGTGCTGCGGGGAGACGGGCACCAGTCACGGGACTTCACTTACGTGGCCGACATCGTCGAGGGCACGCTCGCCGCGACGGCGCCGCTTGGATGCGAAATCGTCAACCTCGGCTCGGATTCCCCGGTCCGGCTGTGCGAAGCGCTGCGCCTGATCGAAACCTGCCTAGGGCGCGAGGCGAGGGTGGAGCGGGCCAAGGTCCCACGGGTCGACGTGCGGGCGACTTGGGCCGACACCCGCAAGGCTCGCCGCCTGCTGGGATGGCGCCCAGAGACCAGTCTGACCCAAGGAATCGAGCGGACGGTCCGCTGGTACGAGGAGAACCGCTCTTGGGCGCGAGACCTGGTCCTGCCGGAATAACCCGTTGGAGGGCCTTGTCGAGCTACCTCCTAATCAGGGCGGATCTTGTCGAGCCACCGCGGCAAGTCTTGGCGGACTCCTGCCTGCCTTGGGATTCGTGGCGTCGTTCTGTCGTTCCGTCCGCCGCAACGCCGCCGTCAAACGGTCCCGGATGCTCCAGTCCATGCCTCGCTTCACGACGCCGGGTGGATCTGCTCGCCAGTTGTGGGGGCATGTCCGGTCTGATCCCTGACACCGGCCGTGCGATCACCTGGCCCAACTGGTCGAGCGACCACCGCAAGCGAAGCGTCGGCAAGGATTCCAACGCCCGCAACAAACGTCGCCGATGGCTGTCTCGAGAGACCGCAGGGTGGCTGGTGACAGCAGCCCCAGAACGGCCGTGTCAGGCCGTCACGGCTTCACTGTCGCCGTGTCGCCAGATGATCCAGGTCCAATGGATCACTCTCGACCTAATCGCGGGCGCTTAGGTCTTCGAGGGTCTGTACGACCCCATACACACTGACGAATCGGCCGGGTGTCCGCTACGCCTCAGGCAAGGCGCCAAGGCAGTGGTCCCAAATCAGCTCCTCCGATAGGCTCTCGCCCTCCTCCCGTATGAACCAGAACAATAGTTCCACAGCGTCGGCGTCCCAAGACGGTGCCGCTCGAACGCGGATCTCGCGAAGCGAACGTAGGGCTCGCCCCTCGTCGCTCTGCTTGTCATGCTTTGACGACATGCGCCGCATCAGCGGCGAGGCAAACTGTACGAAATCGTTTGGGAACGCCGTCCTGGCCCTCTTCCGGTCGAGTGCGATGGACAATCGACGAGCATCATCGTCAGTCCTGCAACCCCTGATGTGCCCCCCTTCTCGCGACAACCACCTTTTCAACCGTCATCACACGGTCAAGGTCTGCCACGAGGCGGTGGTGAGCGACACCGCGAATGTAGGCGTAGTTCGGCCTCCGGCCACGCTTGACCTGGTGGGCCACCGTCTCATTAGCCCTGACCAAAGGACAGACCTCGGCGAACGGGCGGTCCTCACAGCGTCGAACAAGGTCACAAGTCTGCGTGACCACAGCGCATCCAAGGACGGGCGTCTAGGCGTTGTCGACCCCTTGGATAGCCGCACCTGCGCCGGCCACAGTCAGCCGACGTTCGGCGTCGGTTCGGAACAGAAACCAGTTCTCACCTACGGTGCAGTCCCCTTGACGCCAATTCGAGACTTGCTCTCGACCTGCGGCGTCAAGCCGGCCCACGCCGCCGGTTCCTCAAGGTGGCAGCGGCCCGTGAGCGGCCGATGTCGGAATGTACACGCTCGTTTAGGGCATCATAGAGCTGCGCGGGCGGAAGTGGCCGTCTCGCCGCGCGAGCCTGTGCACTGAGCTCCGAAAGCACGGGGCGTGCCCGGGCACGCCCCTGACCAAGAGCGACACGAGCATCAGCGAATCTTTGCGATATCAACAGATCAATTGGCCTCGTGACCTCTCTAGTATCGAAGAGGGCTGCCCGTGTCCTACCCGAATTACCGCGATCGGCGCGGCGAACCACGGCCAGCACTGGCATGAGTCGATGTCCATACCCTGGGCCTGCGGGCTTGCCGCTGGCCCAACGAAGGACCTCGCGACGCGAGACCTCGAACAGTTCCCCGATCTCTCCCCACGATAGGCCGGCGATTCTTCGTAGTTCAGGAATGGCCTTCCTGAGATCCTCGGGATCGTGCTCGCCACGATCCTCCACGACAGCCCGACTCAGTCCCGAACCAGCCGGCCCCCCTCCGAACAGCAGGGTCGTTGCCATACTCTCATTGTGCCTACGGAAGATGTACCAGGGACTGACGACGGGCTCACGACTAAGAGAACTGGCGTTGAGGAGTGCGGGGAGTCTTGATGCAGACATGCGTCATGCCGCCCCGGAAGGGCGGCTCGGGGAGCGTCGCTTGGAGACTCACGCTTCTCCTCCGTACCGCTGCAGGAACTCGTCTGTGTCTGCCCAGCGGAAGATGCTGTAGATGCGTTCGGCAAGACCTCGAGCTTGATCGACGTTCTGATCGATGTCGAACTCATGGCTTGCCGTTGGCCCTGCCCTCGGCAGGCGAGACCCGTCTGCATCGAGGGAGCCAACTCGCGTCTTGAGTGGTATCCACAATTGCACGGTCGATGTTGCTTCGCCCGGGACGAGACCTCAGCGAATCATCACCAGGCCTATGCCATCCGGCAGGATGAACCCGTTCTCAGAGATTGCACTTTTCCCCAGCGGGTGAGCGGTGAACCCAAGACACCCACCACTTCGGGACGCATGGCAGTTGGGAAGTCCCACAGACTTGGACCAGATACGCGGTCGATGTATCGCACGCCGAGTCGGTCCACGATCTATCCTCTGAAACACCTCGGGGACGGTTCCACTCCCACTGTCCTGCCGACGCGCGCTGCTGTTGCGAGGCTTCGCTGCCGCGTGATGGTGGTTGTGAGCAAGGCGGGTCGCGCCGCTCTCGGGGGCAGCCCCAACACATGGCCCAAGCCAAGCGGTCGCCGATCCGACCGTCGCTCAATTCAACGGACATCGGCACTCTGGCAAGTGCTGGTCTGAGCATACGGCTGTTGATCCGGCGAGGCCAGGCCGGCCCGCACCCTCATGGCCGTTCCCCTGAAATGTTCCTTGAGGTACGAGCCTCGCAAGCCGGCTCATTGTCGCGCGCGCACGGCTATGGATGCTGGACGATACTTGCGCGCACTGATAACCAAACGTGTTGCCGGGGCGCGGCAAGGTTGTTCGCCGATACCGACGGGATGACTCGCTCCATCACCGTGCGGCGACAACCCGGGCAGCCCGATCTGTAGCCCTGCGATACCGTCGGCCGTTCCGACGGAATTGCTAGGCGCTATCCCTTTGGCCTGCATGATCAGTTCCTCCAAGACTCGTCCTTGTCCAGTATGCGCAACCACCACGGCCCCGTTGCGGCCGACCATCAGTCCCTCGTAGTCGATGCCCGGATCGTAGTATGCCCGCCTGTCGCACAGCACCGAATGAATGACTTGCAGAATCTTGGCGGCTCAACTGTCCACAAACCCGATCACACTCCAATGTGGGAACTCCCCGACCTGCGGGAGCAATTTATTGTGTATAATGGTACACAACATCAGGCAGGTTGTGGAACGAAACAGCGGCAGGCTCATCCGGATGCTCCGACAGGACGGCTGGGTCCATGTCGCCACCAAGGGTAGCCACTGGCAGTTCAAGCACCCTGCCAAACCGGGGCGCGTCACGGTGCCGCACCCGAACAAGGACATCCCGCGCGGAACGGTGGCGTCGGTCTACCGGCAGGCGGGCTGGAACGTGTAAGGACGACGAACCGATGAGATACGTATCTTTCATTCATCTGGACGAAGCCGGCTACGGGGTCAGCTTTCCCGACTTCCCGGGCTGCGTCTCGGTCGGCGACACGGTTGACGAGGCTGTCAAGCGAGGTGCCGAAGCCCTCGCATTCCACGTCGAGGGGCTCCGCTACGACGGCGAGCCGATTCCGCCACCTCGCTCGATCGACGAAATCAAGGGCGACCCGGACCTCGACGACTGGCGGCGCGGCGCCAACTTCGTGCTGATACCACTCCTCCTAGACCGCGGATCCTCGCGACGGGTCAACATCTCTCTTGACCGCGGCTTGCTCGAAGCCATAGACGACGAGGCCAAGGAGCGCCGGATGACCCGCTCAGCCTTCTTGGCGACTGCGGCCCGGCACGAGATCGAGAGCACGTGATCGGAGGCGACGGAAAACTCAGGAACTTAGCAGAGCACGAGCGAGGGCCCGGAGCGGGTGTTGCAGTGACCCAGCGAAGGACCAGCAGACCCAAGACGTTGGTGCGCCCAGATGTGCCTGAGGCGAAATTCCGTGTGGCAGTTCTCTCTAGAGAACGCTCCTTGCACCAAGAACGATGAAGGAGGTATGGCAGCTGTACAAGGCGCTGATCGGCAACACCCTCCCCTGGGTCAAGTTGCAGGCCTCGTGTCCTTCAGGGTGCCGGCGCCCCACTTCGAGTACTGGCCCTCGGCGAACGAGTACACACCATAGGCCGGAGACAGCCCGGTAGCCCGCTTCAGGGTGCCGGACCTCTGCCAGCACGCTGCCAAGGTGTCAAGGTTTGTTGACCGGCTCAACGCAGGATGGGTGTGTCCCGTTCTAGACGAGCAATCTCAAGCCGACTCGCGTGCGCCGTTTCGCGGTGAACGGGCCGCGGCCACTGACGGCGGATACCTTCACACGTGGCGCTGCCGATACAGCACGGGCGACCGTCAAGATCGAATTGGGGGAGGGCATCGGCATGGATTGCCCTGTGAGCGCCGAGTCCCGACACGCAACTGCCGGATGGCGACTTGCCGTGCCCGGTTGCGCTCCCGAGGGCGACCGACAGCTTACTGATCCCCGGACGCGTCGGCCCAGTGTGCGTCTAGGCTGACGATTCGCCCATAGTCATCCAGTGCCTTCTCGTGGCGGCTCAGATCGGACCTCGCCTAGCAGCGGCTTTGGTACAACGGCAAGTCGTCCGGGTCAATAATGATCGTCCGATCGAAGTCGGCGATGGCGTCTTCGTAGCGACCAAGCTACGCCTACGCCTTGACACGCTCGATGCAGAGTCAGAGTGCATCGGGAGCGAGGCGCATCCCTTTGGTGCAATCGGCAACGGCTTGCTCAGACCGCTCTACCGCCGACACCCGAATGACAGCTGACGATGAGCGCAAAGGGTCGGCCTTGCCATTCCGGCGTCTCTCAAGAGGCGGTACCAAGGCGATCGAGGACTCTGCCCTTGAGGCCGTCCCTAAAGGTGCCATAACTTCCGAGGGGACCGGAGGCTCGCCGCGCGCGGGCGAGCAGGCGTACTGGTTGCGACGAATGGCCAATCGGCCTAGGCAGCGTCGCGACTTCCACGAATGGGTCCGGAGCCACGAGCACGCGGCGGCGGACCGCAGCTGCCACGATCCTGGCGTCCCTAGCAATCGCCTAGAACTTCATGCGGCGGCCATCGGCGTGTCCAAATCCGCCGACCCGTTTCGCAATGCCAGCGCCACATGATCAAAGGACCGCTTCAGCCTCGGATACAAGCCTGCGCAAGCATAGATTGAACTCTGCTGCGAGCGCTAGCCCTAGGGGATGACCACTGGGGCCTGCTGATAGACTTGGATCCGGGGTTTCGACGGCCGCGCGGGGCGGTGTGGCATTCGAACGGTGGGAGGAACTACTAGGTATGCGACCGCCTTCGTTTGGGCGGTTCTGCTGAGTTCCGGCGGCCTGGCACAGGACGGCGGATGGGAGGAGTCCATCCGGGCGGCGCGCGAAGCGCTCGCGACGGAACGCTACGACACCGCCGCACGCATCCTGCGGCGCGCGCAGAGCCTCTCAAGCCGCTTCGCAACAGACGACCCGCGACGCGTCGTCCCGCTGATGGAACTCGCAAAGCTGCACTTGCAGCGGGGCGACTACGCAGTGCCCGAGCAGCTTTACCGTGAGGCCGATCCCATCGCCCGCCAAGCATGGGGCGCTGACAGCACCGAGTACGCGAGCCTGCTCAACCAGATCGGGCGCTACTACCACCTTCGGGTCAAGTACGCCGAAGCGGAGCGCTTCTACAGGCTGGCATTCTCCATCCGAACGCGACACTTGGGGAGGGACCACCCCGACGTGGCAGCCGTGGTCAACAATCTGGCCGTGCTGTACGAGAACCAGGTCCAGTACGCCAAGTCCGAGACATACTACCGGACCGCTCTCGACATCCGCGAGCGTGCGTTGGGGCCGGACGACCTCTCCACCATCGAGACGCTGGAGCACTTGGCTAGGCTGCTCCACAAGCTCTCTCGGCCGGGAGACGCAGCTCCTCTGGAGGCACGGGCCCGGGAGTATCGCAGGACTGCGGCCAGCGACCCGCAGACCGGTGATCCCGGAGTGCCAGCGACCGGGGGCGAGACCCAGCCTGCCGTGCTGATGGAACGCTCCGAGCCCGACTACACCGATGAGGCGCGCATTGCCAACCACGAGGGCAGCGTTCTGCTGCAGGCCGACATCGACGCGGACGGACGGCCAGCAAACCTACTAGTGGTGCGCCCGTTGGGGCTGGGGCTCGACGAGGAGGCGGTCAAGGCCGTCCGGCAGTGGAGCTTCCGGCCGGCCCGCAGAGGCGGCCGCAGGGTCGCGTCAAGAGTCCGGCTGGAGATCTCGTTCCGTCTGATGTGAGCGTCGGCTAGCGGGCCAGTGGCCCGCTAGCTCTCTAGCAAGCCGTCCCGGCACAGGAGGACATACCTAGCGACGCGGCACAGGGCAACACGCCCAGAGAACACGCAACCGGTCCTAGTGAGAAGCGGCCCTTCCCCAACCGGGAAGGGCCGCAGGTGTCCTCTGGCCTTCAGGCCCCCGGCCAGCTCCGGTCGAAGTGATGGCCCTGGCTAGAGGACGTCGTAGTCGAACTCGTCTCCGAAGAACGTCCACTCTTCCAGCCAGTTCTCGGCTCCGAAGGCCCCCACGAACTGGGCGCTGGTGTCCAGCGCGCCGTCGCTGGGAGGCGTGGCCCCGCTGCCGATCAGGAGTGCCGGCGATCCCGGCATCGGGCGCGGGTCCGGGTTGGCCTCGAAGCGCACGTTGACGAGCATCGGATCGCTGTCCTGGAACATGACGTCGCCCTCGACGCCGCCCCGTATTTGGGCCGTCCCCTCATTGCCGCCATTCGCGTGCAGAATTGCGTTGGCGATGCTGCTCGTGCCGTCCATGAACAGTGAGGGAGAGTTGTCTTGCACGTCAAGAGCGTCGTCGCCGAAGGCGGTCAGAATGACGTTGCGGGCGGTGACCGCCGTGCCGACCCGGATGCGCATGCCGTCTCCGGATGTCGTGTTCAGGTCTTGGGCCAGGCCACCAACCATCGTGAGGTTGTACAGCTTCGGGTGCGAGCGTGGCGTGCGATCGAAACCTTGGCTGTCATTGTCGGCCTCGATGCCGTTGTCACCGCTGGTGTCCTGCTGGATGAAGATGAACTGCCCCGTGCCCTGCCAGCCGAATGCCCAGTCGAGCGAGTCGTCTTTGGAACCGCTGGAAACGCAGTACGTGCAGTTCGCCGTGCCGCCGAAGAACTCGATGCCGTCATCCTCGCCCTCGTGCGCCTGGATGTGATCGATGACCGTACCTGCACCGACACCGTGGAAGCCAAAGGCGTTCGGCTGCGTCTCGGGATTAAAGTCCACTCCGGCGAACTCAACGCGCACGTAGCGGAGCACACCACTGGAGTCCAACGGATCGTCGCCGCCGTAGGCGGGGCGCGTTTCGGGAATCACACCCTCGGCAAGGCCAGTTCCGCGCGTCATGGGCGCGTTCCCCAGCACGATCAGTCCGGCCCAGCAACCCGACGACCGCTGCCCGACCGGCTGGTCGCAGGTCATCACAATGGGAGCCTCTCGACGGCCCTCCGCCATGATCTTTGCTCCCCTCTCGACGACCAGTACGGCGTTCTGGCCAGAGGCCAGGATCAGCGTACCGGCCTCGATCGTCAGCGTCGCGCCTGCGTTGACGAACACTTGGTGTTGAATGTGGTAGATGGCGTCATTCGTCCATGTGGTGTCGGTCGAGATCTCGGTATCCGTGCCGTCAGCGCCAAGAACGACCTCAGGGGATTGCGAGACGACAAACTTGGCGTAGGCCCTCTTGACCACTTGCGTGGCGTCAGCACCGCGCACCTCCAGCACCCAATGCCAGAGCCCCGGTGCAGGGACCGCTGCGCGCCAGATCAGGCTCTGATCGAGCGCCGGAACCGGCCTCGCCTGAAACATTTCGGTCGCGCCAAGAGTGTCCATGACTGCGTCGCCCAGCATTGCGCCTTCGGTCTGCGCGCCAAGGTACTGACGCATTCCGGTCTCGATGTTCTCGCGGTATACGAAGTACGTGTACTCATGCACGTCGCCCATCGCGTCGAGCGTCAGGTAGACACGCATTTCCTCACCGCCGGCATAGCCGAGCTTGTTCGTCCAGATTGCAGCCCTCATTGTCGACGCAGCAACCGGGCCCATGTCCGTGTCACCGTTCGTCTCCATTGGCATCTCTGGCATGTCTGGCATGTCCTGGGCGGAAATAACCAGGGGAAGTGTGGCCAATGCCCCCACAACCGCCCAAAGGAACCAGTGCTTTTTCATTCTGTTCTCCTTGTCCTCTCAAATCGGGCCCGGGCAAGCGTTCCAGCGCCAGAGGCCGACCCACCTCAATGCCGCCGGCCGCGCCGGCGCAACCGCGGGTCAAGGGCCGGTCCGGACCGGCCCGCCACTCAAGACTCAAGGCTAGCCAGCCGGTGTTACCCCACTGCGACAGCAGGGTTAAGGGTTCGTGAATGCGGATCGCCTCAAGCAACAGTGCTCTGCATTCTTGGATTGACCCGGCCACGCCCCGGGGTTGGAGGGAGCCAAGAGAGACTCGCGCTCGCTCCCGCGGAGACTTTGGAGCACAGCCTGATCCCACTACCCGATTGAAGGACGGCCTGCCAGCCGATCTCGGTTCGCCTCTTGGGCCGGCGTTGCGACGGACAGCGCCGGCAACGTCTACATAGCCGACGGCTACGGAGGGAATGGCGTGTGGAAGATCGACGCCAAGGGCACCATTACCAAATTGGGGGCAGCTGGCGGAGACGTTCGGGTGGGGGCGGCGCTGCGGGGACGGCGGTCCGGCCGCCGTGGCCAGACTAGGCACTCCGGAAGGCATCGCGGTCTACGCGTCGGGCAATGTGTCCTTGACTTCACCTCGCCGCGTGCGCCGGGTCAATGCGTCGCCAGGGACTATCGAAGCGGTCCTGGCGGCCGATGGGTACCGCCCTTCGACCGTCGCACTGGACAAGGAAGGGATTGGATACGTCGGAGGCGGGCACCGGATTCGAATGATCGATACAACCGGTGAAGTGCCTGTGATCACGGGAACCGGGGAGCACGGTTTCTCGGGGGACGGGGAGCCGGCCGGCGGCGCGGAACTCTCTGTGTCCGGTATCACGGTGGACAGCCTTGGGAACGTATGGTTCTCCGATCCGCTGGGTCGTCGTATACGGGTCTTGGAAGCATGGCCAGGCCGGAACTGATACAGCCCACGTGGAGAATTCCTCGGACTAGATGGTGGACGAGCATTGGGGCCGCGGGCGGATCGACTGCCGCCGGATTGCGCGCTCGGGAGAGATTGCGAACCGCCCCGCTGGCGCTGGACTTCCGCGAGGCACATTCTGAAACCCGCATCATGGGCGATGCGCAGTCGAATGGGTCCGGCGAGCAGCGCGACACCGAGACGGACCACATGGTCACGAACCTGCCATTGGAGCAGGCGCCTTGCGAGTGGCCGCCGGTGCTGAAGCGCGGGTTCTGGCAGCGGTCGAGAACGGGCCTAGTTCACGTCCGGGGCGTTACGCCGCGTCAAGACGCCTCACGGGTGCAAGACGGCGCCCTACCCCGTGTGATGGAGCCGTTTGCGAATCCGAAGCTCCCATGCTGCACCTGCGGCAGCTCGACCAAGTCACGGTCTCCCCGAACCTGATCAGCCTAGTCACCGACGCCGTCAGCGACAAGGCAAGTAAGTGGCGGACGCGGCCATCGGATCCGGGCTCCCCGGTGTTCATTCTGGATGCTCTGCGGGCGCTCATCCGCGACGAGGGCACGGTGTGCAACAAGGCCGTCTATCTCGGCCTGCGGATCCGCATGGACGGCACGAAGGAAGTCTTGGGGCTTTGCGTCGAGCAGAACGAGGGCGCACGCTTGTTGCAGAAAGTGATGAACGAACTCGAGACCCGCGGCGTCCGAGATTGCCTGATCGCCGTGGTCGACGGCCTCAAAGGCTTCCTGCAAGCCATCCGCAGTGCGTTCCCCAAGGCGCAGGTCCAGACCCGAACCGTAGACCTGATGCGGCACACGCTCAGGCTGTGCTCTTTCAAGGACCGCCGCCAGATGGCCTGGCACATGAAGTAGAACTACCGGTCCCCGAGCGCCGAGGGCCCGACCGGTGCAGAGGGGAAGATCGATCGTTGGAAGGGGCATCAAGAACGATGTAGCGGAGGCGCGCCTCCGATTGATCGGCCGCGCTGGGTGGTCCGAAACGGAAACTTGGAATAATGGGGCCGGCACTACGTCCGTCGCGTTCCGGCAATGGCGGGTCTCGCAGGCGGACTTGGACGCCGTCAGCCTCGGACTTTAGGAAAACTGACGGATGAGACGTTTCCCCAGTCGCGCTGCCTGGTGCTCGGTTTCCCTCCTGATTCCGTTCTTGGCGGCCCTGACCCGGTGCGCCGCAGACCCCGCGAAGGTTGTTTTCGTCCCCGGTCGGGAGAGCCACGGTTACGGAATGCACGAACACCGCGCGGGACTCTTGCTCTTGGCACGCTCGCTGCGGCAGCAGTGGCCTGAGCTCGAAACCATCGTTACCGACAAAGACTCCTGGCCCGCCCCCGAGGTTCTTGCCGACGCCGATGCGCTGGTGATCCTAAATTCGGCAGTTAGCACGCATTCTGGGGCCGTCAAATTCACACAGACGGGG
>JAPPMC010000253.1 GCA_028819235.1 Bryobacterales bacterium
CGGTGGGAATCGCCCTACCGCCGAGCCACCAATACCGCGAAGCGGTTTAGTCCAACCAGCATCTATGCCGAAGTGGACCTGGCATCGAAGCGCAAGGCCGTGCGAGCGGCCAAACCGCTCCTGAGCCCGGATCCGGGGTGTGCGCAATGGCGCACCCAAGCGGACACCCTCACATGGCTGGAGAGCCTGTGAGCACTCATCCGACCGCCGCCTGCTGGTGAGGCCGCCACTCCTGCAGTTCCGAAGCGGCAGGACGTTGGGGTGCGCATGGCAGATCGCGCGTGGCGCCACGTTCTGCAGGGGGAGGGGCACTGCAACGCCCCCTGCCACAAGGAGCTTGCCGGCCAACCCCGCCAGGGGGGAGCAGACAGTCGGCACCCGAACGTGCCCGAAACAGCAACGTCCGCATCTTGCACGGCGTCACGCCCCGCCCGGGAGACGCCGCGCAGGATGCCCGATCTCCGGGGCGGCAGCCGATCGGCTGACAGTGCCGCTCGTCACGGCTGTTACTCATCATTACTGAGAGCATGGACTGGCGCGGCATCCACCCTAGACCGGGATCACAGTGCTCACTTGCTCGTTCTCACGCACGCCGACCCCCAATCCATGCCTCCCCGTGCTCGGCCCTCCATTCAGTAATGTTGAGTTACCTCATCCAAAAACCCACGCTCCACAGGGACTACCGAAGCGAACTCCACATTACTCGAAACTCCACATTACTGTGCGGGGGACACTGGGCAACCGGTGTCCCTACCGCGACTGTGGTTTCGGGTCAGCACGCTCGGTAGGGAGGCAAGGTTTTCCACGAGCGGCGTCTGCTCCAACAGCATTGGCCTGGGACCGGGGCGGGAACCGTCGGGCGGTCCGACATGGGCAACTGAAGTTGGTCTCCGACGTCAAGGGGAGTGGCAAGTTCTTGACCTCCTAACGGACCTCTACGAATCCACGGATGTTGCTTCGGCACACCGTGACTTGATTGCCGAGGTCGAAGAGTGGATCAGCGTGAATCGCACGATTCTTGAGTACTCCGGCCTCCGGTCGAGCTCTCGTCATTCAGCGTAGGATCGCCGCCTGGCTCAGCCATGCAACTCTCGGAGCGGTCGGAGTGTGTTCAGCCTGTTCCGGTTGCTAGGCGCGAAATGGCGAACCCTTGAGAAGTTCTCGACATCAGCGACCGGGCGTGCCTCGAACACCCTCGAATGGAGGCTCGCTGGACTCCGCTTCTGGCCGCAGGCCGAGGTCGGCCCGCCAGTTAGCCAAGAGCTCCGAGAGTTCGCGGACGCGATCAGGATGAGTCGATGCGATGTTACGGCTCTCGGTCGGGTCGTCTGCGAGGCTGTAGAGCTCGCGAGCGCCGCTCCAGTAGGCAACAAGCTTCCAGTCGCCCGCGACAACCGCCGCGTATTGGTCCTCGTAGTGTCGCTCCAAGAACAGCGCCTCGCGCTCAATTCGGCCCTCTCCGGTGAGAGAGGGCTTCAGGCTGACTCCGTCGAGCGGATCGAACGTCTCCGGGGAGTCCCCTGCGAGTTCGACGATTGTTGGGAAGACATCGGTGGACATAACGGGCGTCGACTCCTTCGCATTGGCGGGGACCGTCTCCGGCCAGCGGACCAGCAGCGGTACTCGAGCGCCTCCCTCATAGAGCGCCGTGCCGCCTGGCTTGCCGCCCCGCAATGGCTCGTTGTATCTAAGGCCGCCTTGGTCTCCGAGAAGAATGACAACGGTATCGTCCGCTTTCCGCGATTCGTCGAGCGCATCGAGTATCCGCCCCACGCAGCTGTCGGTAGCTTCGACCATCGCGGCGAGATGGGCTCGGTCATCGCCGAATCCGCGGGAGACGTATTTATGGACCAGGTCCCTTCGTCCGGTGAGCGGTGTGTGAACGTTGTACAGGAATACCGCAGCAAGGAAGGGTTGCCCGCCCCCGGGGCGGGTCAGGTATTCGACCACGTCGTCCGTCAAGCGGTCTGTCAGGTACTTGTCGGATTCCTCGCCGGCGTAGGGGTCGCCCACTGGCCAGTACGGTGGATAGTAGGAGCCCGGATGACCGAAGTTGGAGACTCCGTACTGTTCGTCGAATCCCTGCCGCACTGGGTGGTAAGCCTCTGAGCCCAAGTGCCATTTCCCGAAGAACGCAGTGCGATAGCCCAGCGGTCCCAGTGCCTCCGCGATTGTCACAGCGTCAAGCGGCAGCCAGTTTCGCGATGGCCAGTTCGAAGGGTCACCTTCCCACTGGTGAAACTCTTGGTCCGCCCGCCCAAGCGAGTCGAACCCAAACTTTCGGCTGACGGGAATGTGCCGAACAATGCCGAGGCGGGCGGGATGCTGGCCTGTGAGCAGTGCTGCGCGAGACGGACTGCAGGTCGGTGCGGGGACATACGCCCGGGAGAAGACCATCGACTCGCTTGCGAGACGATCGATCCGCGGAGTCTCGTAAGCTCCGCCTTGGTAGCCCACATGCTTCCAGCCAAGGTCGTCGATGAACACGATCAGGAAGTTCGGGGTAGCGGCGCAAAGAGCGCCGCAGATCGCTGGGAGCAGACTGAGACGCAGTGCCAAGGTCACAGTGGAATTGTAGGTCTGCGTGCCGGCGCGCTTCCTGCTTGCGTTCCACAGTCTGGGAAGGCCGTCGCCCTCCGGCCAGATTAGCTGCCAGTGTCGGCCTCCTACGCACATCCCGATGGATGCGGATTGGCAGACGGCCAAGACCACGCAACCGTGCCGGGGCCCGATTCTGTCCGCGCCCCAGTCCAGCGCTAGAATCGTCGCCGTGCTTTCTCGGAGATCCTTCCTCGGCTCTGCCCTAGGGCCAACATTCCTGCCGGGCCTGCGGGCGCAGGGGCCGAGCCGGCCCAACGTCCTCTCGATCTCCGTCGACGACATGAACGATTGGGTCGGGTGCTTGGAAGGCTATCCGGGAGTGAGGACCCCCAACATTGACGCTCTGGCCGAGCGCGGGGCCCTGTTTCGGGATGCGCACTGCACCTCGCCGCTTTGCAATCCTTCTCGCACGGCGATCATGACGGGCCTGCGCCCTTCGACGACGGGCGTGTACGACAACAGCCAGTACTGGAAGCCGGCCCTTCCGGACGTCGTCACGATGCCAATGTTCTTTCGGCAGAACGGCTACCGCGTAGCGGGTGCGGGGAAGATCTTCCACCACACTTCCGGATTCAACCCTCCCGACCAGTGGGACGAGTACCGTTCGCAACACTTTGACGATCCGTGGTATCGGCGGCCTTCCCTATACCACTGGACCGAGCGAATGCCCAATCCGCCGGGGCATCCCTTCAACGGGATGGCGGGCGACAACTTCGCCGGCGAGTTCGATTGGGGCGTGCTGCCGGGGCGTCCGGAGCGGACCTACGGCGACATGACGGCGGTTCGTTTCGGCGAGGACTTCCTTCGCCGCAGCCACGACCGGCCGTTCTTTCTGGCAATTGGACTATGGCACCCCCACATTCCCCTGTTCGCACCCCGGCGCTACTTCGAAATGTACCCGTCAGACGGTGTGAAGCTGCCGGAAGTCCCCGACAATGACCTCGACGACCTTCCTCCCATCGCCCAGGAACTGGCGGCCGCACGCCGGTCCGAACACGAGCGCATTCTCCGCGAGGGCAAGTGGAGAGATGCCGTGCAGGCCTATTTGGCATGCGTCAGCTTCGCGGACGCGATGGTCGGGCATCTGGTCCGAGCCTTCGACGAGAGCGACCACCGGGACAATACGATTCTTGTTTTCTGGAGCGACCACGGCTGGCACTTGGGCGAGAAGCGCCACTGGCACAAGGGGACACTCTGGCAGCGGGCCACTCATGTGCCGATGATCTGGCTCGGGCCCGGAGTCTCGCAGCCTGGGAGGCATCGCTCTCAGCCCGTCGAACTCCTGGACATGTACCCGACCTTGGCCGACCTCTGCGGGCTCGGCCCGCCGGACACGCTCGACGGGGTTAGCCTCCGGCCCCAGCTAGAGGCTCCGACGAGGCCAAAGCGACCGGCCGTGGTCGACTACCGGCGCGGTAACCATGCCGTACTGACCGAGAAGTGGCGCTACATCCGATATCGCGACGGGACCGAAGAGCTCTACGATCGCATCAGCGACCCCAACGACTGGCGGAACATCGCCGATCGACCGGAGCATGCGGCGCTGAAGCGCGAATTGTCCAAGTGGATGCCTAGATCGAGCGCTGCTCCGGTGCCGCGCCGTGACGACTACGAGGTAGACTTCGATCGCTACACATTCGAGCTTAGGCGCTAGCACGGGTACCTTTCGCACACCGGCACGAGAAATCTGACGGCGCTCGGTAAGACCCTCCTACAGCGGTGCGGTCGAGCACGCGAGCCCGCAGAGCCCGCGCCTGTCAGTCGTTGGCACGAACGAGGCGGTGTTCGCTGCCGGACCGGATCGAGTGCAGCCATGCCAGTCTCCACGCGTCGAGACTCGTCTGCTGCGTGAACGTCGCATGTCGGGCGGGGGAGTCTGTCTGCAGTCGTCCTGATCTTGGGAACTCGGTGCTAGTGTCGGGCACTCGCGGCCTTATGGGTGCCTAAGCGCCGCCCGCGCACCGGAATTCGTCATTCAGGCCGACCACGAGAAGGATTCAACCAATCCGGGCCCTGCCCACGTCTGGGGTGCACGACACGATTGTGATTTTCGCCGTTCTGCTGATGGATCGAAGTTCAGCGGGGCTGAAGCGGGTGGGCTGGGAGAATGGACCCGCCGCGCTCGAGGATGGTTCTGGCTGAGTATGGAGCGATCAGTCGGGATAGGAAGCGGGAAGCATCGGGCCCGTTGCGGTCAGGCCGCAGCTGCGTGGAGAGATTCCGAGCGCCCCGCCCAGTAGTATTCCTAGGGCCCTCCGACGATGCAGGCCCGCAGTGCCAGGATGCCCTCCGCCCCGTCCTTGGTCCAGTGCATGCCGGCCTGCTTGAGCCGCGCCCCGACAACGCTCTTGCAGCCTGCCTCCACAACCCCGGAACCGATCTGCAGGCCTTGTGCGCGGAAGTCCGCGTAGCGCATGCGGTCGCGGTTTGTCTCGATGTACGCCTCGCACTCGGCGGCCATCTTGCAATGGCCCGCATGTGCCTTCAGCGTTGCCAGCACGCTGTTCAGGTGCCCTTCCCGGAGTTCCGAGCAACGCGCCTCCGCCCACGTCTCAGCGGCTTCCCGATCATCCCGCAGCAGGTCCTTGGCAACATCCCAAAGCCTCTCGGCTACGTGGTAGAAGTCCACGATCTGGATCGCGCCCGGGAACAGCTCGCAGGCCACCCGCCAGATCCACTTGGCGCCGTCGCCGAGGATCACGCGGCGCTCGGCCCTCGGGAAGCCGCGCCGCTCGGCTTCCCGCCACACGCGGCGGGCGAAGGCGGACTGCTCGGGATCGGTGTCGCGGGAAGCGGCGCTGTCGATCGCGGCAGAGTAGGTTGTCGAGCCGGCGTCGCAGACAGCACGGCCGTCTTCGTCGAACTGCTCGGCCGCCCAGATCACGATCAGCTTGGCCTCGCGCGTGCGGGCCGAGCCGTCGGCCTGCTTGCCGGCGCGCCCGGCCAGCTCTGCGGGGCGCATCGGCACGCCGGTTCCGTCGAAGCCGAGGTACATGGTGGGCGCGGAGGCGGGTTCGCAGTCGAACACGGCCGCGCTCTCGGCGGCTGCGATCTCGCGGCCGAGAGCCTCGGCGACACGCTCCATTTTCTTGGCGCAGACCGCCACGCCGGCCAGCTCGGCCAGCAGCCCCGAGGCCTGCCGGAAGCTGGCCAGCGCCGCTGCCGAGCCCGTCATGCGCGTCACGGCCGGGGACAGGCTGGTGCACTGCAGGCCCAAGGCCGCATCCCGCGGGCAGAAGCCCTTGCCGCAGCGCTGGCAGTGGAAGTAGGCGCGCTCGAGGGTCAGCGGCCCGAGGACCGTCTCGAAGGTCTTCGGGCAGCGGCCCGCATAGCGCGCTGGCCGACCGCAGCTGCACGCGCGGGGCCGCCGCTCGCCGTCGGAGAGGTCGGCATTGAGCCGTCTCTCGACCGCCCGGGCCGCCAGTTGCAAGGCTTGTCGCCGGACATAAGACTCGAGCGCCTCGAGGTCGGTCTCGTCTGCCGTTCCGGGAGCTACGAAGCGGTCGAGTTCCGCTTCGAGGGCCGGTGCGAACTCCTGCGCGCAGACTTTTTTTTCGCGCTGGTGCCTTTCTTGAGCCGCGACCGGCACAGCTCGTCACTGACGTTGATCAGTTCCGCAACCAAGCGCCGCAGGCGCTGGCATTCTGCGATCTGTGCTTGGGTCGCCTTGACTTGCGAGGCCGGGATGGATTGGCTGCGAGTCTTGCCCTTGACGGTACGGGTGAGCAGCCAGTACGGCCCGTGACCGGGGTTCTGCTTGTCGGCGCAGAAGCAGTGGGGTCTGCCGCAACGGCGGTAGTTCTTGACCAGGGAGCCGGGTCGCAGGTCGCCCAACGCGGCGATTCTCGCGAGCAACTCTTGGCGGCGTCGCTGGAGGGCTGAGGTGTCGGGTGGGGCGGGCAAGGCGGCCTCTCTGGTTGTTAGCGCATACAACTAACACGGATGCCGTCAAGCCCGCAGTCCCAGCGGAGGAAATCTCCAGCCGGTCGCGGCTTCCCCTACGCGTCTTGCTCAGGGGTCAAACCGCACCCGCAAGCCAACACGCTACCTGCCTCCGTTGTGTCATCCGGATCGAGGCCAAATCCCAGAGCATCAGAATCGTGTCGTGCACCCCCACGTCTGCAGCCCCTTGACGGCGCCTCGTGCGTCGGCTACGATCATTAGGCGGTTTTGTTGGTGAGGTCGCCCACAGTGGCGGCGGACTAGAGGAAAGGTCCCCAGCCGGTATCGGTGTGGGGTGCGGCCCCAACGGCCTGCAGAAAGGGGAATTCAATGCCCTCACACCTAAGGACGCTGCTCTGTTTGGCGGCGTCGTTGATCATCCCAAGCGGGATCTTCGCACAGACATCGGCTGGGTCCATCTCAGGACTCGTCACGGACACGACGGGAGCGGTGATCCCCGGCGTGGCCGTGGAAGTGACCGACATCGACCGCAACGTGACGTTCGACACGTCCACGAACGAGGCAGGGTTCTACTTGGTGGCACCCTTGCCGCCCGGTGACTACCGCATCACCGCGCAGAGCGAGGGTTTTCGGCGCTACATCTTGGAGCCGTTTCCGATCGCAACGCAACAGAAGGCCGGATTGGACATCGAGCTGGAACTCGGCGAGGTGACGGAATCGATCACAGTGGAAGGTACTGCCCAGCTGATTGAGGCGACGAACTCCACGCTCAGCGGGGTCGTCGAGAACCGGCAGATTATGGACTTGCCACTGAACGGGCGCAATGTGTACTCCCTCGCCGTGCTGACGCCCGGGGTCTTCACGCGCGACCCGGCCCGCGGGAAGTTCCGCGAGGGCTTCCACTCGATCGGCATCTTCCAGGTGAACGGCGGCCGGGACTCCAGCAACATGATCATGATGGACGGCGTTCCGGTAACGATGAACTCGAACACCAACAACATGAACGCGAACAGCGCCCTGCCCACTATCGAGGGCATCGAGGAATTCCGCATCCAGACCAATTCCTACTCGGCGGAGTACGGTCGCAGCGGCGGCGGCGTGCTCACGATGACCACCAAGTCCGGGACGAACGAGCTTCACGGCACGGCGTTCAACTTCCTGCGCAATAACAAGATGGATTCGAACAACTTCTTCGCCAACCGGGCGGGCAATGATCTGGGCACGTTCCAGCGCAACGAGTTTGGGTTCAGCGTTGGCGGCCCGATCATCAAGAACAGGACGTTCTTCTTCGAAGCCTACGAGGGCCGCCGGCAGCGGACGCAGGCCGTCCGTCTCCTGACTCTGCCCACGGCGCTGCAGAGGGCCGGAGACTTCTCAGAAACTCTCAACACCAGAGGCCAAGTTCGGACGATCTACGATCCGTTCTCGACCGCACCCGACCCCAGCAGGCCCGGGGAATTCCTGCGCGATCCGTTCCCAGGCAACAAGGTTCCTGAGTCGATGATGGATCCGGTGGCGCTCGCCACGGCGAGTTACTACGGCGCGCAGCCCAACGTGCCCGGCCAGCCTTTCACGGGCCGGAACAACTTCCAGTTCGCGGGAGGGCGGCCCAACAACTCCAACCGCAACGTGTTCAAGGTGGACCACCTGTTCGGGCAGAACCAGCGGCTGTTTGTTCGCCACACCATTCTGGACGTGATCAGTTCGGCGCCCGAGCTTTGGGAGGGCCCTGGCTGCCCCGACGGTGGCTGCTTCACAAACAACGAGGCGCTCAACAACGCGGCGCTGTCCTACAACAACACGCTGACGCCCACATCACTGCTCAGCCTGCGGTACGGATTCGCGCGCTCGATCCTAGACCGGGGCTCGTGGTTCCAAGGATTCTCGCCTTCCGAGCTGGGTCTCCCGAAGAACCTCGAGAACGGGGCGGACCTGCTGGTGTTCCCGGAATTCAACATCGCGGAGATGACGGCTCCAGGCCTCCGGCACCACTGGAACTTCCGGTCCGCCAACATGTCCCACACGCTCAACGCCACCTACTCGAAGGTCATTGGCAGCCACAGCATCAAGGCCGGCGGCGAGTGGCGCGTCAACCTGATCAACCATATGCAAGCGTCCTGGCAGATGTTCTACCAGTTCACCGCGGGAATGACCCAAGGACCGGACCCACGCAGGGTCTCCGCGAATGCAGGTTTCGGCTACGCCTCCTTCCTGCTGGGCACCGGCGCTAGCGGCAGGATCAACAACCGCATTCGGCCCGCATTCTCGAGCAAGTCCTTCGGCGGTTACATCCAGGACGACTGGAAGGTCTCCAGGAAGCTCACGCTGAACCTCGGCGTGCGCTGGGATGCGGAGACTGGACTGACGGAACGATATGATCGGTTCTCGATCTTCGACCCCGATGTCCGCAGCCCGCTGGCCGAACCCTCAGGCCTTGACCTCCGGGGCGGATGGCGCTTCGCTGGAGTGGACCTTCCGACGGGGCGCAACCTCCGCAACCCCGAGTGGAACAATTTCGGCCCGCGGCTGGGTCTGGCCTATCAGGCGTTCTCAGGCACGGTGGTCCGGATCGGGTACGGCATGTTCTACGCCATGGCTCCGTGGGGCGCCAACTACTACCCCACGTCGCCCTTCGCTACCACCACCCCTTGGCTCGCCTCGCTGGATGGCGTTACTCCAAACAACCTGCTCCGGAATCCGATGCCGGACGGTGTCATTCTGCCCGAGGGTGCCAGTGGCGGGATGTTGGCGGGGAACGGCCTGAGCGCGAACGGGCCGATCCCGTCGCTGATGCGCACGCCGTACAACCAGCAGTGGAACTTCACGATCGCGCAGCAGTTTGGCCCGCGGATGGCCATCGAGGTAGCCTACGCCGGCAACAAGGGCACCCACGTTCCGTTCCGCCATGGATGGCAAAGGGACCAGCTCGACCCGGTCCACATCAACCCGGATTCCGGGATTTTGGACCTTGTCGACAACCCGTTGCACGGGCTCGTTCCGGCAGGCGTCATGTCGCGGCCGAGAGTCCAGCGCGGCCAGCTCATGACGCCGTACCCGCAGTACCCCGGGGCTGTGGCCTCGGCGCCTGGGTGGGGTAACACGTCCTACCATTCGATGCAGGCCAAGTTCACGAAGCGGTTCGAAGGAGGCGGGAACGCCGTTGTTGCCTACACGTTCTCGAAGCTCATCTCGGACGGTAGCGACAATGCCTGGACTTCAGCGCTGTGGCGGAATTACTACTGCAGGCGCTGCGACAGGTCGATTTCCCCGTACGACCAGCGCCACCGTCTCATCACAAGCTCGACCTACGAGCTGCCGTTCGGCCAGGGAAAGCGATTCGGGAGCGGCTGGTCCGGCGTGCTGAACACAATCTTGGGCCAGTGGCAGATCAATGGCATCATGACCCTGAACAGCGGGTTGCCGCTTCGCTTTAGCGTGCCCGGGAACACCAGCTTTTCCTTCGGAGGCCGACAGTTCCCCGACACGACGGGCCGCGACGCCAGGGTCGATCACAACAACTTCGATCCGACGACCGAGACATGGTTCGACACGGACCAGTTCTCGATCCCCGAGCGCTTCACGTTCGGCACGCTGGGCCGTGTGCATCCGAACCTCAGGGCTGACTTCGTCGAGTCTTTGGACTTCTCGATCTTCAAGAACTTCAAGTACCGGGAGCGCCTGACGGTGCAGTTCCGGGCCGAGTGGTTCAACGCATTCAATCACCCGATCTTCAACAACCCCGGCACGCAGGTCGGGAGAGGTGGCTTCGGAAGGATAGCGGGACAGGCGAATCTGCCTAGGCAGACGCAACTGGCGCTCAAGATCATCTTCTGAGCCCGGACGGCGCCGTAACTGGGCACGCTTTGCCCGTGCCCAGTTCCGGCGAGAACCCGGAAACGTCGGTTGCCGGCTCCGTGCCGCCATGCAGTCCTGTTTCCGACCAGGACAGCGATTCAATGGCTTCTCAGGAACGACCCCGAGTCGTGGGGTCGAAGTTCTGCATCGAGCCGCCTCCCAGCAGCAGAGAGTCCATCTCATAGGCCACCGCGTCGCCCAATTCTCCGCTCTGCAGCCCAGAGCAGCATGCGCTGGTAGTGCACAATGCAGTCGACCGTCGGCACGCCTTGAATGTAGGGTTGCCGCGACGAGTGGCTGACCGCTACCGGCTCGTAGCGGAATCGCGGCCTCAGCTGATGGGCCGCTGCGGTGGTATGGCTCGTGATCGGGGCCATCGCCCGAGCCGCAGTCCCGAGTTCCGATCCGCGGCGGGCCGGGGACCAAGCCTCAATTGCCGCCATACAATGCGGCTCGCAGAACTCGGCGTCGCGTTCGAGACTTGAGAGATGGAAGACCGACCGGGATGACTTTGGCGGCAAGAAGGAGATGCGCGACCACGGAGTCGTGATCGAGCATGCAGGCGATCCGGAGTATTCCCTAGTCACCCGCTCCAGCGAGAGCCGGATGCTCTCCTTGGCCTACAAGCTCCCCAAGATGAAGCAGGGGATTAGGCTCGGGAGCCGCATTGCCAAGATCCATAACGGCAGTTCGCCCTTCACCACATTGGACAGGCAGGGCGAGAGCAATATTGGCCGTTGGATGATCGAGAATGACTGGCTCCAGGCGATCCTCGCTGTGCCGCTCAACGTGTTCTACAACACTGGCATCGCTACCAACACGTACGGGCTCACGAACCGGAAGCTGGAGCAGCGGTGGGGCAACGTGCAGCTGATCGGCGCGACGAGTTGGTCCGTTCGCTAAGGAAGATCCTTGGGGATCTGAGACTACGAGTCCATTCCGGAGGACATCGAGAGGACCTGCCGGACGATCCTCGATTCAGAGGAGAGTGGGCAGAACTAAGTACGAATAGCGAGGCCTTCGGTTACAGGCAGGGGTCGGTGGAGCAGCCGCCGCGGCTGGCCCGGGAGTCGTCGGGGAAGCGATGCGAAGAGGTCTATGCATGGTCCTCCGCCAATCGCGAGGAGCGGCTCGCCAATGTCATGGGTCGCGTTGCCGAAGCTCTCGGCCGTGGTCTTAGCTTCGAATCCGGCGCTCTTCCGGAAGCGGTCAAAGCAGACATTTTGTGTCGCGGTGCGCAGCTCTCGGCAAAGCGGAAGAAGATGTTCCAAGCGCGATTGGCGGACCGGGATGAGCGAGCCGAGCCGGTGCTCGCGAGGCAGCCTAGGCATGGCACTGCCACCAACCCAATACGGAAGCCGCGCCAGGGCGAGAAAGGGCTCACGCACCGTGTGGTGGAGTACGAGCCCGATCCCGACTTCGGGACATCTCCCAGCTCCCGCATCGGGAGGAAGGCCGGACCGAGGGGTATCTGAGGCGCGAGTGCTTCCCAACGCCGAGGAATTCTGGTGCGTCCGGAAGATTATGAAGATCGGTTGCGAAGTGAGCTTCAACCGGTCCTTCTACAATCTGGAGCCGATACGGATGCCGGAGGAGATTCAGGCGGATATCCTTGTGGTGGAGCGGCAGCCCCAACGATCGCTCGAGGGAATTCTGGCCAAAGGCGTCCCGTCAGGCGAAACTTTCTCCGCAGGTCGGCACGCCGAAGGACCCGGAGCATGAGAAGTGAGGGCGGAACGAACGCGAACGCGCACGGCTGCGCCGGAATGGAGTACGAATGACCGGAGCCAATGGACCGGATGAAATCATCTTCGAAGTGACGGAAGCCCCCGAGGGAGGCTACAACGCTCGTGCGCTCGGCCACAGCGTCTTTACCCAAGGCGAGGACTGGAACGACCTGAAGGAGATGGTCAGGGACGCGGTGCTCTGCCACTTTGGCGACCAGGAGGCACCCAAGCTGATTCGACCGCACTTCATGAGGAAAGAGGCCATCGCCGTATGAGATTGCCGCGAGATCTCTCAGGGCGGGATCTCGCGAGGCGACTCGAGCGTCGGTCCGGCTACCGCGTCACCCGCAAGAAGGGCAGTCACATGACCGCCATGCGGACTGCCGGCACAGACCGGCACAGCGTGGCCGTGCCCTCGCACCGCAAACTGCGGCTGGGGACCTTAGACGGGATCGTGACCGATGTAGCCGCTCATCTCGGAGTTCCCAAGAGCGCCGGGCGCCAACAGCTCTTCGAATGTTGCCGTGACAACCAGCCTGAAGCTCTATCCCAAGATGCGCGACACCGGCCTCGGGTGGCTGGGTTAAATTCCTGGACGCTGGCGCCTATTGCGTGCCAAAGATCTGCACTGCCGTCGATACACGATCGGCAACGGATACAGAGAAACTGCTGACCGCGGCTTTGCATCGGCGCGTCGTACGCAGCCTGTTTGCGACCGTCACAAAGCTCAAGGCCAAGTAGTAGTCGAGCCATAGATTGTGCGGGCCCGGCGACTTGGTGATCAAGAGCTTGTGGGCTCGGAGCCGTGTGCTAATCAGTCTCGCGATACTGCGCGAGCGTCCGCTTGGCGAACGGAGTCTATCGTGGCCGACGATGCCTTTCCTGCAGCACGGTTCCCACTTCCAGCAATCAAGGAGAAAGGGTCCATCGTGGCTAGTCAGTGTTGGGAATCGCGGCAAGCTTCTCCTTCGGAGACCGTCAGTTCGCCGACAGGACGGGCCGCGACGCCAGAATCAACCTCAACAACCTCGATCCGACGAGACATGGTTTGACACGGACCAGTTTTCGGTCCCCCAGCGCTTCACGTTCGGCACGCTGGGCCGTGTGCACCCGAACCTCAGGGCTGACTTCGTCCAGTCGCTGGACTTCTCGATCTTCAAGAACTTCAAGTACCGTGAGCGCCTGACGGTGCAGTTCCGGGCCGAGTGGTTCAACGCATTCAACCACCCGATCTTCAACAACCCCGGCACACAGGTCGCGAGAGGCGGCTTCGGCAGGGTAGCGGCCCAGGCGAATCTGCCCAGGCAGACGCAGCTGGCGCTCAAGATCATCTGCTGAGCCCGGAGGGCGCCGGAACTGGGCACACTGTTCCCGTGCTCAGTTCCGGCGAGAACCCGGAGAGGTCGGTTGCCGGCGCCGTGCCGCCATGCAGTCCTGTTTCCGATCAGGACAGCGATTCAACGAACCTCAGGAACGACCTCGCGTGCCGGTCGAGGTTTTCCAGCGATCCTCCGCCGAGCAGCGGAGAGCACATCTCATAGGCCACCGTGCCGCTGAACCCCCCTGCCTGCAGCCCAGCGAAGAATGCCCGATAGTCCAGGAACCCATCGCCCATCGGCACAGCTTGGGAGTAGGGCTGCAACTTCGAGTAGCTGACGGCTTCCGGCTCGTAGCGGAAACGAGGCCTCAGCTGGTAGTCCGCCACGGTCGTGTGGGTCGTCATCGGGGCCATCGCACTAGCCGCGGTTCCGAGATCCGTTCCGTGGAGGGCCGGGGACCAAGCGTCAAACGCCGCCATACAGTTTGGGTGGCTGACCGCTTCGAGCAGATCTTTCAGCGACCGGTGGTCGACTGCGATGTCGTGATGGTTCTGGACAGCCAGCGTGACTCCGTGCTCTGCGGCTCGGCGTGAGCATTCCTGCAGGCAGCCGACGACCATCTGGAACTGGTCATGATACGGCGAAGCGGGATGTTGGTATCCGGTGAACACGCGGACCTTGGATCCGCCCAGATCGGCCGCGATCCGGGCGAGATCTGCAACATGCGCGATCTGGATCTCGCGCATCGGCGACTCGCCGTGATCAAGGTCTGCGGTGAAGTTGTTGTAAGCGGCCACAACGACCTCGGTGAGGCCGGCAGCCTCGATCCGGCGGCGTAGGGCCGCCCGCCGGGCGCTGTCCCAGTCCAGCGGGCTCAGGTGGGGGCGCTTTCCCCCAAGCATCACGCCCTCAAATCCGAGCTCGGCGGCCTTGTCCACGAACTCGTACAGATCGAGGCAGGCCTGCCCCCAAGATCCGGAGTAGCTCACGGAGAATAAGATCGGGGTCATCAGGGCGGCACTGTAGCACGACCGGAGCCCCCTGCCTTCGAGCAGGCAGATTCAATGTTTGATGCGGTTTAACGCGGCGCGTCGATTGAGCTGGT
>JAPPMC010000280.1 GCA_028819235.1 Bryobacterales bacterium
CTAGCCGCGTCTCAGCAGGAGCCCCGCTCGTGACTTATGGGGCAAGGGCAGGCCGGACCAGCCGAGACCGTGCCCGTGAGAGTGTCGCCATCAGCCTTGAGCTCCAGCTCGAATGGCATCGGTCCCTGCGGGCCGGGCGCCTCGCCGACCCATTTGCCGTCGGGCCCCTCGGCGCGCAGCCTGTTCGCAGTGACCGCCCCAAGCGGCATGCCGATGGCAAAAGTTCTTCTTGAAATCATCTCGCGATCCCTCCTGTGGCCTAGGGCATATAGGCGCGGCGTGACTCAAGAAGGTTGCGGCCGGGCGCGACGCCACCGCTATCCGCGTGCTGCTCTGCACCTTGCGCTCACGGCAGCCCGTTCCCCAGGGCACGCCGCAGCACTGCGTCTATCCGCGCACGCCCAACCACCCCGTCCCGCAGGACAGCCGGCCGCTGACCCGTCAGGGCAACGATCGTAGAGGGAACGGCACGCAGGACGGGACCGCCATCAAGCAGGAGCGCGAGGCCCGGCCCGATCTGGGCAGCCACACCGGCGGCAGTTCGCGGCGGCTTCCTACCGGACAGGTTGGCGCTCGTTCCGGTCAAAGGACGCCGGGCCTGCCGGGCGATCGCGCGGATCAGGGCCGACCGCGGCACCCGGACTGCGACGGATCCTCTCCCGCCGGTCACGAGCTCTGGAACGCTCGGCCCGGCCGGAACAACGATGGTCAGCGCTCCTGGCCAGAAAGCGTCGGCCAGGCAATTGAACGCGCGCGGTAGCTCCACCGCGACCCGGCGGACCGCGGCCGTGGACTCCAAGAGCAGCGGGACCGGGCTATCGCGCGGCCTCCGCTTAGCGCGGAAGACCCTCGCCACCGCAGAATTGCTCCTACCGTCCGCCAGCAGTCCGTAGAGTGTGTCGGTCGGTGCCGCGACGATCCGCCCGTGCCTCACTTGGCGCACCGCCTCGCGCACCGCATCCGCGCTAGGCTGGGCTGGGCGCACGGCGAGCCTCAGCAAGCCGGGCATCGGTGACCATAATACGCTGGGAGACCGGGCAAGGGCCGGACGCTGGTGCCGTACAGACAGACGACGATCACAAGCCGAACCAACAAGTGGATCAGGCAGCTGCGGCTCGCCGCGACGCGAGGCACGACCGTCTCCGGCGGCTGGACGCTCGCGGAATCCCCCCATCTGTTGCAGGAGGCCCTGAGGTCGAGCGCCCAAGTGCAGCGCGTGTTCGCCGCCGAGAGCGCTCTCCAGCGGGCCGAGGCCACCATTCCGCCGCACCGCGGCATCCCGGTCCACCCGGTGGCGGACGGACTGTTCCAGGACGTCGCCACGACAGCCCGCTCGCAGGGTGTGCTGAGCTTGGTCCGCTTGCCGTCGTGGACCCCAGGGGAAGTGCTGCAAGGGCTGACGATCGTCCTGGACGCTGTCCAGGACCCCGGCAACGCCGGCACGATCGCGCGATCGGCCGAGGCCTTCGGCGCCTCGGGCATCGTCTTCCTGTCGGGCTCCGCGGCTCCCACCAACCCCAAATGCCTGAGGGCGGCGGCGGGTTCCATGTTCCGGCTGCCTCACTTGAGCAGGATCGGGACGGACCAGCTCCTCGGGCTTGTTGCCAGCCATGGCTGCCGCCTTCTCGCGCTGGCGGCCGGCGACGGCACGTCCCTAGCCGGAATCGACTTCTCCGGTCCAACGGCCGTGGTCGTGGGCTCCGAGACCCACGGCGTTAGGCCCCCGCTGCTTGATGCTGCCGAGCGCGTCGTGATCCCGACCCACTCGGTGGAGTCGCTAAACGCGGGGATCGCAGCGGCCGTCGTGCTGTATGAGTCGGCCCGAAGGTCGGCCGTTCCGTGAACCTCTTCGGCACGCTTCAGGAGCAGGAGCGACCCGATGCCGACCGGCCCCTGCCGGAGCGCATGCGACCCCGCAGCCTCCGCGAATTCGTCGGCCAGCGCCATCTGCTCGCCACAGGTAGTCCCCTGCGCCGGCAGATCGAGGCTGACGCACTGGACTCAATGATCCTGTGGGGGCCTCCGGGCGTAGGCAAGACATCCCTGGCACGCGTTATCGCCTCCGAGACCAAGTGCGAGTTCGTCGCGTTCAGCGGAGTCATGAGCAGCATCCGGGCCGTGCGCGCCGTCCTGCTCGACGCCGCACGCCAGCGGCGGGCCGGGAGGAGAACCATCGTCTTCGTGGACGAGATCCACCGATTCAACAAGGTCCAGCAGGATGCGTTCCTGCCGTACGTTGAGCGGGGCGACATCATCCTGATCGGCGCAACTACGGAGAACCCGTCTTTCGAGGTCATCGCCGCGCTCCTGTCGCGAGCAAAGGTCTACACGCTCCAGCCGCTCTCCGTAGGGGATCTCGTGGGGTTGCAGCGCACAGCGCTGCTGGATTCCGAGCGGGGCATTGCCGGGCTGGGCGCAGACGTACCGGAGGCCCTGCTGCACTCCATCGCCATCCACGCGGGCGGCGATGCGCGGGTGGCGCTGCTGGCGCTAGACCGTCTGGCGCGCGCGACCGATGGCGGGCAAGCGACCGAGGAGCTCCTCGCCGACGTCCTCCAGCGCCGGCTGCCCCGCTACGACAAGGCGGGGGATCGCCACTTCGACCTGATCTCGGCCCTGCACAAGTCGGTGCGCTCAAGCGATCCCGACGCAGCGCTCTACTGGCTCGCATGCATGCTGGAGGCCGGCGAGGACCGGATCTACATTGGCCGCCGCTTGGTTCGCATGGCGAGCGAGGACATCGGCCTGGCAGACCCGAGAGCGCTCGAGATGGCCGCGGCGGCCGTGGATGCGTTCCGGCTCGTCGGAGAGCCGGAGGGCGACCTGTTCCTGGCGCAGACGGCCGTCTACCTGGCAGTCGCACCGAAGTCCGACGCGGTGTACAAGGCCCTCAACGATGCGCGCTCCGACGTGCGCTCGGGGCCCTCAGCAGACGTCCCGCTGCACCTGCGCAATGCCCCCACGAGGCTGATGCGCGAGCAGGGATACGGCGCGGGCTACGAGCATGCGCACAGTTTCGAGGGGGCGGTCGTGGCGATGTCCTGCCTCCCGGACGAGCTCCGCCACCGACGTTACTACGAGCCCACGGACAGGGGCATCGAAGACCGCATCCGCCGACGGCTGGCGGCGATCCGCTCGGCACGCTCGAGGGTTCAGGAGCAGCGCCGGCCCAAGGACAGCTAACCGCTCAGGGCAGGTGCGGCCTCCTGGGCTCGCAGCAGCTCCAACCGGACGGAGTCGCGCAGCGCGTTCCAACTGGCCTCGAGCACGTCGTCGGAGACGCCCACCGTCGTCCAGTCCGAGGCGTCGTCCGCCCAGTTGATCAGCACGCGCACCTTGGCGGCCGTTCCCTTTCCCGGGTCCAGCACGCGCACCTTGTAGTCCACCAAGCGGATGTCTGCCACCTCGGGATAGCTCGCCGAGAGGCACTGCCGCAGCGCCCCGGCCATT
Source organism: Bryobacterales bacterium (assembly GCA_028819235.1). Taxonomy (GTDB): domain Bacteria; phylum Acidobacteriota; class Terriglobia; order Bryobacterales; family UBA6623; genus VXMF01. The sequence continues at coordinate 3,451 of JAPPMC010000280.1, forward strand.
GCGTCGAACGGGCCGGAAGCCCCAACGCGGGCCCGCACGGCGCCGTCCGGGGTCGACACCGACATCACCACCTCACACCAAGAGTGCTCCCTCCCGGACTTGCGCAGCGACATCTCCATCGTCTCGAGGCGGAACGGCTCGAAACCGGCCGTGACGGCCTCGCGGACGAGAAGCTCGAACGACCCATCGGCCGACTCCAGCTCGTATCCGTCGAATTCCATGCGCTTGATGCGCTTCAGCAGGCGCTTGCGCGCCTCCGGCGTGAGCAAATCGTCCCACCCCTGCTCGCGCAGCTTGAAGGTGATGTTGCTGCGCCCGGAAAGGTCGCTCACAAGCACGCGGCGCTGGTTTCCGACCCGCTCCGGCTCGACATGCTCGTAGGTCGTCTTCTCGCGCAGCACGGCGCTGACATGAATGCCGCCCTTGTGGGCGAAGGCGCTCTTGCCGACGAACGCGGCGCCGTTGGCCAAGGAGAGGTTGGCGGTCTCGGCGACGTAGTTGGCCAGACCGGTCAGCTTGCCGACGTTCTCCTGCCCGATCACGGTGTGCCCGAGCTTGAGCTCAAGATTGCAGATTGTGGAGACCAGGTTGCAATTGCCGCAGCGCTCGCCGTAGCCGTTCACCGTGCCCTGCACGTGCGTGGCGCCGAGCTCGACCGCGGTGACCGCGTTGGCCACCGCGAGGTCCGAATCGTTGTGCGTGTGGATGCCGATCACGCCGTCGAACCGTCTGCGAACCTCGGCGACGATCTCGCCCAGCCGCGCCGTGAGCGTGCCGCCGTTGGTGTCGCACAGGACCAGGCTGTCCGCCCCTGCGGCGTAGGCCGCATCAAGAGTGCGCAGGGCAAAGTCGGGGTCCGACTCGAAGCCGTCGAAGAAGTGCTCCGCGTCATAGATAACCTCCCGGCCCAGCGCCTTAAGGTGCGCCACGGTCGAGCGGATCATCTCCAAGTTCTGCCGCTCGCTCACGCGCAGGGCCTGCTCTGTGTGCAGCCTCCAGCTCTTGCCGAAGATTGCGACCGCCGGCGTCTCGGACTCCACGAGCTTGCGCACGTTGGGATCATGCTCAACCGCGTTCGCGACATGCCGCGTGGATCCGAAGGCCACCAAGCGCGCGTGGCGCAGGCGCAGGCCCGCCTTAGCCCGATCGAAGAACTCCTCGTCGCGCGGGTTCGAGCCCGGCCAGCCGCCTTCGATGTAGTCGATCCCGATGTCGTCGAGGCGCCGCGCGATGGCCAGCTTGTCGTCGACCGAGAAAGAGACGTGCTCTCCCTGCGTGCCGTCTCGCAGCGTGGTGTCGTAGGCAAATACTCTCATCGCACGTCCCCCGGCTGCGTCAGTCTGCCGTTCCAGGGGCCAGCGGCGTGGATTCGGGCTTTTCCTTGCGCAGGAAGGGCATCATCGCCCGCAGCTTCGAACCGACATCCTCAATGAGCTGGCTCTCCTGTTCTCGGCGCGTGGCAAGGAAGCGTTCCCTGCCGGCCCGGTTCTCGTCCATCCATTCCCGCGCGAACCTTCCGGACTGGATCTCGGCCAAGACTTCGCGCATGCGCTCACGGACGTCTTCATTCACGATCCGTCGGCCACGCGTGTAGTCGCCGTACTCAGCGGTGTCGGAGACCGAGTAGCGCATGTAGCTCAGGCCGCCTTCGTAGATCAGGTCAACAATCAGCTTGAGCTCGTGCAGACACTCGAAATAGGCGATCTCAGGCTGATAGCCGGCGTCCACCAAGGTCTGGAAACCAGCGCGGATCAGTTCCGAGCACCCGCCGCACAGGACTGTCTGTTCCCCGAATAGGTCGCTTTCGGTCTCTTCCTTGAAGGTTGTCTCGATGACGCCGGCCTTCAGGCACCCTAGCCCGAGGGCGTAAGCCAAGGCCTGTTGCTTGGCCCGGCCGGAAACGTCCTGGTCGACAGCAACTAGGCCCGGCACTCCAACCCCCTCGACGAACAGCTCACGGACCCTGTGGCCCGGCGCCTTGGGAGCGATCATCGAAACGTCCACGCCTGCCGGCGGGGTGATCTCTTTCCAGTGGATGCAGAACCCATGCGCGAACATCATCGTGTCGCCAGGGTCGAGGTGAGGCTCGATCTCTCGACGGTACAGATCGGGCTGGATGTGGTCGGGCAGCAAGATCATGACCACTTGGGCGGCCTTGCTGGCCTCCGCCACCGTAGCCACCTCCAGCCCGGCGCGCTCCGCCTTGGGCCAGGACTTGGAGCCCCGGTAGAGGCCGACCACCACGTCCAGCCCGCTCTCCTGGAGATTGAGTGCGTGGGCGTGGCCTTGGCTGCCGTAGCCGATGATTGCGATCTTCTTGCCTTTGAGCAAGTTCAGGTCGCCGTCTGGCTCGTAGTAGATGGTTGCGGGCATGGGACAGTTCGCTCCTGGGGTCTCGTAGCAGCGCCGGCTAGCCGGCCTGGGTTGTCTCGCTGAAGTAGGGCACGGGCAGCTTGTTGTGCTTCGAGCGGGCCATGGCCATGGCTCCGGAGCGAACCACCTCGATCGGCCCGTACGACCGCAGCAGGGAAATCAGCGCGTCAAGCTTGTCTGGGGACCCGGTGGCCTCGATCATGTACGAGGTTTGCGAGGCGTCCACGACGTGGGCGCGGAAGATCTGGGCCTCCGTCAGCAGAGCAGCGCGCCGGGCACCCTCGACGTACACCCTGATCAGCACCATCTCGCGCCGGACGGCGCGAGACTGGGTCAGGTCCACGGCCTTGATCACGTTGACCAAGCGGCTGATCTGCTTGATCAGCAGGTCTCGCCCCGTCTCGCCGACCTCGGCGACGATCGTCATGATCGAGAGGGTGGGGTCCAAGGCCTTGGCGACCGTCAGGCTTTCAATGTTGTAGCCACGCGACGTGAGCACACCTGCGACGCGCATCAGGGCGCCAGGCTTGTTCTCGACCAGGAGAGAAATCAGCTGCTGCATTCCGCCCCCTAGTCGCCAGCGGCCGCACCGACAGGTTCAGCGGCGGGCTCCATGATCATGTCGCTGACCGCACCGCCGGCCGGAACCATCGGATACACGCACTCCTCGGGCGTCACCTGGACGTTGAGCAGATACGGCCCCGGGTCGGAGAAGGCCGTGTCCAGTGCCCGGTCCAGATCTGCCGGATCGGCCACCGTTCCCCCGGACAGCCCGAACGCGGCGGCGAGCAAGTGGGCGTCGGGGAAGGCCTCGATGAAGACCTCACTGTAGCGCCGGTCGTAGAACAGCTCCTGCCACTGGCGCACCATTCCGAGGCTGTTGTTGTTCATGACGATGATCTTCACAGGCAAGCGGTTCGCTGCAATCGTCCCCAACTCGGGGATCGACATCATGAACCCCCCATCCCCCACAATCGCCATGACCAGCTTCTCCGGCCGCGCGAACTTCGCCCCTACTGCTGCCGGCACGCCGAATCCCATCGAGCCCAGACCGCTGGACGATTGCCAGAGGCGCGGCTTATTGAACCGCATCAGCTGGGCCGCCCACATCTGGTGCTGGCCCACGTCCACCGTCACGATGGCGTCGCCGCCTGCGATACGGTCCAGCTTCCTCATCAGGACCTGCGGCTTGATCTCCTCGTCCGACGGCGTGAACGTGAACGGGTGTTGCCGCTTCATTTCCCGGATGTGGGCCATCCACGCGAGCCTCTCCCGGCGGCGGACGCCGCCGAGTGACTCGCGAGTGCTCTCCAAGGCTTCGTTGAGCCGCTGCAGGACGGTCCTGGCGTCTCCCACAATTCCGAGGTCGGCGCGGCGGTTCTTGTTGATTTCGGCAGGATCGATGTCGACGTGCAGGACCTGCGCGTGCGGCGCGAACTTGTCTAAGCGGCCGGTGACGCGATCGTCGAATCGCACGCCGAGGCCGATGAGGGCATCGCACTCAGTGATGCCCATGTTGGCCGCGTAGCTGCCGTGCATTCCCAGCATGGATATGAAATTGGGATGCTCGCTCGGCATCGCCCCGAGACCCATGACCGTGTGCGCCAGCGGGGCCTCCAGGATCTCGGAAAGGCGCACCAGTTCCCGGCTCGCGCCGGACGAGATGACCCCGCCTCCGGCGTAGATGTAGGGCCGTTCGGCGTTCCACAGGAACCGCACTGCCTGCTCGATCTCCTCCTCGTCTGGCTCCGCCTCGGGGCGGTAGCCGCGCAGCGGCGCCATCGGCTGATCCTCGCTATAGGACGTCTTGCCGAGCAGGACGTCTTTGGTGATGTCGATCAGCACCGGCCCGGGACGGCCGCTGACAGCGATGTGAAACGCCTCGTGCACCGTCTGTGCCACCTCGCGGACGTCCTTGACCAAGTAGTTGTGCTTGGTTGCCGATCGTGAAATGCCGAACGTGTCCGCCTCTTGGAAGGCGTCCCTGCCGATCAGCGCCTGCGGCACCTGCCCGGTGATTGCGACGACCGGGATGGAGTCCAGGAGCGCATCGACAAGCCCTGTGGTCAGGTTTGTTGCGCCGGGCCCCGACGTGGCCATGCACACTCCGGCCTTGCCAGTGGCGCGGGCATACCCCTGCGCCGCAAACGCCGCGTTTTGCTCGTGCCGCACCAAAACATGGCGCAGCGGGTGGGAGTAAAGAATGTCGTACACCGGCAGCGTCACGCCGCCGGGATAGCCAAAGACCGCCTCGGCCCCTTCGCGAACCAGGCTCTCGATCAGGATCTGCGCCCCGCTCAGTTTTTGCATGTTGAGAATCCCCCGCTCAGCTTCCCCAGCTTCCATCATCCGCTAGTCGTGTTCCCGGGACAGAGTGAAGCCAGCCCCCGCCCCGGAGCATTCCCGCCCCGGCGCGCGCCCCCTCAACAGCCGAAGGGGGACGCCCGGCCGGGGCTGGGTACAGCGACGAGATGGATAGGAATCCGCGGGGCGGGAGACTCGGCGCCAAGCGCCCTGCGACCCGCCCAAGAGGAGCCTCCGGCTGTACGGGGACCAGTCGGTGACCAGCGGCCGAGCTGAGCAAGGCCGGGTTGCTGCCGAACTGGCATGATACGCCACGCCCCGCGCTGCAGCGGGGCGCCTAGGGTCATGCTACCACCCACCGGAGCAGGAGGTCAAGCGTTCTCGGGACGCTCGCGCCGGGCAACCGGCAGCCGAATCGTGAAGACGCTCCCGCGGCCCGGATCGCTCTGCAACGCAAGCCGTCCGCCCATCATTCGGACCAAGTCGCTCGCCAGGCTCAGGCCCATGCCCGATCCCGGGACCGCACCGCGTATGGCGCGGCCCGAGCGGTAGTACGGCTCAAACACACGCCTTGCATCTGTCGGGTCGATTCCGGGTCCCCGATCGTGGACCCGGATCTCGACGTGGCCGGGGTGCTCACCCGCGTCCCCGCCCGCCTCGACCTTCAGCCAGCGTCCCTCCGAGGCATGCTTCACCGCGTTCGTGAGCAGGTTCGAGAGGGACTGGCGCAGTGCGTTCGAGTCGGCCTGCACGTTCGCCAGGCCCTCCGGAATGACGCACTCCAGATCGAACCCGGTGCGCTCGATCAGCGGTCGGACGTGCGCGATCGCCTCGCGTATCACGGGACCGACAGCCACGGACTGCAGATCTAGGGGCTTCTCGCCCGACTCGATCCGGGCGAGAAGCAGCGTGTCCTCGATCATCTGGCCCAGGCGCTTGGCTTGATCCCGAACCAGTTCGCCGTAGCGCAGGAGGCGGCGGTCGCTTCCGACCAAGCCGTCGGCGATGTTCTGACCGATCACCCGCATCGATGCCACGGGTGTGCGCAGTTCGTGTGACACGTTCGCGACGAAGGCCATGCGCATCTCGGCCAGCCTCGAGGCCCGGCGTGCTCCTGTCGCGACCAGTGCGATGGCGATCCCCAGCAAGGCCAGGACGCCGAGGCTGGTGATGGCGTTCCACCAGTACTGCTGGGCCACGGCATCGTCCACGGCACCGCTGAGCCGATGGGAGGCCAATTCCAGCCGGTGCTGACGCTCGCTCGATAGGTAGATACGCGGGCGAAGCGGAATCCGCGCACCGCTCCGGCCTGGAGCGAACTGGACCAGTTCTGCGGGATCGCCCGGTGGCCGGTACGTGCCGGCGAAAGGTGCCAGCCACGCTCTCTGGGTCGCCCCCTTACTGACCGCAGTCGGTGAAACGTAGCCGTCGGGCAACACCAGCGCTTGCCTCCAGTCGGCGTCTTCTAGCCAAGACACTTCAGCCATGGACCGGCGTGGGCCGATCTCGTACTGCCACATGCCCTGCCTGCCACCTCCGGCCAAAGCGGAGGCATTGGCAGTGGCGATCGGGCGGAAGACCTGCACGACTTCGCGACCCCAGATCAGGGCCACCTCGTACGGGATCTGCTCGTCCAAGCCCGAACGATCCCGGCGCAGCCGATTCATCACGATCTTCTCGGCAAGGTACTCGAAGTCGACCTGCAAGATGAGGTGCCCTCTCACCCGGGGCAGGCCGCCAGGCCGACTGGGCGAGAGCATTAGCGGGCGGGCAATGACTGAGTGGTCCGGGTACACCATCCAGGTCGCGAACCAGCGCGGGTTCGCAGTATCCCCGTACCGCGACCAAAAGGTGAGGAGCTTGGGCTCGAGGCCAAGCAGGTCGCGAGGCCATTCCGCGGTCCGAAGGGTCCCCGTCTCTGTCTCGAGGACGCGCAGGCCGGTCGGCGCTCCGGCTTCTGCGGGAAGGTCGAACAAGAGCGTCCGTTTCAGGGCGGGTGCCCAAGCGGCGTCCTCCGCCCAGAACTCGTGAAGTTCGACCGCGGCACCGGCCGAATCCATGACATCAAGTGCCGTGGAGGTGCGGAATAGCAGCAGCATCTGCAAGGCGTCTTGCCTGACGCCGTCCGCTAGCTCCTGCATGGCCTTAGAGAATGCGTCGTTCAGGACTGTGCGACGGGAGTCCCGAGCAGCGCCGATCCATGACAGTTGCAGGTAGATCAGCGCGCTGAGGCCGCTAACGCAGGCGAAGATCAGCAGGACAGTGTCTCGCGACACGCGTCTCCGGAACGCTCCCCACGCCCTCGATCCCGCGCGCCGGCATCGCGCCCCAAGTTTCGAACCGTCCGCAGCGTCGGCCACGTCAGCGCCGCTCCTCGTCTTGCCGGGGCTGGCCCGGCGTCCGCGCTGCCGGCGCGTGGGGGGCTCCCATGCTCTCAGTTAGCCACGAACTGGTAGCCCACTCCGTAGACGGTCCGGATCCAGCGCGGATTCTTGGGGTCGTCCCGAATCTTCTTTCGGAGCCAGCCGACATGGACATCGACGGTCCGCGTGGGAGTCGGGGTGTCCGAATTCCAGACGTTTCGCAACAGGTCCGCGCGCTTGACCGGCTTGCCAGCGTTCTTCAGCAGGTAAAGCAGGAGATCATACTCCTTTGCCGACAGTGTGACGACATCTCCTGCAACGGTGACCACGGACCGCTCGGTATCTACGACGACGTCTCCGAACTTGAACATGCGGCCGATTCGCAGCGCCGATCGCGGCGACGGCGGCCCGCGACGAAGCAAGGCCCGCACGCGGGCCTCAAGCTCGGGCACGTCGAACGGCTTGGTGAGGTAGTCGTCGGCGCCGCACTGGAAGCCGCGCAGCTTGTCCTCCAGCATCGTGCGGGCAGTAAGCATCAGCACCGGCGTGTGGATGCGCCGCTTGCGCAAGTCCCGGCACACCTCAAGACCGTCCATTCCGGGGAGAATGAGGTCGAGGATTATCAGGTCGTAGCCTCCGTTGGAGGCGGCGCGCAGCGCTGCGGGACCATTCTCTTCGGTGTCGACATGGTGGCCCGCCGCCCTGAGCCGATCTGTCAGGGCCAAGCGCAGGCTGAACTCGTCCTCCACCAAGAGAATCCTGTGCGCCATGTTCCCCCCCTCAACTGTTCGTCAGACCGCTCGAAGCGGCCCGATGACCATACCGACCCGGCCAATGAAACAATACCGCAGGTTGGCGCCTGCGGGAACGGGCCTGCACGAACGGCCTTCAGAAACCCGAGAGCACGGCCGATACGAGAGAAGCGGCCATGGATCGGCTGGCGCGCTCGATCGCGGCATCGCGTTCGTTCACGTAGGCTTCGGGATCGTCGCTGACCTCGTAGTTCTCTCGGTGGACCATGTCCGGGTTGGTGTACAGCACGCTTCCGTCCGCACGGTCGTAGAGGGCAACGTGAACCCGGGTGACGGTCATAACGGCTGTAGCTCGACCGGTCGAGGGGTCGAAGTTCTGCGGAATCGCGTCGAACAGCATTACCCTACCGACGAGCGTGGCGTCCGCTTCGTCGGGGCGGCTGACGACTTGGTATCGCGTGCGTTGCAGCACCTCGCTGACAACGGCGGCGGTTAGCTGCTGCTCGATCTTGAACTCGGACGTGACGTTCGTGAACGCGGGCACGGCGATCGTTCGGATCCGGTCGGGAAGGAAGTCCGCCGTGCCTACGACGCGGTAGCCGCAACTGGCCACCGACAGCGCGCAGGCAATCGAGGACATCGCCGCGGCGATCCGCTTGAGCGCGGTCGACGGTACGGTCATCCGTTGCTAGCCTTGCGGCTCTTCGGCCAGCGCACGCCCCTCGGAATCATTGGCCGGAGGCCTCCGCCGCAGGAGGCCGCCCAATCGCGTAAGCACGCCGCTGGCCGCGTACATTAGGGCCATGGTCAGCAGCACGGGCCGCGAGAAGTTCCAGATGAGGAAGATGAGGGTGGCGCACAGCACAACGCCGATGGGCCGGCCAAGAAAGTTCAGTTCTTTAAAGCTGCGGTAGCGCCACCCGGAGATCATCAGCAGCCCCAAGCTCGCCAGCAGGCCGCACCACAGGAGCCCGCCTGGCCACCAGCTGTCGACCGGCGAACCCGCCCGAAAGTGCACCACCGCTCCGAGCAGCCCTGCCGAGGGTGGGATCGGGATACCGACAAAATAGGCCCGGTGCGCGGGCCCGGGATTCTTGGGCCGCGGGTTCCGCTGCACGTTGAAGCGCGCCAGCCGAGCCGCCCCTCCGGTCAGGTATAGGAACGTGCAGAAGTATCCCAAGGCCGGCAGCAGCGCGGCTGCCCCGGGCGCGTTGGCGGGAACTGCGGCCCGCATTCCCCACGCATACGCCAGCAGGGCCGGGCCAGCGCCGAATGTGATGCAGTCGGCCAGCGAGTCCAGCTCCCCGCCGAACTTGCTGGTGGCCTTGGTCATTCGCGCGATGCGACCGTCCAGTCCGTCCGTCAGCATGGCGATTCCGATCGCGATGGCCGCGTGGTCGAACAGCCGCGCAGCCTCGGCTAGCTCGTGCTCGGTCATCGCCACGGCGCGGATGGTCTGCACCAGCGTGAAGTACCCGCAGAAGAGCGTGCCCACCGTGAACATCGTGGGCAGCGCGATCGGCCGACGCCTCCTCCTCCTGCGCCGCATTCTCACCTCGGAAACTTCACCTCCGCCTTGCCAAGACGGATGAGCCCCCAGCGACCCGGTCCCGCTCCGCGACCGCCAGATCCCACTCGCGGCCGAGAACCACGTCGACCCTCGAGCCGAACTTGATCAGGCCAAAGCGCTCCCCCGCCCGCAGCGTGTCGCCCTCTCGCTTTCGGCACACGATCCGTCGTGCCAAGAGGCCGGCGATCTGCGTGACTTCGACCGTGCTGCCGCAATGGGGCGAGTCGATCAGAAGCGTGTTGCGCTCATTCTCGACCGAGGCGGCGTCCAAGTGTGCAAAGCGGAAGCGCCCGGGACTGTAGTTCAGTGAAGTGATCCGTCCGCCAACGGGAGCTCGATTGACGTGGACGTCGAAGATGTTCAGGAAAATGCTGACGCGCGTGCGCCCGTCGGGCTCGTTACGTACGCGGACGACCCTGCCGTCGGCGGGCGAGACGCACACGGGGCCACCCGGGATCGCCCGATCCGGATCGCGGAAAAAATACACGCAGAACGCCGCCATCAAGAGGCACGGCAGGGAAGCCCAAGCGCCCGCCCACGCGCCCGACAGGGCCGCCAACGTCGCCAAACCGGCCCCGTAGTAATAGCCGTCCCTGACCATCGCAGCCGACAGTTCGCGGAAGATGCCCCCGGGGCTCAGCCGGTTCGACCGACATGCCGGTGGACAATGCTTGCCATGCGGTCCTTCAGGTTGAGTTTAAGCTTCTTCAGGCGCGCCTCCTCTAGCTGTTCTTCATAGGTCGGGAATCGGCGTGCACCGAGCTCGCTCAGTCGGCGTTCGTAGTCCGCGTGCTTGCGCTTCAGCTTGCGAAACTGCGGGTTCGACTCCATCAACTCTGCGACAACTTGCGCGGATGCGGCAGCGCTCATCCAATCCCTCCTGTCGAGCCGGTCGGGCCGCGGCTCGCACGGCCGGGCACCCCGCCCGGCCGCGCCGCTAACTTCTGGGAATTCACTCTAACAGAGTCGGGCCAGGCCAGCCGTCGGCCTCGGAGCGCCCGGAGCTGCCGGGCTCTGCCCCTGTCCGTGCCGTCTTCCTGATCGTCCCGCCAGGGTGACCAGGCTCGGCACTATGCGGCTGACGGCTCAAGCCCTAGACCGGCCGGCCGCCCGGCGGGGTGGGCTATGCTGGGCGCAGGCCGCAGGACATGCCGGTGAGCGACGAACTGTTGGAGATCCTTTGCTGTCCTGTGACGCGCGTCGCACTAGTGCGTTTGCGTCCGGAGCGGGTGCAGGCGCTCAACGCCGCAGTGGCGGCAGGACGCCTGCGCCACGTCGACGGCGCGCTGGTCGAGAAGCCCTTGGACGAGGCTTTGGCCACCGAGGACGGCAGAAGGGCTTACCGGGTTGACGACGGCATTCCCGTTCTGCTTCCGGACCTCGGCATCGACATCCGAGAGGAGTAGGGGGGGGGGCGGGGGGGGGGCCCCCGCCGCCCGGGCCCGGGGGGGGGGGGCCCCAACCCCCCCCCGCCCCGGGGGGCGCGCCGGCGGGGGGGGGGGGGAAGAAAGGTGTGGGGG
>JAPPMC010000044.1 GCA_028819235.1 Bryobacterales bacterium
CACACGAGGGGTGCCGTTGTCAAGTCCCGCTTATGGGGCATGGGCAGGGGGCGGCATCGCCAGCTAGCCCGAAGATGCAGGCCACAGGCGCTCGAAGACCTGCTCCATAAGCCTCTCGCCGCGGCGCACTTCGATTTCGGTCTGCAGGGCGTACGCAGGAAGCGCGAGCTCCGGCGCGGCGGCCAGATTGACCGCATCCTTCACCGACGTCAGCAGGCCTTCCGCCTCGGCCTCGCTTGCGCGCCGGGCCAGATCCTCGACGTCCCTCCGGGAGTAGCGATGGTGGTCCGGAAACGTGAAGTCCGCAACGACAGTGAAGCCGGCCCGCCGCACTTGGGCCTGGAAGGCCATCGGGTTCCCCAGGCCGCAGAATGTGGCCACTGGCACCTGCTCCAGCTCGGACGGGTCGTCCCGGCCCGTGGACCGAATGGGGACCAAGCCCGTGACCACGGTGCGCGAGCGGAAGATTGGGGCCGTCGGGTTCACATCCCGGATGAAGTCGCACAGCGACGCCTGCGTCTCGTCGCGGTCGGCGCGCGTGAGAATGACGATGTCCGCGTGCCGTAGCGCGCTGACAGGCTCCCGCAGGATGCCAAGCGGCAGGCAGTGGCCGTTCCCGTAAGGCCGCATGGCATCGACCAGGACGATGTCCAAGGATCGCTGCAGCCACAAGTGCTGGAATCCGTCGTCCATCACGAAGCAATCCACCAGCCCGCTGCGATCCAGCACGCGCCCGGCCGCAGCCCGGTCGGCCGCGACCGCAACCAGCGCCTTGGGAGCCCTCCGCCGGAACCGCCTCGCAAGCATCGCGGGCTCGTCGCCGCACTCGGTCGGGCAGGCCGTACTCCCGGCGGCCAAGATGCGCAGGTCCTTGGGCCGGTCCCTTCCGTAGCCCCGCGTCAGGACCGCTGCACGGTAGCCCCTCTTGGCAAGCTGGACAGTCAGCCAGTCCACGTGAGGCGTCTTACCTGTGCCACCCACGGTGAGGTTGCCGACAGAAATAACAGGGAGCCGGAGGCGGCTGCTGCGCAACGCGCCCCAGAGAAACAGCCTTCTGCGAGCCCTGGCTATGCCGGACCAGGCAGCCGCGGGCAACCACAGACAGGCCGTCGCCAGCACTGGCGGAGGGTGCATGGGCAGCGACTCCCAGAACGCGCGCGCAGCCTCGGATGCCGCCAGCGCGGAAGCTCCGCGCTTGGAGTCCGCTACGGCCCTTCCCCGCCGTCCGACCTGTCTGGCATGGGCCAGATCCTCCGTAAGGTCGACGAGCGCCGCGGTAAGGGCCTTTGCACTCTGCACCTGAACCAGACCTCCTGCTGCGATGAGGTCGCGAGCGATCTGCCGAAAGTTCTGCATGTGCGGGCCTACCACCACCGGCTTTCGGAACGACAAAGGCTCAAGGACGTTGTGGCCGCCCCAGCCATTCAGAGAACCGCCCACGAAGGCCAAGTCGGCGTGTCCATACAGTGCGGCGAGTTCCCCGATGGAGTCCAGCAGGAGAACTGCAGGCAAAGTGGCAGCATCGGCCGGAAGCCGGGAGCGCCGGTACGCGGACAACTCCGACTGCTCGAGGACTCGCCACGCCTCCCCGAAGCGCTCTGGATGCCTGGGCGCAACCACGGCAAGGGTTCGCGGCTCTCGCCGTGCCAGTGCGCGCAACGCAGGAAGCAGCATTTGCTCCTCGCCCTCGCGAGTGCTGCCGGCCACCAGCACGGTACGCGGCTGGGCCTGCCGCAGGAACGATCCCAAGTCGCTTGGCAGACGGGGCCCCGAGGCTGCGCCAAAGGCGTCGTACTTGAAGTTGCCGCCAACCCGCACCGAATCAGGTCTCGCGCCCGCGTCCAAGAACCGCATCCGGTCCCCATCGGACTGCGCGAGAATCAGGCGCGCCTGGGCCAGCACGGGCCGGAAGAAGGTGCGGAGCCAGCGGTAGCGCGGCGCCGCCCGGTCCGAGATGCGACCGTTGACGACCACGATCGGGACACGGCTGCGGGCCGCTTGGAAGAAATAGCCGGGCCAAAGCTCCGTCTCGGCCACGACCACGAGCCGGGGGCGGAGCTTACGGTATACCCGTGCCACGACCCATGCGAGGTCGACGGGCGCTCGGAAGATCCCGCTGACAGACCCTGCGAGGCGCTCCCTCGCAAGCTTCAGGCCGGTGCCCGTGCTGACGCTTACGTAAGTCTCCGCACTGGGAACGGCTCGTTGCAGCCGCTCAAGGAATAGCAGCGAGGACTGAACCTCGCCCACGGACACGGCATGGAACCAGATAGTGTCCCTGTGGCCGAGCGCGAACTCGCGCGGAAGCCACCCCAAGGACTCCCGCACGTCGCTCCAAGGGTGGCCTTTGATGAAGCTGCGGAGAATCCAGTAGGGGACAACGACAGGCGTCAGCGCCGCGGTCAGCACGCTGTAGAAAAAAGAGAACAAGAGGCCCGCCAGCCAGTTCCAGCCATTATGCGCCGCGAGGCGGCGAAGCCGGAACCAATGCTCTGCCGGACCGCAGACCGAAGCCCTGGCTCTGCGAGAGTGCCGCCGAGTTCCGTTTAGCCCCCGGGGCTGCCCTTTATCATTAGCAGTGAACATGACATTCAGGTTGACGCTCGTCGCGGCCGCTTTGGCGGTGGCTATCGGTCCGGTCGCGGCCCAGAAGGCGTTCCGCGCCAAGACTGCCGACAAGTATCCGGCCAAGCAGCGCCAGGGCGACCTGATCGTCGCGGTCAAGCCGTTCGTGTCCACAAAGGACCAGCAGTCGGCGTTCGGGGGGGCGCGCCCGTACGAGCACGGTGTGACTCCGATGTTGCTGGTGCTCTCCAACACGGGGACGAACACGTATTCGCTCGAGAACATGCAGGTCCGCCTGATCCTCGGGGATCGGGAGGGCCTTGAACCGCTGCGAGGAGACGACTTGGCAGGCTTCAATCCCAAGGGCCACCAGCCCACCCGCCGGAATGTCCCCGGAGTTCCGGGATTGAGCAGGACACGCGTGAGAAAAGGGCCGCTCAACCGCCGCGAAATCCTGGACAGCGAATTCCGGGCCCCGATCGTCACGCCGAAGAGCACGGCGAGCGGTTTCCTCTTCTACCTGACCGGCACAGACCGGCCGTTAACGGGGGCATCGGCCTACATTTCGGGGATCTACGACATCACCAACGGCCAGGACCTTTTCTACTTCGAGATCCCGATGGGAAAGGTGCGGTGAGGCCCGCTGCGGCCTCCAGTCGCTGACGCCAAGGCGGCTGCGGTTCAGGAATCGCCAGTACAAGACCCGGAACGCCACCCAAGCGGGACCGACTGGGCGTTGCTACACTGTCTCATCTCATGCTGGAGTTGACTTCACTGGAAGGGTCCCGGGAGAGGTTCGAGGCCGCGCTCGAATTCGCCCAGAAACAGGTCAAGGCGACCGCCGAGCGCGATCCTGGCTTCTACCCGATGTTCACGGAAGAGGGACGCTGGCGCCACGGCAAGCCCGCTTGGACCCACTGGTGCGACGGATTCCTGCCGGGCATGATGTGGATCTTCGCAAAGCGGACGGGCAGTGAGGCGTGGCTGGAACTGGCGCGCAAATACACCGAGCCTCTGGAGCCCCGAAAGATGGACCGGGAAGTCCACGACTTGGGTTTCATCTTCCTGTCGACCTACCACCGCTGGTACAAGCTGACCGGCAGGCAGGACCTCAACGACGTTGTCGTTCAGGCCGGCCGCACTCTTGCGCTGCGGTTCAAGGAGAAGGGCCAGTACATGTCCTCGTTCATGGGGCCGGAGTCTGTGTTCATCGACATCATGGCCAATGTCGGAATCATCTTCTACGCGGCTCTGGAGACGGGAGACAGCGGGCTGATGGACGTCGCGATGCGCCACAGTCTAACCAGCGGCAGAGTGCTGGTGCGAGGGGACGGGAGCACTTCGCACGAGGGCATCTACGATCTTGAGACCGGGGAATTCCTCCGCCAGTCCACGCAGCAAGGGTGGCGGTCGGATTCCTGCTGGGCCCGCGGACTGGCCTGGGCCATCTACGGATTCACTGCGGCGCACAAGTTGACCCGCGACGCCCGCTTCCTGCGAACGGCCGAGCTTTGCGCGGACTACTTCCTGCTCAACGTCCCGAAGAACGGAGTGGCCCCGATGGACTTCGACGCGCCTGCGAGCGAGACCCGCGAGGAGACCTCTGCTTCGGCGATCACAGCGGCGGGCCTGCTGCGGCTTGCAAGACTGACGGCCGACCCCGCCAAGGGCCTGCTGTACGACCAAGCGGCACGTCGCGTGCTGCTGACCCTGTGCCAGCCCCCTTACCTCGCGTCGGAGACGCCTAGCTGGGAGGGCATCCTGAAGGAGGGCATCTACCACCTCAATCTGGGCTTGGGCGTCGGCGAGTCGGTCATGTGGGGCGAGTACTTTTTCGTCGAAGCGCTCGACAGGGCCCTGGGATCGACCTAGCCGACATTTTTGCCGGCTAGGTAGGTTTCCGAAGGACCAGTGTCGGTCCGATTCCCTGACGCCCTCAGACACATCGGGAGGGACTCTCCGGGCATCAGGAACGCCCTTCGACGGCGCAATACAATAGGGCTTCGGCTGGGGTCGTGCCGGGGATATCGGTGGGTGGTGCATCTAGAGTCCGCTCCTGAGGGCCGCCGGGCGACGCGCTTCGCCGCCTCGGCCATCGGCCGCCCTCCCGAGAGTCACCGGTCCGGTCGTTTGGCCCGGCAGCGGGAACGACGCAGCGCGGGAGGTTGGCCTGCGCGTCTATCCCTGCTGTCGATGCTTGCGATTGTGCTTCCCAACGCAGGTGCGCAGCAGCCCCCGGACGTCGGCCCGACCCGATCGGCCGAGGTCACGCGGGTCACTTCGGACATCGTTGTCGATGGTGCCCTAGACGAGGCCCCGTGGCGTCGCACCCCAACGATCGGAGAGCTGGTGCAGCGGATTCCGAGGGCGGGCACCAAGCCCACGATGCGCACAGACGTGCGACTGCTCTACGACCAGAACAATCTCTACGTAGGGGTCATGTGCTACGACCCGGAGCCGGACCGTGTGCTGGCTTCAGAAATGCAGCGGGACGCACAGATGAGGGCGGATGACCGCATTAGCATCATCCTGGACACCTTCCGTGACCAGAGCAACGCGTTCTATTTCTCCACCAATCCCAATGGCGCACTGGTGGACGGCCTAGTCTTTGCGAATGGAGAGACGAACGAGGACTGGGACGCGATCTGGATCGTAAAGACTAGGCGCTCCGACCAGGGCTGGAGCGCTGAGTTCGCGATACCGTTCAAGAGTCTGAACTTTCCCGCCGACGAGGGCGTCTGGGGATTCAACTTCAGCCGGATCGTCCAGCGCACGCTCGAGGAGATGCGCTGGACGGGCGCGCGGTTCCAGAACCAGTTCTTTCAGGTCTCGGAGGCTGGGGAAATCACGGGTCTCGACGGTCTGCAGCAGGGCGTCGGCCTTGACGTGCGGCCATTCTTCGCACAACGCTGGATCTACTCGGGGCCGGGCGGGAATCACGTGCTCCGCGGTAAGCCCGGGCTGGACGCCTTCTACAATCTGACGCCAAGCCTGCGCCTCTCGACAACCTTCAACACCGACTTCGGCGAGACCGAAGTGGACGACCGGCAGATCAATCTCACGCGCTTCTCGATCTTCTTCCCAGAGAAGCGCACGTTCTTCCTCCAAGACGCGGGGATGTTCAACTTTGCCACCACGGGTGTAGACCAGCCCGGTGGCATTCCGAGCACCGGTGCTGAGATCTTCCCCTTCTTTAGCCGGCGCATCGGCCTGCTTCGGGGCCAAGAAGTCCCGATCGATTATGGGGTGAAGCTGACCGGCCGGGCCCGAAGGACCGACATCGGACTGCTCAATGTACGCACACGAGCTGTCCCGGGCGTCACGGCCAACAACCTCTTCGTGGGGCGCGTGCGGCAGAACTTCCTGGAACAGTCTTACGTCGGTGCGATCTTTACGGGCGGCGACCCGGCGCGGGCTGCTGCGCCCAGCCATCCGCTTGAGGCCCCGCCGCGATCGATCAGCAGCACGATTGGCGCCGACCTGCGCCTCGCCACCTCGAACTTCCTCGGCAGCGGGCGCAACATGGTTGTCAACGCGTGGGGCCTGAGAACGAACAAGAGTGGGGTCACCGACAAGAATGCGTCTTTCGGTTTCGCCGCCCACTACCCGAACGACAAGTTTCAAGGCCAGCTGATCTGGCGCGAGATCCAAGAGAACTTTGATCCGGAGCTTGGCTTCGTACAGCGCAGCAACGTCCGCATGCTGCGCCTAGGAGCCAGCTACAACCCGCGCCCGAACCCGGACACGGGGTTTCAGCAGCTGTACCACGACGTCTTCTACACCCGCTTCACGCGGCTTGACAACGGACTGGTCGAGACGTGGAAACTCTACTTCACGCTCGTGGACTGGCACTTCATGTCTGGAGACTCCCTGCACAGCCTATTCGACCTCAATCCGACCTACGAGCGGCTCTTCGAGCCGTTCGAAATCTCCCCCGGGGTGGTGCTGCCGGCAGGGGAGTACCGCTTCACGCCAATGCGGATCTTCTTCACCTCCGCCCAGAAGCGCAAGCTGCAGGGCAGCTTCGGCATAACGTTCGGGAATTTCTGGTCCGGACAAGCGAAGACCATCCAGACCGGACTGCGCTACCAGCTGCCACCAAAGTTCATCATCAGCGTGAACTCCAACCAAACCTTCGCGAATCTGCCGCAGGGGAACTTTGTCGCGCGGATCTTGAGCATGCGGGTCGACTTCAACGTCTCGCCGTTCCTCGCGTTCGCGAACCTCGCCCAGTTCGACAACCGATCGGGCAATCTCGGGCTGCAGAGCCGGGTGCGCTGGACGCT
This sequence comes from Bryobacterales bacterium, assembly GCA_028819235.1. Classification (GTDB taxonomy): domain Bacteria; phylum Acidobacteriota; class Terriglobia; order Bryobacterales; family UBA6623; genus VXMF01. Next base: position 6,852 of record JAPPMC010000044.1, read on the forward strand.
GGAGCCCGGCAACGACCTGTTCTTCATCTTCGGGCAAGGCTGGGTGCAGGAGTTGGGCGGATTCTACGACTTCCGGCAGCAGGACTCGCGACTGGCAACCAAGCTGCAGTACACATTCCGCTTTTGACCAAGCCCTCGTACCCGTACCGTACAGCCTGAACCTCCAGAGCTATCCGGCGGGGGATAGCTTGACGGGTGGACCGTGTCAGGCCCGGGCCGATCGGTACTCTCGGACCAGCAGAACTGCACCGACCGGCGATTGGTCGACAGAGTCGGCCGCTGCTGCAGCGGAGCCCGTATCAGTATCAGTCGACCAACGGCTGAAAGTCCTCCCCGGACATCGGAACGTGCTTGGTCCAGCTCCCTCGCATCTCGACCAATACGCGCCACGCGGGAGGCGTGGGAACATAATGAGAATAATTCTGCGCCTGCACACCCCAGTCGCCATCGGATGCGAGAGCGTTCACTTGGGCAATTTGGGCCCGATACTTCGGAACTTCGATCATCGCCTTTGACAAGTCCTCGACAAGGTAGCGGGGAGCCCAACCGAGGACTTGATAGTCGGTCGACTGCAGCTGAACCGCCACGGTCGTTCGCGGATTCGTGAGCTCCAATGCAACATAGAGTTCCTCGCCAGGATTCAACTGGCGGAGTCGATCTTGGGCAGCTAGGCAGGTGTGCTGCCAGCCGTGCAAGAAGAACCGACACTTGAAGGACCCGTCCTGCGCTTTGACCAGCTTTGGGAATACCTCGTAAGAGTCGGTCACTCGCTTGCCGCCGCTTACCGCCATGATTTCGAATGGGTCGGCGTCGGTGGGCAATGCGAGACGCTTGAGATAGAGTTCGCGGTCGGGCCTTCTGGGATTGATGACTCGGTTCTGGAATGTGGCGAACAGCTGGCGCGAACTGTAGCTCCGGTACAGTTCAGGAAACTCTCCCAGCCCCCAGAAGCCACTTTGCTCGCGAGCTTTCTCGGCTCCCCGGATGTACCGGAATCTATGCATCTCTGGTTCAATGTCGAGCCGACCTACCGGAAACCATGCCCGCGAAGGGCCTTCGGCTTGCCAAGCCATGTAGAGCGTCCTTTGACTCATGGCTGGATCTTCCTAAGGCAACGGCTCGTGTAGGACATCAACTGGATAGCGAATTCCCGGGCTGTGGGAGTCATCCACGATTCGGGCACACGCTCGACCGCGTCGCTCAGCGAGCTCGCGGCAAGTTTCCGGACCTTCTCGAGAGCGCGCCGAAACACTGCGGGCTCCCGACGCGTGCCGAGCCGGACGAGTTCCAAAGCGCTGGGCCCGCGACGGTCCGCTGCCCCCCATAGATGCCTCCTCTGCCTCTCTCAACATGACCGCCGACTTGGCCTTGCGAGATCAACCGATCCCGTTTCGAATCCAGCAGCTCTCGTCCCAACGAGGAGGCATGATCGAAGGACGGCGCAAGGGAGAAACTCCAAGCGCCCCCTTCACGGTCAGGACGATACCCCAATTCTCATGGTGACGATCAGTGTTGCCGACCAGTGCATCGAGAACCAAGTATTCGGCAAACTGCTCTTTCGCTCTCACCGATTCTGTGGCACCCCAGGGCAAACCTTCAAGGACATGCCAGATGTTGTCAAGGGTGTGGTCGGACTGGCCGTACTTCTTGTCCGTGTCGTACCCCTTGATCCGTGCTCTCAACAACTCGTTTCCATGGATCAGGCCTTGGCCGGCACTCAGAAACGATCGGCAAATGGACCCCTTCTCGCCCTCGAAGCAAGCTAGCCGCACCGTAGCGTGGGGAGCCCCCAATCGTGCCGCGACCTTCGATGCGATCCGCTCTGCCCAGTGCTGGCCGGTATGGGCTTGCGGGAACTTGAACAGCCACTGTCCGTGTGGCACGGACTGGGACTCCCCGATACCGCACCAGACTTTTTCCTTGCTGCCCATCGTCTCAGGCCTGACCAGCCATTCGCGATGGAGCTGCACGATCATGTACTGGTTCCCGTCGGGCATCGTGCTCCCATCATTCTCTGCAAGCTCGGCGTTGGTCGCAAAATTGCACTCGCCTCGATCCTCCCTGCACGGGGACCCGATCATCGCAAGGCACGTGATTTCGGATCGAATCCCTCCTACTCCTCGTCGGCGGCAGGGCAATTGCCCGAGGGTCGCCCTGACGGCCCGACGGCGATCCCACTGCAACCGGCAGGTACGTGACTGCAGGCACCACCTACAGGGTTCAGTCCCTCGTTAAGCGGCGCTCGCACTTGGTGCCGGCCCGCCATCGGCTCGCAGACCGTGGACACCGCGGCCGTGTGCCATCCTCACGGTCCACCCGCTCAAGGTGCTTCCTCGTCGCCGACAGCGCCTATCAGATCTCGCTGATAAGCTGCATCGGCTGCTCACTTATGCAGACCACCGGGCGCTGTGCCATCGTGGAAGCGCTCATAGGTCTCCAAGACTTCTCCCGCTGCAGACGGCGCGCTCGGCATCCTCCTCGATTGCCCACATTACCCAATCCTGCAGCTTGCGATCGTAACCTCGATTCCGAGGAATTACTGGCGACCACCCATTCGCGCCAGTGCCGAGCAATTGCTGGCCGCCTGCTCTCGACATGCATCAACGACATCTCGGGCATCAAGCTCGGCTGCGAGATGGGCGCCCTCCAGAAGTCGGCTTAGCTGAACCATGGGCAACATCGGCTGAGGGCTGGCGATCGCCGCCCACCGGGGCTGTTCGCCGGGCCTTAGGAGGTCAAAGAGGGCTACATCGGCGGCAACGAGCCGACCGGTAGGCCGACAAGAAGCTCAATGCCGGGCGGGGGAATGGTCGTCAGACAGCCGGTGGCGTAGGCCCGTGATCGCAGCACCGGCTAGGCGCAAGCGCACCCTGTCCGCAGCACGGCCAACGCCGTGCTTGAGTTGGCGCCCAGTTCCAGATTGGAGGCTTCCGACGGCTGCTGTGCCCGATGGCGGCTGCGAGAGCGCGGCCGCGCATTGAGGGCCTCATGCGGAGCGGCTGGTGATTGGTGTGCTCGCGACCTGTCCTGACGAGTCCGCTGGCGAGTTCCGTCCCGCATTCTCGGCGATGTCGGCGACCGCAGCGCGGATAGCGACCACCTAGAGACGTAACTGCGATCGTCCGTAGAGTGGAGGCTCAGCCGTCCGCGCAAGGCCGGTCTGCAGGCTCGGTCCAGCACCGGTCCGTGCCCTTCGGCGACAGCCCTTGGAACGCTTCCGCACGGACCCTCTCGGGCAGAGCGTCCAAGGGGGTGCGGACCCCTCTTTGAGGGCTCGGCCCACTCAGGCGCCTCCATGGCGGGTGTTCCGCAGTATCGCGGGCAAGCAGGGCAGTGAGTGTTGCTCCGTCGAATCGGAATCTGCCGGGACTGTTTCCGCCGAACATGCGATCACCTTCGGGACTGGAAAGAAGGCATGATGGCAGCGACTCGCGGGCTGACGACCCTGCTCATCCTTACGAGCGCCCGACTCGCGAGCACCCCATTTGCTCGAGGAAGTCCCCCGATCCACGGCATGCCACCATCCGATTCTCCTCTCCCAGATAACGGGGCGAGCCACAGCCGAGGGCAAGGTCCTCGAATCGCAAGGAGCGTTCGAATTCAGGCTCAATGCCGTCTCTGGGACGAACAGTCTCGGCCACAACAAGACACGGACGGTTAGCGGAGGGAACTGGCAGCCCCAGCGCAGATTGGGCGGGGAGATCTTCGAGCCATGGAAAGAGGCCCAACTCACGCTCTCGCGGGGCAAGCGGAGCGGAGGAATCGAAGTCCCGCTGCTCCGGAACCTGCGGTCAGACTAGAGGAGGACCGACCTGATCCTCCCCCGCCTCGCATCCGCCGAAATGGAGCGACTCAGGGTCGGCGACTCGACGCTATTCTCCGTAGTCGCGATCCGCAAGGAGGTCCCAGCTCTCGCGCTTCCACACGCTCTTGCTGGCGCCGTCGCAGCCCATGGCGAGCATGAACACCGGGCGGCGGCCGACCATCTGGGACATGACCACAAGATTGAACCACAGCGGCGCTCAGCTACACGGCGGCCTTCCGCGAATCTGGGCACTGCCGCATGCGGGCACCTGCGATTGTCTTCGGAGGCATGCAGCTTGGCCTCAGGTCTCGGACGCTGCCGTCGCCCCGATGTGCTCAAGATTCCCCAGAAACGCCCGCCGCGAGGACGAGCCCAAGGACAAGGAGGATGCTGTCATCGCGGCATGACGCTATGACATAATGCCGCCAGAAAAGGTGCACGGTCCTTGGCCGAGATCGCCGGACTGCGACAGGCCAGACCCCAACCGGCAGGGACCCCGCATGACCGCGCTGGAAGATCTCGACCGCCTGCTGGCCGACCCCGACCGGCACGCCGTGCTGCCCCGAGAGGTCGCGGGCAGCCCTTCCGCCGTGCACCGCGCCCTAAGGAAGCGCTGCGCCGACCGCACGCTGCAGCGCATCGGGCGCGGCATCTATGCGCGCAGCCGGTCGAAGCTTTTCGACGTCGTTCCGGAGATCCTCCCGAAACTGGGCTACGAGGTCTTGCCACCCCCGAAGCTCACGAACCGAAACTTTAAGCACGGAGGCAGCGTTTGGCGCGTCGACCGCCCCTGCCGCCGCCTAATTGTCAAGCACGGCGTCAAGGCCGTCTTCGAGTCTCCAGGTGGGAAACTGTACAGGGCGAGGCCCGCCAGGATGACGCCCATGCACGAGCCGCCGACGCGGGAGGAGACCGAGCTCAACTTTTCGCTCTTCGACCGCTGCCACTCCTACGCGCGCGCCGAGAAGGACCTAATCGTCAAGAAGGCGCTTCGCGCATGGGAGGGCTTTCGCCACCCGGATGCGACCCTGGCACTCGATGGCGGCACCTGCCTGGCCGTCTACCACAGGCTGCTGAACCGCTTCTCCGAGGACATCGACATTCGCGTGGCCCTGACGGATGAACTCGAGCACGGGCCGCCGGAGCGCCGCACCGCCGCCTTCCGCGAGGTCAGCAGGGCATTCGCGGAGCACGTGCACGAGGCTCTGCCGTTCCTGGAACCGACCCAAAAAGGTCGCTTTCGCCGGCGCGATGGGCGGTACGAGAGCCACATCTTCGACTACAAGGGCCGGATTCCGCACTCGCACGTGGTCGAAGGGCTGAAGCTCGAGCTGCTGCAGCGGCCAAACAGGCTGCCGCTGGGAATGCGTCGAGGGCTCACACGGGGCAGGGTTAACACGATTCGCCCGGTAGAGATCGCCATGGGGAAATGGCAGGCTCTTGCCGGACGGCTTCCCGGGCGCCAGCACACCTATCCCCAGCTGGTCCGGCATCCATGGGACCTGGGCACGATGAGCGCGACGCTCGCTGAGGCGACCGGGTCCCCGAGTGGCGATCTTGCCGCGATGATCCAGGAGCGACGCGGCCGAGTCGTCACGGAGGCGCTGCGGGATCTCCATGACCCCGCCTGGGGGGACAACTTCGTCGCCTATGCAGACATGATGGCCACTAGACCAATTGCGGACGGATTCTACGCGTACGCCGATCCTTCGTGGGACACACTGCGAAGTGAGGTTGCGCAGGCCGCCCTGGACATGGGCCTGATCCCGAGCCTCGATCGGCCCGAGGTGCGGGAGATGGCCGAGGGCCGGTGGATCCCTCGCGGGCCGGATGCGCTCCGGCCGGCGGAGGGCCAAGGGGAAGGTCCGGGACGCTGAAGGCCGGCGTCAACAAGGCGCAACCAGTCTCAGCGGCCCTCGGGAAGGCTATCAAGCTCCGCCAGCGCGTCGAGGTAGCGCAGACGCATCGGCGGGCTGGCATCGGGCTCAAGCCGCCGCACCAGACAGCTGCGCCAGACGCCCGAACGGTGCGAGGCGCGGACCAGCTCGTAGTTGGCCAGGCCCTCCGCAGTGCAGTCGCGGTAGGGACACCAGTTGCCCAGTGCCCCCCGCTCAGAATCCGTACGTGCGCGCTAGCGCATACGGCTCCTATCTAAGGTGTTTGACGGCAAACCGCCGGTCCGGCCACGGATGCCGGATGCGGGCACGGGGCCATAGCAGCTCCGTCATCCGCTCCAGCTTGCTCCAAGCGGTGCGATCCCGCTGCGAACGCCGCCGCAAGGCCCGCATCCACAGCCGCTTCACCCGCAGTACGAACGCGCTCAGCCAGTGGCTGCTCCCCGGCACCGCGTAGTAGTTCAGCCAGCCGTCCACCACCTGTCCGAGCCATTGGCCCACTTCCCAGATGTCGTCGTGCCAGCGTCTCCGCAGCGCTGCCCGGATCCTTTGCAGGGTTCGGCCCATCCTCTTCGCCACCGGTTTGCGCCCTAGCCGGAACCACCCCCGTCTCGTCTTGCCCACGTAATGCGTGAACCCGAGAAAGTCGAAGGTCTCCGGTTTGCCCTGCCCTCGGCTCTTCCGGTCCGCTGCCGCGAACCGTCCGAATTCCACCAGCCTGGTCTTCTTCGGGTGCAGCTCCAATCCGAATCTGGCAAGCCGCTCCTTGAGATCCCCTAGGAATCGTTCCGCGTCCTCCTTGTGCTGGAATCCGACCACGAAATCGTCCGCATAGCGCACGATACGCGCCTTGCCGCGCGGGACCTGCGGGCGCCACCTGCGGTGAAACCACAGGTCCAGAACGTAGTGCAGGACGACATTCGCCAATACCGGCGAGACGTTCGCCGCTTGCGGGGTTCCCACGCCGCTGTCGCTCCATGCCCCGTCCTGCATCACTCCCGCCCTCAGCCATTTCTGGATCAGCCGCACCACGCGCCGATCTCCGATGCGGTGCTCCAAGAACCGGACCAGCCAGCCCCTGTCGATCGCGTCGAAGTAGCCCCGGATGTCGGCGTCAACGATCCAGTTGACCTTCTCCCGCTGTATGGCGTACGCCAGAGCGTCCAGCGCGTCATGCGCGCCTCGCCCCGGTCGGAATCCGTAGCTGAACCCGAGAAACTCCGCCTCAAAAATCGGCGTCAGGATGCAATCCACCACCGCTTTCTGCAGAATCTTGTCCTCCAGTGCCGTGATGCCGAGTGGTCGCTTGCTGCCGTCCGGCTTGGGTATCTCTACCCGCCGCACTGGCCGCGCCCTGTACGCTCCCGAATGCACGCGGTCCTGCAGGTCGAGCAGACGCTCTTCCAGCCCTTCCCCGTACGCCTTCCACGTCACCCGGTCAACACCCGCCGCAGCCGCCCGCTTCAGTCCGAAGTAGGCTTCCCGCAGGGTCGCGTGGTTGATGTGGTGCAGCAGCGCAGTGAGTCGCTCCCGTGGGTTCCTCTCTACTGCTCTCCGTATGCGGCTCGCCACCTGTTGCACGGTTTCCTGACCCAGTGTCCAGCCCGTGTCGCGGCTCCCCGCCTTCCCTTTGATTGACCCCCTTCGCTCCACTGGCTCCGCCCCGGGCCTGCCCGGCTTGTTCGCCCGCTTCCCCACTGTCGGGTCGGAGGAGGCGCCCCGCAGGGCTGGCCTCCGTCCGCCGCTCAA
>JAPPMC010000040.1 GCA_028819235.1 Bryobacterales bacterium
CCAGCTCAATCGACGCGCCGCGTTAAACCGCATCAAACATTGAATCTGCCTGCCGAACGACCCAGTTCGGAGCTGTCCGGCCTCCCGGTGGGAGGGCGGTGCCGAGCGATCCGAAGATCTCGGCCCACACTCCCTCCATTCGGCCCCAGCCGCCATTCCGAGATGGGCGACATCCTGAACACCGGCAGTGGGCAGCCGGTGTGCAATCCTGTTGCAAAGTGACAGCACGAACGCGTCTCTGCGCCCAAGCGGTCCCAGGGCAGGCTCGCCTCGTGGGCACTAGCGGCCGGTCTCTGGCCGCGGTCTGGCTCCTGCTGGGCCTAGGGGCGGGCCCAGCCGCCAGCCAGCCTGACTGTGCATGGTGCGGACCCGGTGTTGTTCCGCCGGCCAGCTTGGAGGGCGTCGTCGACCTGCACGTCCACAGCGCCCCGGACAGCGGCCCCCGCTCCATTGACGCCCTCCAACTGGCGCGCATCGCGCGAGACCGGGGCATGCGGGGCCTGCTGCTGAAGAACCACTACGCCCCGACGGCCGGCCTGGCCTTCCTCGTGGAGCGGGCTGTCCCGGAATTGCGGGTCTTCGGGGGAATCGCCCTGAACGCGTCCTCAGGGATCAACCCCGTGGCGGTCGACCACATGGCGCGCACGACGGGCGGCCACGGCAGGGTCGTGTGGATGCCGACCTTCGATTCCGAGCACTACCACCGGGTGCTGGCGCCCAATCCCCGTCACGTTCCCGTGTCGCGGGATGGGGCATTGCTGCCGGAGGTGCTCGACGTGCTGGACATGATCGCGCGGCATGGACTGGTGCTGGCGACCGGCCACTCCTCGCCGGGGGAGTCGCTGATGCTGCTTGAAGAGGCGCGGCGGCGAGGGGTCACGCGCATGCTGGTGACGCACCCGCTGCCACCGCCGGTGGCGATGGGGGTGGACCAGCAGCGCAAGGCGGCCGAACTGGGCGCCATGCTCGAATACCCTGTCGGCGCCACCCTCGACACGAACCCGACATGGGACATTCCAGAAGCCGAGAAGTTCGACGCCTATGTGAGAGCCATACGGGGAGTCGGGCCAGAGAGCGTTGTCGTGACCAGCGACCTCGGACAGTCGATGAACCCGTTGCACACCGATGGTCTGGCTGTCTTTGTGGGAAGGCTAGCGAAGGCAGGCTTCAGCGAGGCTGACCTAGACCTGATGGTGCGGCGCAACCCTGCATGGTTGTTGGGCCTGTAGGCCGGTATGTTCCGGCTGGGGACCCGCGGCGTCCTGCGGGTGGAGCGCTGGGGCGAATGGGACGGCTGGCTGGCGCACGGCTTCTCTACGCGCGCCACCGGAGACTTCCTGCGCTGGCCGAGTGACAGCAAGATCGCCGCCGTCTTCCAGGCCGGCCGATGTGGCACGGCAATGCTCCGGCAGGTCCACTCGGGCCGCTGGGTGCGTGCGGATGCGCCCTGGGGCCAAGCCAGGCCGAAGGCGGACGCGGTCGGCAGTGCCACGCCCGGCGTGCTGATGGGCGTGCGAACGGCGGACTGCCTGCCCGTCCTCTTGGTCGCTCCTCGCAGCCGCGCCGTCGCGGCAGTGCACGCAGGCTGGCGTGGTACGGTCGCCGGAGTGCTGCCCCGCGCTGTGCAAGGCCTGACGGCCGACCTTGGCGCCCGTCCGGGCGAGATCGAGGCTGCGGTGGGTCCCGGTATAGGGACGTGCTGCTTCGAAGTCGGCGAGGAAGTCGCGTCTCAGTTTCCCGATCACTGCGTGGCCGACGGTTGTGGGAGGCCGCACGTAGACTTGGCCGCTGCGCTGGAGGGTCAACTGGCCGACTGTGGCGTGCCCACGGTCATGACGGCTCGGTTGTGCACGCACTGCGACGTGGAGCGCTTCTTCTCGCACCGGGCCGAGGCCGGGAGGACCGGTCGAATGCTCTCCGTCGTGGGCCTGAAGCCGGCAAGCCGCAGGAGCCGCCAATGGTCCCGCTGAGGGCCTCCGGCCTCCCGGGCCAAGGCCCGGTGCTGATACCGCGCGCAAAGATTGCGGAGCGGGTCAAGGAATTGGGGGATCAGATCGCCCGGGAGTACGCCGAGATTCTGGGCCCGCTCGGGCAGCGCCTGCAGGTGGGCGTGGTACTAAACGGCGCCTGGCTCTTCGCGGCCGACCTTGTACGTGAGCTGGGGCTTCGGGGCATAGGCATCGACACGTTCTTCCTCCAGGCTTCGAGCTACGGGGGCTCAACCGAGAGCAGTGGTCGCGTGGAGATTCGGTTCGCGTTGGACGGGGGGCTGTCGGACGCCACGGTCCTCTTGGTGGAGGACATCGTGGACTCCGGGAGGACCGCCGAGGCACTGTTCGGCTTCTTCTCCCAGCGCACTGCTGGCGGCCTTCCGCCGCCGAAGTCGGTGCGATTGGCCTCGCTGTTGAGCAAACCGTCCCGGAGGGTACGCGACGTGCCCATCCACTACTTGGGCTTCGAAATCCCCGACGTGTTCGTGGTGGGCTACGGAATGGACTACAAGGGCCGCTACCGGCACCTGCCCGAAGTGCACGGGCCTCCTGAGGGGGTGGGCTGAAGACCTGCCTTATACGCGCAAGATTGCGAAGTCGATCCAACTGGAGCGGGTCGATAGCGGCAAATGGGCCACCGAATCGGCGGTCCGAGCTCTCCAGAGGCGGATCTTTTCTGCTGTTTCTCTGATATGTTGTATGCATGCTGACGATTCCGAATCGCCATTTGGCCCGCTTCTGCGACGGCTCCACGCGTCGTGATCTGATGAAGATCGGGTCCTTGGGCCTGTTCGGCATGACTCTTCAGGATGTACTGCGCCTGCAGGACAGGGCAAACGCAGCCATAGCACCCAGCCGCCATGAGGGGTCGACGGGGTTCGGGTCGGCGAAGTCGGTCATCGTGCTGTTCCTGCAGGGCGGGCCATCGCACATCGACATTTGGGATCCGAAGCCGGACGCGCCGTCCAATGTGCGCGGCGAGTTCAAGCCCATCAAGACCAAGGTCCCCGGCATTGAGCTCAGCGAGACAATGCCGATGCTGGCCGAGACGGTCGACAAGTGTACCCTGATCCGCTCCATGAGCTACACGCCAGCCGGGCTCTTCAACCACACGGCGGCAATCTACCAGATGCTGACGGGCTACGAGCCGACCGAGGTCTCCCCCTCCGGCCAGCTGGAGCCCCCTTCGCCAAATGACTACCCGACGGCAGGGTCTTGGATCAGCATGTTCCGGCCACCCACGGATCCGGTGCTGCCGTTCGTGGAGCTGCCGCGGCCCCTGCAGGAGTCCAGCGTGATCGGAAAGGGCGGGGCCGCGGGCTTCATCGGCAAGGCCTTCGACCCGTATCGGCTCTACCAAGACCCTGCTAAGGAGATCCAGCTCGACGATCTGGAACTGCGCAGGGAAGTGCCGGCGGACAGGCTGCAGCGGCGCTTCGAGCTCCTGCGGGGGATCAACGGCTCAATGCCCGCCCTAGAGAAGGCGGTCGGCAGCTATGCCCTGGACAAGTACTACCAGAACGCGTTCGATCTGGTGCTGTCGGGCAAGGCCCGCAATGCCTTCGATCTCTCTCTGGAGACAGACGAGATGCGTGACCGCTACGGGAGATTCACATTCGGGCAGGGCGCGTTGATGGCCAGGCGCCTAGTCGAGGCGGGGACGCGCATGGTGCAGCTGAACTGGCCCTCGGTCGCCAACGGGGATCCGGAGACCACTGCTTGGGACACGCATGCCGCGAACTTCGGACCGCTGCGGGACCTGCACTGCCCAAAACTCGACAAGGCGGTCTCTGCACTGCTCACGGACATGGACGATCGGGGACTGTTGGCCGAGACTCTGATTGTGGCGGTAGGGGAATTCGGACGCTCGCCGCGGCTGGGCGTCTCCACCTCCGGCAACACGAATTCGCCGGACGGCAGGGATCACTGGCCCTACTGCTACACGGCATTGGTTGCGGGCGCGGGCATTCCGGGCGGCAGGCTGTACGGGGAGTCGGACGCGACTGCCTCCTCGCCGAAGGAGAAGCCAGTCCACCCGAACGACCTTCTCGCGACGATCTACTACGCCTTGGGCATCGACCCCAACCAGGAGATCCACAACCACCTCAGCCAGCCGCGCGATCTGGTCAAGGGCAAGCCACTGCTGGACCTCTGGCTGGGCTGACGAAGGCCGGGGGCAGGGTCCGCTGCGGGTTTCGCTCCTCGGGTCGCGTAGCGGTCAGTTTCCCGTCCAGACGGGAGAGCGCTTCTCCAAGAAGGCGCTCATGCCCTCTTGGGCATCGTCTGCTAGGGCATTCATGCTCATGACCTCTTGGGCATAGTCGTAGGCCTTCGGCTGGTCGAGGTCGATCTGGGAGTAGAAGGCCTTCTTGCCGAGGGCCACCGTAAGCGAGCTTGCAGCGGCGATCTCCAACGCCAGCTTGCGCGTTTCCGCTTCCAAGCGATCTGCAGGAACGACCCGGTTCACCAGCCCCCATTCCGCCGCCCGGGCAGAATCGATCATCTTGCCGGTCAGGAGCATCTCCAAGGCGCGCTTGCGGCCGATGCAGCGCGTGAGCGCCACCATCGGAGTGCTGCAGAACAGGCCGATCTTCACGCCGGGAGTGGCGAAGCGCGCCCGCTGCGACGCCAGTGCCAGATCACAGGTGGCGACCAGCTGGCAGCCCGCAGCCGTTGCGATGCCGTCCACTTCGGCGATCACAGGCTGGGGGATGGCTTGGATCGCGCTCATCATTTCCGTGCACTTCTCGAACACGTGCCGATAGTGCCTCAGGTCCTTGCCCGTCATCTCGCCCAGATCGTGGCCTGACGAAAACACAGGACCCAAAGCCCGAAGGATCACGGCGCCGACCTGACGGTCCACCCCCACCTGCCGCACCGCATCCGTGACGGCTCGCATGGCTTCCAGCGACAGCACATTGCGCTTGGCCGGATTCGATAGCATCAGCACGGCCAAGGGCGGTTCCAGGGCGACTCTGAGCGGGCTGCCATCCATGCCGGGATCAGGATAGCAAGCCGTTGTATGCTGATTCGGCCCATGCACCCAATCCTGATCCTGCTCGTGTCCATGGCAGCGGTCTTCCTGCTGATCATCCGCTGGAAGGTCAATGCCTTCGCCGCCCTGATACTCTCGGCCGTGCTGATCGGCCTTCTTTCGCCGCATGTGGCCGTCGAGGAGGTCATGGGAGCGGTTACCGAGGCCTTCGGCGGGCTTGTCGGCCGGATCGGCGTCGCAATCGCGATGGCGGCGGTCATCGGCCAGTGCCTGATGGAGAGCGGCGGTGCCGAGAAGATCACCCGGCGATTCGTCGCTTGGCTCGGCGAGAAGTACTCGTCATTCTCAATGGTGATCAGCGGGTACATCCTGTCGATCCCGGTGTTCCACGACACAGTGTTCTACCTGCTGGTTCCGCTGGCACGCTCTATGAGCATGCGGATGGGCGGCCGCAACTACCTGCTGTACACGCTGGCGATCGGGGCGGGAGGCGTGACGACCCACATTTTCGTGCCCCCGACGCCAGGACCGCTCGCGATGGCCGAGACACTCAGCATCGACCTCGGCATCGTGATCATCATCGGGCTGATGGTGGCCGTTCCGGCGGCCTTGGCCTGCTGGCTGTACGCCTGGTGGATCGACCGCAAGCTTCAGATCCCCATTCGCGAGGCGCCGGGCCTTTCCCTGGAGGAGCTCGAGGAGGTTGCCCACCGGCCGGAGAGCGAACTGCCCGGCTTCTTCTCCTCGCTATTGCCGATCGCCATACCGGTCGTGCTGATCACGGCCAACACGGTCAGCAACACCTTCTTCCCAGGCACGTCCCTGAGCAGAGTCACGGCATTCCTCGGAAACCCTAACCTGGCACTCATGCTGGCAGCGGCCGCCGCGCTGGGGCTGCTGGCCAGCCACAAGGGAATCGGGCTGCGCGCGCTGGCCAAGCCGACCGAGGAGGCCATCAAGAGCGCTGGCCTGATCATCCTGATCACGGCCGGCGGAGGGGCGTTCGGAAGGATGCTCGTCAAGGCTGAGGTGGGCACTGTGCTTGGGCAATACGCGGAGCAAGTCGGCCTGCCGCTGATGTTGCTCGGCTTCGGGGTCTCGATGCTCTTCCGCATAGCGCAGGGTTCAGCGACGACGGCAATGATCACGACCGCGGAAATCCTCGCGCCTCTGATCATCGCGACCCCGCCGGGGTACCACGCCGTCTACATCTTGACCGCAATCGGGTCTGGCTCAATCGTCGGGGGCTGGATGAACGATTCGGGCTTCTGGGTGTTCAAGACGATGACCGGCCTGACCGAAGTGGAGGCGCTGCAGACAAAGACGGTGTCGCTGTTCGCGCTTGGCGGCGCGGGGCTGCTCGCGTCGTGGGTCGGCGCGACCTTCTTCCCTCTCGTGTGAGGTAAGGGCCCGGCCCGCACGCTGCGTCAGCGTCTCGGGTCAGCGTCCCGGCCGGCGCCTCTTGGAGTGCTCATAGAGCAGCTTGCCATTCTCGTCATAGAACTGGAAGCGCGCGACGCCAGCGTCGCCATCCGGCTCCACCGAGACCACGAGAAAGCCTCCGCTGGCCTCGGGGGAGTGGTAGGGCTGGCGGATCTTGCCTTCCGGGTCAGTCGTGTCGGGATCGCCCGGGAAACTGCCGAGGATGGAATTGGCGTCTACCAGCGCGCCGGAGGAGAACTCTTCGTAGCCGTCGGGCCGGATTGAGTGGTACTGCCAATGGCGGTCACCGCAAGCGATGAAGAACTCCTCCGGCGATACTCCGCTCTCGGCTAGTCTGCGGAAAAATTCCTCGCCCTCGTGCCGGTAGCCGTTGAGGTTAGTGTGGTTGTCCCGCTTGCTGCTGGAGTCGGGACCGACCATGGGCGTCGCCGACAGCAGCATTTTGAAGGTGGCATCGCTCTCTTGCAAGGTGCGCAGCAGCCACTCCTTCTGGCGTTCGCCCCAGATCGTCTTGCGTGGGCCGTCGGGCTGGTCCAAGGGACTTCTGTAGTCGCGCCCCTCGACCAGCCAGACCTGCAGGTCCCGGCTGACGCGGTGGGTGCGGAAAGTCACGGGGTCAGCCTCAGCAGGGTCGACTACCGGAAGCTGCTCCTGGAACACTGCAATCCCGAGTTCATGCGACGGCTGGAATCCGGAGCCCGACTCGCCTTCGTGGATGTTGGTGCGGGGATAGTAGTCGAGCTGCTTGGGGGCGCGGATGCGCACGGCGTTGACCGCGTCCGAATCGTCGAAGCGATGGTCGTGGTCGTCCTTCATCCAGTACGTGGCGACGCTGGCGAACAGGTCAAGGAAGCGGGGCTGGGAGTACTGCTCGTGATGCTTCTTGCGCATTTCATGGCGCGTTTGGGCCCGGCCCCGGTGACCGGGGTGGTCATAGTAGACGTTGTCGCCGGTGCCAACGAAGAAATCCGGCCGAAGTCTGAGCATCGACGCCAGTGCTGGGTAGCCGAGCGCCTTGTCCGGACCGGAATAGGGAGGTTTCCGGCCACTTCCGGTGTAGTGGAAGAACGAGTAGTTCATGCCCGTCACGATCGCGAAACTGTAGGCTTCGGCGGTTGACGCGCCCGCGAGCGTTCGGAACGTCCCTGCGTCGGAGATCCGCAAGTCGTCCTTCCTCGGGCCGTAGTGCATGCGGTAATGGTGCCGCGTCGCCGGCTCAAGGCCCCCCACCTTCACCTTGACGAGGAAGTCGCTGTAGGGCGATGCCTCGATCCAGTCGGTCATCCGCGAGCCGCGGAATTCGCCGTTGGCTGCGATTTCGAAGCGCGCCCAGCCGCGAGCCCCGCGAATGCCCTCCCAGCGCGGATCTTGGCGTGGGTTCGAGGATGTCAGGCGCGACTGCAGGATGGCCGACGTCTCGCCAACTTCGCCCGCCATAAGACCTTGGCGGAGGTTGATCGGAAAGTCTGGCGGCGGCTGGCCCGCGAGGGCGGCGCAGTACAGCAGTGAGAGGAGAATTGCGGTCAACATGGGCATCCTGCCTCCAGGGGCGGAGGACTTCCCAATGCTACTAGAGGACCGTGCCAGCAGAACGGGCGGGTGGAGGCGAGGGCGGCCGCCAAGTGCAATGTCCAATGCCTTAGGCCGGTTGTAGGGGGGACGGTCTGAGATGTAGTCGGCTCCGTCATCGCCCTCTGCCGGGAAGCCCGATTCGTGCTTCCCAACATCATGCATATGCTGTAAGAAGAGTTCGGAGAATACGCACCATTCAGCCCAGACGGATCGAGCTTGGAGAGCGGATGGCAAGAATCTGGTGAGTAAGAAAGCGCCTCGCACGTCCGGCAAGACGCTACCGAGAGAGGTCCGGATCGCCCCCTCGCACTACCAGCCGAGAAAGGCGGAGATGGAGGAGGAGATCGACATGTCAGGCTGGGCGATACGGCAGATGCGGGACAACCTGCTCGGGCCTGTGCGGGCGGTTCACCACGAACAGGAGCCGTCACAAGCGGTTACGCGGCTCCGTTGCAGGTTCGGACCAGATTGGCATGGCGTCCGATAGCCATGCTGATGGACGCTGACAGCCCATTGCACCCTAGCCGCCCGCTTGATCGGTCGCTCGATCAGGAAGGTCTGGAATACGAGAAGCTCTTGGCTCGCCTTCGAACTGGGAACGGGCGGCCACGAGACCGAGCGGTCGACGTGGTTTTTCGTGATTTTCCCTATTTGTGTGGGGAGGAGTGTTGACGGTCGGGAAATTAGGCGGTACGCTACCGACGGGATCGCAACTAGCAGACGTTCAGGAGACCTCGAACCCAGAAATCAGATACGACAAGGTCACCTGCAAGACAAGGGGGTGTCCCATGCTTTCCAGAGTGCTTGCCATGAGTGTGGCCGCCGTCTTCCTTCTGGCACCCGGAGCCACGAGCCTGAGCGGCCAGACATCGAGCGCTCAGGTCTCGGGCCGGATCACGGATCCGACGGACGCGGTCATACCAGGCGTGGGCGTCACCGTTCGGAACGTCGATACCGGCATCGAACAGGTCGTCACCACGAACGAGCTCGGCTACTACACGGTCCCATTCGTCCAACCCGGCAACTACCGCATTGATGTCAGCTCGCCCGGCTTCCGGTCTGTCTCCCGCGGTGGCATAAAGATCGACGTCGACCAACAGGCGCGCTTCGACTTCCAGCTTGAGGTCGGCCAGATCACCGAGGTCATAGAAGTGGTCGAAGCCGCCCCGCTGCTGGAATCGGAAACTTCGACGATCGGGCAGGTCATCGAGAACAAGTCCGTTGTCGAGATGCCACTCAACGGCCGCAACGCCTGGTACTTGACACAGATGGCCGGCGCTACCGTCATGGTGCGAGGTATCGGGGACGCGGCTGAGATCCCGGTCACGACAGTCGCCGGGAGCAGGGCGTTCACGCAAGGCCTATTCGTCGACGGCGGGTCCGTGCAGAAGACCGGTCTCTCCCGCGCCATGGCCGAGATGGCACCCATGGTTGACGCGCTCGAAGAGTTCAAGGTGATCACCAACAATTACGCCGCCGAGTATGGCCGTACTGCAGGCGGAGTGTTCACGGCGGTGACGAAATCCGGAACCAACCAGTACCACGGAAACCTGTTCGAGTTTCTCCGGAACGATGCGCTCGACGCGAGAAACTTCTTCGCCAGGACCAAGGCGCCGCTGCGGTTCAACCAGTTTGGCGGGACCCTCGGTGGGCCAATTGTTAAGGACCGGACCCACTTCTTCGTCGCGTACGAGGCCACTCGAACGGTGACGGGCCGACCGATCATCCTGACCGTGCCCACCCAGGACCAGCGGGACGGGGTCTTCACCGGACTGGTCGACAATCGCGGGCGCTCCATCCCGCTCTACGACCCCAACACTACGCGGCCCGATCCCAGCGACCCGACGAAGAAGATCCGTGACCCGTTCCAGGACAACGTGATTCCTCGGAGCCTGGTCGATCCGGTCGGGTCGGCCGCCGCAAGCTACTATCCAATGCCCAACCAGGCCGGGACGAGGGCCGGTGGCAACAACTTCAATCTAAATCTGGCTCCATCAAGATCCCAGAATCACACCACCGTGCGGCTCGACCATACGATCAGCGACCGCGACAAGGTGTTCGGCCGCTACCTCGCGCAGCACAACAACACGCCGCAGGAATCAGCGTTCCCCGAGCCAGCTGCGTCCGGCCTCGGCGGGCTCGCATCCCGCAACGTGAACAATTTGGCCCATACGGTGATGACCTCTTGGATGCATTCGTTCTCGCCGTCGTGGATCAACGATCTGAAGTTCCACTGGCTGAAGCAGAACCGTGACGTGCTGCACGATAGCGTTGACGGGGGCTGGCCAGCAAAGCTGGGCCTGACAGGGGTAAGCGAGACCGCGTTCCCGGCGTTCCGGCCCCAGGCCTACAGCCCGGTGGGGGGTGCCACGGCCGTGTTCCGGATACAGCGCGGGCCCACCTTCGGATTCAGCGATTCGCTGACCTATATCAGCGGAAAGCACACGGTGAAGACGGGTTTCGAGTTTCGCTGGAACGGATCCACCGACACGTTCAAGGTGGCACCGTCCGGGAATTTCGTATTCTCTCGGCAGGGAACAGGCCTGCAGGCCAACCGGCTGTCGGGCAATGGCTTTGGCACGATGCTGCTGGGCTTCGCCACGCGGGCCCAGATCCGCGACTCGCGCCCGCTCACCTTCCGCAACCAGTACTACGGCTGGTACCTGCAGGACGACTGGAAAGTCCTCCCGAACGTCACTCTGAACCTGGGCGTTCGCTACGACGTGGAGACGCCGCGTACGTCGCCGGAAAACACGTCGAGCAGCTTCGACAACACACGCATCCACCCGATCGGGGGATTTCCCGGCGTCATTCGCTTCGCGGGTGTGGACGGCGAGCCCCGCACACCGTTCGACACGGACTTCAACAACCTGGGCCCCCGCTTCGGGTTTTCCTGGCGGCCATTCGGGGGGGACACGGTCGTGCGGGGTGGCTACGGCATTTTCTTCGGCAACCTCGACGACCGCGGCTCCGCAGCCGGCCCGCGAGCCGTGCAAGGATTCGCCGCCGATGCGCTGTTCGTCAGCCCGGACCAAAACCAGACCGCGGCGATGCTGCTGCGCAACGGGTTCCCGGCCTTCGACCCCCCGAGCGCCGAGAGCCGGACGGATGCATTCGGCTACCGCGGCCCCGCGCTGTACTTCGAGCGTCCCAGGAAGGCCCCGTACTCCCAGCAGTTCAACTTCGGCATCCAACGCCAGCTCCGGCGGGTCTTGCTGGAGGCCCAGTACATCGGCAACCTCGGCCGGAAGCTGACGGCCAACGACCTGAGCCAAAACCAGGTTCCGCCAGAACGGGTCGGGCAGCCCGGCTCGATCCAGTCGAGGAGGCCGTTCCCCCATTTGAGCGCCGTGAACGTGCTATCGCCGAACCTCGGCTCATCCAGCTACCACGGCCTGCTGCTTCGAGCCGAGAAGCGCTACAGCGATGGGCTGCAGTTCCTCGTCACCTACACGTTCTCCAAGATGCTCGACAACGTGGACGCTATCGCGAACGGCGACTTCCGGGGAACGCCCGGAGTCGGATACCAAGACTTCTACAACCGCCATCTCGACAAGTCGCTGAGCCCGCTGGACATCACCCACAACCTCACGTTCAACACCATCTGGGGCCTGCCCGCTGGGCCGGGTATGCGCTATCTGAATTCCGGTCCCCTGAGCCAGATCATCGGGGGCTGGCAGCTGTCCGTACTGGGCACGCTGTTCACGGGCCCAGTCTACGGCGTCGTCACGCAGCAGAACACCTGCGAGTGCGCGTCGGCGGGGCCGCAACGGCCGAATATCCTTCGGAATCCGGACCTTTCAGGCGGGCAGCGCACCGTCCAGCGCTGGTTCGACACGGAGGCGTTCGAGCAGCCCGCCCGGTTTACGTTCGGCAACGCTGCCAGGGCAGTCGGGCGCGCTCCCGGGCGCGTCAACTTCGAGATTGGGATCATGAAGAACTTCCCGTTCAAGGACCGGTACAGGCTGCAGTTCCGGGCCGAGATGTTCAACGCGTTTAACCGCCCGAATTTCGGCATCCCCGGCACGACGTTCGGAGCCCCGACGTTCGGCATCATCAACAGAAGCGATCCCGGCAGGATCGTGCAGTTCGGACTCAAGCTTTACTTTTAGAGCGGAGTCCGGGCTGGTTCCCCGGAGATCGCGACGCGGAGTGCCTCGCCGCACTCCCTGCCAGTTCCCTGTGTCGCGCCACCGCGTCAGCCAGTGGTCAAAGGAGTCCGGCAACGGCATCGGATTGCTACTTCACGTTCTACCGCGATCACTTCCGAGCGTCCCCCGGGCCCACCAAGAATGGCAGGCTACCTGCGTCCCCAGCCGCGTCCCGCGCCTCAAGCCGAAGTCCTACGACAGGCATCGCCATCTGGACCGACATTCTTGTCCACCGGTTCAACAATTCTTCGCTGCTGCGGCCACTTGCCGCTCCCGCGGCGGTGGCGGGATCCCTGAGGTCGTAGGCCGAATTCTCGTGCTAGGCGCGCCATCGAACCACTCTACCTTCAGAGTCGTTGCCGGATCGCCAAAGGCCGCGGTCCGCGCCGCCCGATGTTTGGTCTCGTGGGCGAGCGCGAAGTAGAACGGCCAGCCGACCCACCGGGGCGATGGGACCTGTGTTTGACGCTTCTCTTCGAGAGCGACGACCCGGGAGGATCCTTTGTGTTCATCGAGGGATTCTTGTCGAAAAGCGGGTGGCCCCCCGCCCTTGGACTTGGCGACCGAAACGCACCAGCCGCTCGAAGGCGTCCGTGCAGGGCTCGTGCGGGAGAGTTGGTACATAGTAGAGGTCGCAAGTCAGAGCACGGAAGTGTGCGAACGGCGTCGGGGCGCAGGTCTCAGTACTTTGCGGAGCGCAGCCGGCAGGAACTGCCACTGATCATCCGTTTCTCTCCCGCATCGCATGCCTTGCTGGCCTTGCTCCTTCGCCAGCCGGTGCCGATCAAGTTCGGCGAGAGTTGCGTCCGGTCAGAAGATGTACCCGGCCACGCCCGTGCACAAGTCGGTATGTGTTGCCTTACAGTCGTAGCTGCCGTCGAAATACCTGTCGGTTGCCCGGAAGACCCGGCTTCTACCGAGGCCAGTGTGTAGATGCAGGACGACCTCCTTAGTCGTCCCCCGCTCCAAGTAGGCCGGTTCCCCCTTGCGCGGTGGGGCGGAGTGCAAGGTCCATTCGTCGACGGGACCGTCATCCCCTAGCCCCACTGAACCGTCCTCCAACGTGTCCCTGTCCTGGGCCTGCCGCGGGGCCTTGCCGAGGATGTCATGGGCTCCCCAATCGACGCCATGCCAGCTTGCCCCGAATTCCGCGGCCTCACGGCGAAGGATCGATGCGGACAGGTACGACCAAGGACTTCCGTCACCCTCGATCACTTGCATCAGCGCGACGGCTCGCGGGGGCTTCGGCACATCGGTGCCTTCAACACTAGAACATTGTTCCGCAGCGAGGCGCGGGGCGTCGGCTCGCAATGCCCAGATGACACCGTTGCCGTCACCCCCGGCCCAGAGCCTGTAGGTATGCAGGACGAATCCCTTTCTGAGGTGAAGCGTGTCGAAGACGGCGATCAGGTCACAGGCATCGTACGTGCTGACGCGCCAGCTTCCTAAGTCGCCGAATCCATCCCCAGTCGGGCTCAGATCGGACTGTTCGTAAGGGGTCTTCCCTGCCCGTACGGCGTCACGCCGCAGCCGATTGACCCGGTCAATGTCGAACCATACGGGATTCACGAACCCACGAGACCGCTCCGGCAGTGCCCGGGCGATCAACTCCCAGCCTACCCTGCGAGCGATGGTCCCAGCTCTCCTCGGAGAGGTAGCATACGACAAGCCGGTCTGTTCAGCCGGGCGAATGTTTTCCTGGTCGATCCCCCCCGACTCTACCCCGTGCCCCTTGCCGTTCGGGTGCTGATGTCGGCTCCGGAACAGCGAGGTGGCGATGGCCCCCAAGGCGAGTAGCAGTCCTAGCAAGGCCGAGGAGTGCCGGACATCCCTGTCCCGAGTCGTCAGGATCACATTGGAATCCACGCAGGATTGGGTGGTCAGGCTGACAGGCAGCCGAGCCCGCAGGCGCATCGAAGAGGATCCGTACCCTCGCCGCCGCCGGCCGCTCCCAGAGGCTGGGTCGAATCTCAGGGAGCGGCATCACCCGGATGAGGTCCGCGAAGTCGAAACGCAGACACGGATCGGTAATCTCTTCTGTTAGAACGACCGGAGGAGAACCAGCTGAGCCGTAAACGTTCGAGCGCGACGTGGCGGGCCTAGGGGTGGAGGGTCGAGGTGGGT
>JAPPMC010000242.1 GCA_028819235.1 Bryobacterales bacterium
AGCGCGCGATGCTCGACGCCGACCTCTCCCGCCGCAAGCGGGCGCGCAAGATCGACCAGGTGGCGGCGGCCTACATCCTGCAGGGTGCGCTCGACCGCCTGCGTCAGCCTTAGCGGAACGAGCCCGGGCTGAGTCTTGCTGCGCTCATGGTCCGGGCGCGAGACCCCGGACCATGGTCCTGTGCACGGCGCGCGGCGGACGCGCCAGTATCGCGTCATGGAGCGCGCGAGCGAAAAACCGCGGCATGTGGCGGCAAGGGACGCGGGAGGTTGTGGCTGGCGCGCCTCCATCCCGCAGCCCGCGTCACGGCCGTCGACGCTATCGCGGGCGGCGGCCGCGCCCACTTTGGAATCCCGTCTATCCCGCTTATCCCACTTAATCCCGCTCAATCCCGGCGAATCCCGCATAAGAGTGCTGTGTCCATCCCACGAGGCGTGCGCCTGCGCGCGCCATCACCCGCCGTCGCCATCATTCGCGGAACTCGCGGATTGTGCCGCGCTGCACCACCAGGCTTGCCGCGAGGACGATCGCGAGGCCGGGCACGGTCATTAGCGGCATCGCGCGTTGCAGCGGGTCAATTTCGCTTCGGCGCAGAACGATGTCGCGATCATCGAGGAAATCACGGTCGAGAATCCGACCGACGCAGCAGTCTCTGACATAAGGATCACCCTTCGAGCCTCCCCCGCCATCATCCGCGAGAAGACGTGGAACATCGACCGTGTCGCTCCGGGGTCTCATCTTTCGGTGCGGGACATCTCCACTCCCCTCGACATCGAACGGCTGGAAGGTCTCGACGAAGCGGAGATCGGCGAACTCGAATTCCGGATGGAGGCACTGGGGCTTGAGACAATAGTCGAGAAGCGCCGGATAGAGCTGCTCGCCGTACATCTCCCGCCCCTCGCCTCAACCGACAAGGGGACATGAGTGGCGCATCTTTGCGCCGCCGCGACCGGACCCACCGGACGCTCCGCGCGGAGCATTATTCCGCCGCCGTTTACAGCCTCATGTTCGAGGGAAGCCGAGCACGGTCGCCGAAAAGCATCAAAAAAGGTTCATAAATCCACAATTCATATGTTGAATTCGCTGGATTCACAGTTAGGATTATGCCGCGTGTCGGACTTGCCCGACCGTCCTCCGGGACCTCTGGCCGTGCGAGGCCAGGATGCGAGCGAGCAGCCAGGGAGGAGGGAGACAAATTACGAGAGCGAGATGCTCGGCTGCATCGCTGAGCGAAGCAATTCTCACCAGCGCTGCACTGGCCCCGGTCGAGGGGCAAAGGGCATAAGCCCAAAACGTGACCGGTATGTTGACATTGTGACCAATACGCTAGTGACACGACGAGCGCGTTGACAGGAAGATGCGCTGGATCAACATGGAATTGCCGGTTCCTCCCGAGTTGGGCGACCGTGCAAAGCTTCTGAACCAAGAGGGAGACTGTCGTGAAGAGACATATCAAGGGGACCCTAATCGGCGTGCTTTCGGCTGGGATCCTGGCGCTTGCCGGGACGGCCTACGCCGACAGCAACGAGCCGATCAAGATTCCGATCAAGAACTGGTCGAGCCAGATTGTTATGGCCCATGTCATCGGCGGCATGTTCGAGAGCATCGGAAACACCGTCGAGTACGTGCCGGTCGACAATCAGGCAAGCTTCGAGGCTGTTCGTGTCGGCGACATCCATACTCTGCACGAAGTGTGGCAGTCGACCATGCAGAACGCCTACTACGCCGCCATGGAAAAGGGCGGCCTGATCGACGCGGGCACTCACGATGCCGAAACACTCGAAGAGATGGGCGTTCCGAACTGGGTGATCGACCAGGGTCTCTGTCCGGGACTGCCGGCCTGGGAAGCCCTCAAGGACTGCTACGCCAACTTCGCGACGCCGGACTCCGGCGGCAAGGGGCGCTGGCTCGAAGGACCCCTGAGTTGGCATGGTGATGTGATGCCAAACCGCATCAAGGGGCTGGGACTCGACGACACCTGGGTGGTCAAGTTCGCCGGCGCTGCAGACGCCCTGTGGGCCGAACTGGAGGCGGCCAAGAAGGAGGGACGCGGCACGGTCATCTTCAACTGGACGCCGAACTTCACTGATGCCGAGGGCTTCTCCTTCATCGAGTTCCCTCCCTACTACGACGGCTGCCGGATCGCCGATGGTGGCGATCTCAGCACGACCGGCTGTGGATCCCCGAAGGGCTGGCTGAAGAAGGCAGCGCACTACAAGTTCCCGAAGACCCATCCGCAGGCCTACACGATTTTCTCGAAGATATCGTTCACCACGCCGCAGATCGGTTCGATGGCCGCGCTGGTCGATCTCCACAAGATGACCCACGAGGATGCCGCCGTGAAGTGGCTGGCGGACAACGAGGACGTCTGGAAGCCCTGGACGGCATCTGTCCTCGGCGAGAGCAACTGACGAGGCAATCCGTTCTACGCAATCTCATGATGCATATCTGAAGTGGCGGGCCCCCCGGGTGTCGGGGGGCCCGTTTCCGTGGGGCGTCGTACCGGCATCCCGGGCATTGACCCTAGACCCGCAAGCATCACAATCAGGATCCACGCCTCAAGGATCGGCACGTCGGGGAATGCAGCGGATCAGGGGGTAGTTCATGTCTTCTCAAGGGCGGACTTCAGGCAAAGAACGAGCCGTCATCGAGTGCCAGTCCGTCTACAAGGTTTTCGGGCGGAACGCGGATAGTCTGGTCGCCGGCACGGATGGCTTCATCGATGCCGAGGCCGCTCGGTCCGCTGGCTGCATTGTCGGCGTCAACAATGCCTCCTTCGAGGTTCACGCAGGTGAGCTTCTGGTCATCATGGGACTGTCCGGCTCGGGCAAGTCCACATTGCTTCGGTGTATATCGAGACTGACCGACGCGACTGCAGGCAAGATATTTGTCGAGGGCCAAGATCTTCTGGCGATGAGCAGCAAGAAGCTGCTGCAGATGCGGCGCTCCAAGATGGGCATGGTGTTCCAGAGCTTCGGGCTACTGCCCCACAAGACGGTTCTGGAGAACATCGCCTTCCCGCTGCAGATGAAGGGCATGGGCACCAGGCAAAGTGTCTCGAGAGCACGAGACATGGCAGAACTCGTCGGACTCCGGGGGCGGGAGAACTACTTTCCCAGACAACTCTCGGGCGGGCAGCAGCAGCGGGTCGGGATTGCGCGCTCGCTGGCTGTCGAACCGGACATCTGGTTCCTCGATGAGCCGTTTTCGGCTCTCGACCCGCTGATTCGCAAGGAGATGCAGGACGAGTTTCTTAGACTGCAGGGCGTCCTCAAAAAGACGATCCTCTTCGTCACTCATGACTTCGATGAAGCGCTTCGCCTGGCCGACCGCATCGCCATCATGAAGGAAGGTATCATCGAGCAGCTTGATACGCCGGCCGGCATCATTCTCGAACCGGCCACCGAGTACGTGCGCAAGTTTACCGAGGACGTGCCAAGGGAGAAGGTTCTCAGGATCGAATCAGTCATGGACCCGGTCGATCAGGAGGAAGAGCTCTCGGACCTGCGGGTGTCCAAGGATTCGATCATAGAAACCGTCGCGGAGACGATCCTGAACCAGGATCGACCAGTGGGAGTCGTCGATGCCGACAACGCGCTTGTCGGAAGTCTGCATGCCTCCCACGTGATTAATGTCCTCTTCGGAAACCGCTCGCAACGGCCGTCGGGGAACTGATCGCAGTTCCATGTCACCGCCACGGATACCCCTGAAGGCCGTCCAATTCTCCGGTCTCCTGGTGGCGTTTTTCGTGCTGGCCAATTTCGTCGATTCATCGGATGCGAACTGGCTGTGGCGGTTCCCGCCGCTGCTCAAGGACCTGCCGTTCATCATCAATGACACGGTGCAGAAGCTGCTGTTCGAATGGATGCCGATCGAGATCTACGATCCGGACATCGATGACTACGAATCAAGTCCCCTTTTCCGTGAGGTGACGAGAGCCGTCTCGAGTTCCCTTCTCGTCATCATCGAATTCACCCGCGAGGTCATTCTCGGGGGCGTCAAGACCATCGTTGTCTTCACGGACTGGGATTTCATCAACGAGAACCCGTGGGCGCACTGGCCCGCGCTTCCTTGGACGGTGATCACGGGATGGGCGATCGTTCTTGGCTACAGGCTCCGCGGAATCGGGCTCGCAATCCTCGCCGGGTTTTCCACTGTCTACATCTCGGTGTTCGGACAGTGGGAGCCGTCAATGCAGACGCTCTCGTTCGTGCTGGTCACGGCGCCCGTTTCCGTCGTGCTGGGGCTGGCTCTTGGGATCTGGGCATTCAGAAGCAAAAGTGTCGAGGCTGCCCTCAATCCGCTTCTCAATGTGGCACAGACCATGCCGCACTATTCGTATCTGGTCCCTGTCATTGTCCTCTTCGGGGTGGGTGATCACGCGGCAGCGATCGCCACCATCATCTTTGCGACCCCGCCGATGGTTCGCCTGACCCTGCTGGGTCTCAAGAACGTGCCTGCGGATGTTGTCGACGCGGGGGTCATGAACGGATGCGGCAGGTTCCAGCTGTTGTTCAGGGTTCTCATCCCGACGGCCAAGCGCGATGTGCTCATCGGTGTGAACCAGGTGGTGATGCAGTGCCTGGCGATGACCGTGATCGCATCCTTCATTGGTGCTCAGGGACTGGGCTCGAACCTGATGATCGCGCTCAATTCCCTGAAAATCGGAACCGGCATCGAGATCGGCGTCTGCATCGTGCTGATCGCGGTGGTCCTCGACAAGATGTCGCTTGCCTGGGCCCACAAGCAGAAGGACTACTTTGCCGACCGTACCTTATTCCAGCGTTACAGTATCCCGATACTCCTGGTCGCCATTCTGGCAGGCGGCTCGATTCTGGCCTGGATCGGCAGCTTTCTCTTCGAGGAGGGACGCAACTACCTTTACATCGTTCCGCACAACAAGGGCATCACGACGGCGCCCTTCTGGCAGGCGGCGGTGGATTGGACGTGGGATACCTTCTTTTTCATCCTGAAGGACTTCAATGAGTTCCTGATCACGCAGGTCCTCTTTCCGATGCGGGATCTCTATCTCGGGATGCCGGTTGTCGCCACCTTCCTCCTGATGATGGGTACCGCCTACATCCTCGCCGGTTTCCGTTCCGCCCTGATCGTCGGGGGCTTTCTGCTGTTCATCGCGTTCTCGGAGTATTGGGACAGGGCGCTGATCACGGCCTACATGGCGTCATTCGTGGTCATCGTCTCCGCCGTCATCGGTCTGACGGTCGGCTCGCTGTGTGCACAGAGCGCCGTCGCGAGCAGGGCGATTCTTCTTGTCTGCGACTTCCTCCAGACATTTCCGTCCTTCATCTACCTCATCCCGGTAATCATGCTGTTCGGCATCACCGACACGTCCGTCATCATCGCGTCCGTGGTCTACGCGACCGTGCCCGCGACCCGCTACACGATCGAAGGACTCCGCAGCGTTCCGGTGGTCATTCAGGAGGCGGGCACGATGTCAGGCGTCTCCCGCATGCAGAGACTGGTCTCGATCGAGTTTCCACTTGCCTTCCCGCACATCATGCTGGGTATCAACCAAACCGTGATCTTCGGCCTGTTCATGGTGATCATCGGCGCCTTCATCGGCACCACGGATCTCGGCCAGCTCATCCTCAAGGCGATATCGGATCGGCACGGAACCGGCATCGGCATCACGCTCGGCCTGTGTGTCGCCTTCATTGGCCTTGCCGTCGATCAGATCATCCGCACCTGGGCAGAAAGGCGGAAGAAGGAACTCGGCCTGGGCTGAACCTCCCCTCCATGGGCCGTTCGAGACGGTGTCAACGGCGGCAGGTCCTCCCCCGTCGAATTGGTCCATTCTCAAGTCATGGAATGAGGAGGACCGGAAACGGCAAGGAAGCGTTACAAGCTGGAGGAGATCGCGAGTCTGTGGCGGCAGGCTCCTGCCTGCGCCGTTCCGGCGATCACCGGCAAGAAGCGATCGATGCTGGAACCGTACGCTGGCTACGGGCCATGAGTGTCATAACACTTGTTCGGATACATTCTCGGTATCTGAAAAAGTCTTAGGCGGTGATTCGCGTTGGTTCCGCCGCTTGGATTTCTAAGTCTGCCGCCTCCAGGCTTCGGGTCAGCTCCGGACCGGGCAGCGCATCGGTCACCAGCAGGTCCACCGCATCCAGGGGGCAGACCTGGACCAGCACGCTTCGGTCGAACTTCGAGCTGTCTGCTGCGACGATGCAGCGCTCGGCCTGGGCCATGGCGGCGCGCGAGAACTCCGCCTCGCAGAGGTAGTGGTCCATGAAGCCCTGCGTGGCGTTGACCGCACCTATGGAGAGAATGGCGTGCCGTACCCGGAAGCGCCGGATGAACTCCAGGGTCTCGGCGCCGAACGCGGCGCCGTCGTGGGAGCGCAACTCGCCTCCAGCCATGAACACGTGATTGTCGGTGCCAGCGGCCATCATGCCGGCTATCTGGGTCGAGTTGGTTACCACCACCAGGTTGGAGTGCTCGCTCAGCGCCCGGGCCACGTAGACCGTCGTCGAACCCGTGTCGAGCACCAGCGAGTCCCCGTCCTGCACCTGCTGCGCAACCAGGACGGCGATGCGCTCCTTGGCTTCCTTGTTATCGAGCATGCGCCGCTGGATCGGCGGTTCCCGGAACTGGTGCGGCAGGATGACGCCGCCATGCACCTTGAGAACCAGACCTTCGGAGACCAGCGGCTTGACGTTGCGCCGGATGGTCTCGTCCGAAACTTCCAGCCGCTCGGCCAGCTCGACGATGGTGCACGACCCTTGTCGGCGCACCAGCTTCAGGATGTCCGATTGACGTGCCGAAACGGTCATGGCGCCTCCTGTCCCCCGAGGGAGCCAAGCTTCGCGTTTGGGCTAAACCCTAGCACGGCCGCCGAAAAACCTCAAAAAGTTTCATAAATCCACAATTGATATGTTGAATTCTCCAGCCTCACCGTTACGATTGTGTTGCGCGTCAGCCTTGCCCGGCTGCCCTCCGGGACCTCTGCCCGCGCGAGGCCAGGATGCGAGCGAGAAACCAGGGAGGAGGGAGACAAATGACAAGAGCGAGATTCGCGGCTGCATTGCTGAGCGGAGCAATTCTAGCGGGCGCCGCGCTGGCCCCGGTCGCGGGGCAGGCGGAGGTCGAATCCGAGGATCCGATCATCCTCACCATTCACGACTGGACCGGCCAGTACGTCACGACCACCATCATGGGTGAGGTGCTGAAGAGGGCGGGATACAACGTCACCTACCAGCAGGCCGACTACATCGCCCAGTTCGCCGGCCTCGAATCCGGCGATCTGCACATCGCCATGGAGATGTGGGAGACCACGGGCAAGCAGGCCATGGAGGCCAGCCTCGCGACCGGGAACACGGTCGACCTGGGCGAGACCGGCATGCAGGCCATCGAGGAGTGGTGGTACCCGCACTACATGAAGGAGCGCTGCCCCGGGCTGCCGGACTGGACGGCTCTCAACGACTGTGCGGAAGTCTTCTCGACTCCCGAGACGGCCCCGATGGGCCGCTATCTCGGCGGCCCCGTGACCTGGGGCGGCTTCGATGACGAACGCGCCGAGGCGCTGGAGTTGGAATACGAGGTGGTGCACGCCGGCACCGACGCGGCGCTCTTCGCCGAGTTGCAGTCGGCCTACGAGCGCGAGGATGCCTGGCTCGGCTGGATCTACACGCCGCACTGGGCGCCCATCAAGTTCAAGGGCGAATGGGTCGACTTCCCGGTCTACAGCGACGCCTGCTACGACGATCCCTCCGTCGGGGTGAACCCGGACATGGCCTACGATTGCGGCAAGCCGCGCGGCTGGATCAAGAAGGTCGGCTGGAAGGATGGCGAGGCGAAATGGCCCTGCGCCTACGAGGCGGTGCGCAATTTCAAGATCGACAACGAGTCCATGGGCAACATGATCGGCCAGATCGATCTTGACGGCCAGGAGCTCGACGCCGTCGTCGGCGACTGGATCGCCCAGAACGAGAGCGTCTGGAGCGAGTGGATCGCCTGCTCCCGCTAGGGAGCCGCGCGTCCCGAACGGGACAAGGCACCGGGGGGCGGCGGGTGCTCCGTCCGCGGGCATCGCCGCCCCCCGGCGCCGGTCCGCCGACCCCGTGATGGCGGTGCGTCCGGGCCGATGGCCGGGGCCGCGCCTGCCGGACCGCCGAGAGTCGCGGGGCTGCGTGGGAGCGACGACGGGCGGTTGCCCGACGACCTCGCGCGGGACGACCTCATCGTTGTATTGATCGAACGGGACCGTCGCCATTGAGGGCGAGAGTCCCTCTTCGCACCTGCCCTCTTGGAGAACGGCAGTGATCGACCCGGGGCGGGCCCCGATGCGTTTCTGGCTGCTGAACAGCATGTGGCTCGTGGCCGCAGCCGCGGCGGCCGTTCTGACGATCCACGGCAAGCTGCTGCCTTCCGCGACGACGAAGTATCCGCGAGGCTGGCAACTCCCGCTCAAGGGCTGGATCTCCGACCTGATGAAGTGGCTGATCAATGACGCCACCTTCGGGCTGTTCACCTTCAAGGAGTTGACGCGCTCGATCTCGTGGCTGCTCGACTGGCCGCTGCAGTTCGCCACCAGCCTGCTCTCGAGCGGCTTCCTGTATGGCCAGGGCTCGAAGGCCGTGCAGGTGTTGCCGTCTCTCTCCTGGATTGCCGTGACCGCCATTGCCGTGCTCGCGGCGCACTTCGCAGGCGGCCGCAAGCTGGCCCTGCTGGTCGGTTGCTGCTTCCTCTACCTCGCTGTCTTCGGCCAGTGGGACAGCGCCATGATCACGCTGTCGTCGATCGCGATCGCCGTGCCCTTCGGGGTCGCCGGCGGTCTCATGCTGGGGATCGCCGGCTTCCGCTGGCCCTGGTTCCGGCGGATGCTCACGCCGCTGCTCGACCTCATGCAGACGGTGCCGATCTTCGCCTACCTGGTGCCCGTCCTCTTCCTGTTCGGCTTCGGGCCGGTGGCGGCGATGATCGCCACCATCATCTACGCCATGCCCCCGATGGTTCGGGTCACCATGCTGGCGCTGCAGCAGGTGCCGAGCGAGACCATCGAGTGCGGGCGCATGGCCGGCTGCTCGACGCGGCAGATGCTGTGGAAGGTGATGGTGCCCTCGTCGTTGCCGAGCCTGATGGTCGGCGTCAACCAGGTCATCATGCTGTCGCTCAACATGGTGATCATCGCCTCGATGATCGGCGCCGGAGGCCTCGGCTACGACGTTCTGACCTCGCTGAAGCGGCTCGACATCGGCGGCGGAGTCGAGGCCGGGATCGCAATCGTGGTGCTGGCCGTTGCGCTCGACCGGCTGAGCCAGGCCCTGGCCCGCCGCCCGACGCCCGAATTCCAGTCGGAGCGGTCACGCATCATCGTGGCTCGCTTTCCCAGCATCTCCATTGCGCTGGGCGTGATCCTGCTGACCGGTGCCGTGGGGCTGCTGCTGCCGGCCCTGCAGCGCTATCCCGCCGCCTTGGAAATCACCACCGGGCCCTACTGGGATGCGCTGGTGAGCTATCTCAACATCAACTTCTACGACGAGTTCGAGGCGCTGAAGACGTTCCTGCTGCTCAACCTCCTGGTTCCGGTGAAGCGTTTTCTGCTCGGCCTGCCGTGGCCCTACGTGGTCGTTCTGCTGGGGCTGGCCGGATGGCGGCTGGGCGGCTGGCGCCTCGCCCTGCAGGTCTGTGCGCTTGCAGTGTTCATCGTGGTCGTGGGGCTTTGGGCAAAAGCCATGATCACGGTCTATCTTTGTGGCCTCTCGGTGGCGATTGCGGCGCTCTTCGGCATACCCATCGGCATCGTGGCCGCAGAGAACCGGCGTGTCGGGCGGATCGTGCAGGTAGTGATCGATACTCTGCAGACCCTGCCGTCCTTCGTGTACCTGATCCCCGTGGTGATGCTGTTCCGGGTCGGCGACTTCTCCGCCATGATCGCGGTCGTCGCCTATTGCATCGTCCCGGCGATCCGATACACCGCCCACGGCATTCGCCAGATCCCCCCGCACCTGATCGAGGCGGGGGTGGCGACCGGGTGCACCCGCACGCAAATCCTGTTCAAGATCAAGCTCAAGCTGGCCTTGCCCGAGATCATGCTGGGCATCAACCAGACCATCATGTTCGCCCTCTCGATGCTCGTCATCACGGCCCTGGTCGGCACCCGCGACCTCGGGCAGGAGGTCTACATCGCGCTCACGAAGGCGGACACCGGGCGCGGCGTGGTCGCCGGCCTCAGCGTCGCCTTCATCGCCATCATCGCCGACCGGCTGATTGCCAGCTGGGCCAACAAGCGCAAACGGGAGCTGGGGCTGCCATGACCCAATTGAAGTCGGCGGAGGCGCGGGCGGCGTCTCTCGCGTGCTGGTCCGGTCCGGTGGAGCCGGAGCCCGTCGCGGGCGGCATCACCAATACCAACTTCCTGGTCAGGGATCGCGGCGAGCGCTTCTTCGTGCGCATCGGGGAGGACATCCCGGTACACGGCGTCCTGCGTTTCAACGAGGTATCGGCGACCCGCGCGGCGGCGGCAGCGGGGATCGCGCCGGCCCTGATCCACAGCGAACCCGGCGCGCTGGTCAGCCGCTTCATCGAGGGCCGGACGCTTTCGGCCGAGGACGTGCGCGCCCCCGCCATGCTGGAGCGCATCGTTCCCCTGCTGGGCCGCTGCCACCGGGACATCCCCGGTGTCCTGCGCGGGGCCATCCCGATGTTCTGGGTCTTCCACGTGGTGCGCGACTACGCCGCCAGTCTGAGAGAGGACGGCAGCCGCTACGAGCCGCAGCTCACCGGGCTCCTCGCCCGCGCCGATGCGCTGGAGGCGGCGGTCGGCCCCATCGACGTCGTCTTCGGACACAACGACCTGCTGGCGGCCAACTTCATCGACGACGGCGAGCGCCTCTGGCTGGTCGACTGGGAATACGCGGGCTTCAACAGCCCGCTGTTCGATCTCGGCGGGCTCGCTTCCAACAGCGAGTTGACATCTGAGCAAGAGGACTGGCTGCTCGAACGCTACTTCGAGCGGCCCGCCGATGCCGCGTGCAAGCGGCGCTACCGGGCGATGAAGTGTGCCTCGCTGCTGCGCGAGAGCATGTGGTCGATGGTGTCCGAGATTCACTCAGAGCTCGATGTCGACTATGGCGCCTACACCCAGGAGAACCTCACCCGCTTCGAACGCGCCTATACGGACCTGCTGGACGAGTCCTGAGCGGCTACCAAGGAAAAAGAGATGACAGACGTTCCGGCGAGCGCGCGACTCGTCATCATAGGTGGCGGCATCATCGGTTGCTCCACTGCCTATCACCTGGCGCAGCTCGGCTGGCGCGACATCGTGCTGCTCGAGCGGGCCAGGCTGACCAGCGGCTCGACGTTCCACGCTGCCGGGCTGGTCGGGCAACTGCGCACCAATGCCAACATCACCCGGCTGCTGACGGAAAGCGTCGCGCTCTACGAACGGCTGGAACGCGAGACGGGGCAGGCGACGGGCTGGAAGCAGAACGGCGGCCTGCGGCTCGCCTGCAACCGCGAGCGCATGACGGAGCTCAGGCGCCAGGCCACGACCGCACGCTCCTTCGGCCTCGAGATGCATATGCTCAGTCCCACCGAGGCGCGGGATCTCTGGCCGCTGATGGACATCGACGATCTGGAGGGCGCGGCCTTCCTGCCGACCGATGGCCAGGCAAATCCTTCAGACGTGACCCAGGCGCTCGCCAAGGGCGCACGCCTGGGCGGTGCAAGCATCATCGAGGACTGCGCGGTTACCGGTATCGCCGTAAAGAACGGACGCGTCGCAGGGGTGCTGACGGAGCAGGGCGAGATCGCCGCCGAGATCGTCGTCAACTGCGCCGGCCAGTGGGCGCGCGAGGTGGGCGCCATGGCCGGAGTCAACGTGCCGCTGGTCTCGGTGCAGCACCAATACATGATCACCGAGGCCGTCGAAGACGTGACGGCTGACCTCCCCACCCTGCGCGACCCCGACCGCCTGATCTACTTCAAGGAGGAGGTGGGTGGCCTCGCGATGGGAGGCTACGAGCCCAATCCCAGACCCTGGGCCCAGAACGGCATTCCGCCCGGCTTCAACTACTCGCTGCTCGATTCCGACATGGACCATTTCGAGCCGCTCATGAGCCAGGCACTTGCGCGCGTGCCGGCACTCGAGGAAGCGGGCGTCAAGGACATGATTAACGGCCCGGAATCCTTCACCCCGGACGGCAACTTCATTCTTGGCGAGGCGCCCGAGCTGCGCGGCTTCTTTGTCGGCGCGGGCTTCAACGCCTTCGGCATCGCGTCCGCCGGCGGCGCCGGCAAGATGCTGGCCGAGTGGATCGCCGGTGGCGAGCCGCCCATGGACCTCTGGGCGGTCGACATTCGGCGCTTCGGCCGACCGCATCTCTCGATCGCCTGGGTACGCGAGCGCACGCTGGAACTCTATGGCAAGCACTATACGCTGGCCTGGCCGCACGAGGAGCACGAGGCCGGGCGGCCCAACCGCGTCTCGCCGCTCTACGCCGCCCTCAAGGCCCAGGGCGCCTGCTTCGGCGAGAAGCTCGGATGGGAGCGACCCAACTGGTTCGCCCCCGACAGCGAGGCGCCGCGCGACGTGTACTCCTACGGCCGTCAGAACTGGTTCGACGCGGTCGGCGAGGAGCATCGGGCCGTGCGCGAGCGGGTCGGCCTGTTCGACCAGTCCTCCTTCGCCAAGTTCCTGATGGTGGGACCCGACGCCGCTGAGGCGCTCGGCTGGATCTGCGCCAACAACGTGGACAAGCCGCCGGGTGCGGTGACCTACACACAGATGCTGAACGACCGAGGCGGCATCGAGTGCGACCTCACGGTGTCGCGTCTGGACGATGACCGGTTCTATATCGTGACCGGAACCGGCTTTGCCACTCGCGATTTCGACTGGATCCGCCGCACGATTCCCGAAGGCTCGCGCGCGCATCTTGTGGATGTGACCTCGGCTCACGCGACGCTCTCGCTGATGGGGCCGAAGTCGCGCGAACTGCTCGCCGCGGTCAGCGACGCCGATTTCGCGAACGAGCGCTTCCCCTTCGCGCATTGCCGTCGCATCGTGATCGGCGGCGCGCAGCTCTATGCCCTTCGGATTACCTATGTCGGCGAACTGGGTTGGGAGTTGCACGTCCCGGTGGAACAGGCGCTTGGCGTCTACGAGCGGCTCCTCGAAGCCGGCGAGGCGTACGGTTTGGCCAATGCCGGTTATCGCGCCATCGAGAGCCTGCGCCTCGAGAAGGGCTATCGCGCCTGGGGAAGCGACATCGGCCCGGACCACACACCGCTGGAGGCCGGCCTCGGCTGGGCAGTCAAGCTACGCAAGAACGTCGCCTTCAAGGGCCGGGATGCGCTGGTTGCGCAGCAGGCCGAACCTCTCGAAAAGCGTTTGGCATGCTTCACGGTTGACGATCCCGCGGTCGTCCTCCTCGGCCGCGAGACCATCTACCGTAACGGCCGGCGCTGCGGCTGGCTGACCTCCGGAGGCTGGGGCTACACGGTGGCCGAGAACATCGGCTACGGCTACGTACGCTCCGGCAATGGCGTCTCCGACGCGTTCTTGTACGACGGAACTTACGAGCTCGAGGTGGCGGACGAGCGCGTTCCCTGCACGGTCCGACGCGGCCCCCTATACGATCCCGAGATGAGGCGCGTGAAGGGCTGACGCGCGGAGCGGCTGGCAGCACATCGGCGCCGGGCTGAACGAAGGGAATGGGAATAATGCCACCAACTCTCCCGACGCAGGCGGAGATCGTCATCGTCGGCGGCGGCATCGTCGGGTGCAGCATCGCCTACCACCTCGCGGACATGGGCAAGACCGATGTGCTGCTGCTCGAGAAATCCGGTCTTACTCAGGGCGCCACCTGGCACGCGGCAGGCGTGATCGGTCAGCTGCGCCCGTCGCGCAACGTCACACGCATGCTCGGACTCACGGTGGCACTTTACGACACGCTCGAGGAGGAGACCGGCCAGGCGATCGACTGGAAGCGGGTGGGGAGTCTGCGCATCGCGTCCTCCAGCGACCGGATGCTCGAGTACAAGCGGGCCGCCACCACGGCCAAGAGCTTTGGACTCGACATGCATCTTCTTGGGCCCAAGGAGACGCAGGAGCTATTTCCCATCATGACGCTCGATGGCGTCGAGGGCTCCGCCTACATCCCGTCGGACGGTTACGTCGACCCGGCCAGCGCCACCCAGGCGTTGGCTATCGGCGCGCGCCGGCGCGGGGTCAGGATCGTGGAAGGCGTGGAGGCGACGGGGT
>JAPPMC010000045.1 GCA_028819235.1 Bryobacterales bacterium
TAGCCGCGTCTCAGCAGGAGCCCCGCTCGTGACTTATGGGGCAAGGGCAGACTGCGACGGCGACGATCTCCGCCGCCAAAATGGCAGCTGCCGCCTTTTTGTTGATGCACTTCTCCATGGTGCACCTCCTGCCACCCTTTGGCGCGTAGGTCAATCTCGTACCTCACGTTGTAGAACAGCGGTTCCAAATTTGACAGTCTGCTGTTAGGATTCAGGAGCGATTACTCCACATTGAGATCGGAGGGCGTGCTGCCGCTCGTGATCTGCTGCGGTTCGGTCCGGCCTGTACGGGCATCTCGACGTGTCTTGGCGGCAGTCTGGGGCACTGGGACTGCGCTTTGGCACGACGTTTCGATGGCATCCTCAGGCAGCGGGCGCAGCGGTGCTGCTGACTGCTTTCTCAGAGCGTGACTGTTGAACGCGATGGTGGTAGGCTGCGAACGCTCAGGCTGGGCTGGCACCCCATTGCCAAGTTGGTGGCGCGCGCCGGTGCAGCATCGTGTCCAACAGGCTGGTCCAGTCCCGGAAGACGAATTCCTCCGTGAAGAAGCGTAGCTTGGCGAAGAACTTGCTGCGCGTCTGCAGGTACTCACGGCACTGCTGCCAGCGGCCCTGCAGGCCGTCAAGCGCTGTGTGCGGCGCAAAAGCCAGCAGGTTCAGAGTCGCGAGCACATTCGCGAGACCGTCCTTGCCATGCCCGAAATTGTGCTTGAAGTTCTGACCGTGGCGCGCGATGCAATTGAAGCACTCGTTCTCGACCTTCCAGCGCGTCCTCGCGCAGCGCGCGATTTCCTCGACGTTCTCGGCGGTCACATCGAGGCTCGTGAAGAAAGTGTTGCAGTACGTCTGTTGCCAGCTTCCGTCGGGCTGGCTCTGGCGGATGCGCATCTCGATCCAGGTGCCCGTGACGGCATCACGGCTGTTGCGCACGCGTAGGCCGGTCACCCAGCGGTACTCGTGCTGTCGCCGCAGGCACCCGCGGCGGCTACGCCGCCGCAACCAGCGCGCGGCCGGCGGGCGGGCCTCTTCGGCGGCTGCGAACAGCGTCGGATGCGAGCCGGGCTTGACGACAAAGAGGAAATCGGCACCGGCGTCGAGGATCTGGCGGCAGAAGGGATGCTTGGAGTAGAGGGCGTCGCCGAGGTACACGGGGCGCAAGTCGCGCAGGGACTCGTGCCGGCTTGCGAACCAGCGCTTGGCGGCGTTGAGTTCGCAGTCCTGCTTGCGGTCTTCGCGGGAGCACTGCTCGCCGAGGTCATCTTGGGGGCGGACGAACTCGGGCATTAGCGGCAGGGCGCGATTGTGGCCCGGGGCGACGATCACGGCGGCCAGCATGGTGTGGAAGTATTGGGGGATTTTCTGGTTGCCGGTATGGCGGACGGAGCACAGTTTGCAGTGGATCTTGCGGGATTTGTGGAACTCGATGCCATCGAGGGCCACCAGGAAGCGACCGCCGAGGCGCGCAAAGGGGCCCAGAGAGCGCGGCTGGCTGCGCAAGGCAGAGAGGATGCTCAGGAACAGGGTGCTGAACCCCTGCGGCGGGAGACCGTCGAGCATGTTGCGGATCTGCTGATCGGAGGGGATCTGCCGCATGCCGAACAGCGTCTGACAGTTCGATCGGACCCAGCGGAAGTGCAGATCCCTCTGGAAAGCGAGGAAGGAGGGGGACTGCGTGAAGAAACAAGCAAAGGCGCTAAGGACGGCGTCGGCCAAGGGGTAGCGGAGATTCGGGCCGTTGCGCTCATCCGGGAGCGCATTGGCCGTAGATTTCAGAGAGCGCACGACGGTGTTCAGGACATCTTCCACGCCATATGCTTAAAACATTCTCTCCATTTATGTCAAGATGCGGACAAGCAGGGCAGGCTGGCACGTCAGGCCGGAAATCCGAGAGCGAGAAGGGGACGACAATCATGGAGGGAGACAAGTCGAGAGGACCAATGACGCAATATAGACTCAATATATTCGCTTAGATTTTTCATAAACCGACAAACAGCTGAATTTGGAACCGCTGGTTGTAGAACCAGGCGAAGACGATCTACGCCACAAAGCCGCCCAAGCCGAGAAACCACAGGCTGAGCAAGCCCCCTGCGACGACCGTGCCTGCCATGATGACCGCATGCGGTCTGCCCCGCTCCGTCAGCTGTCGGGCCAGGCGACCCCCTGATCCTGCTTTTCGACCGGAGCAAGTCCCTTGTACAGGAACCGCTGGACGCGCCGACCGTGGTAGGTCTCCGTGGTGTACAAGTTCCCCTTCGAATCGGTGGCAATGCTGTGCACCGCGTAGAACTGGCCCGGCTGGCGACCGCCGTCGCCGAAGCTGGTCAGGACCTCCAAGGACGCGCGGTCGAGGATGTGGATGCGCTGGTTCGACCCGTCCGCGATGTAGAGGTACTTCTGCTCCGGATCTCTCGATATCGCGACGTCGAATGTCGATCCGTCGCCGAGCGTGTCCGGCTCGATCCAAGTCTCACTGACAAACTCCCCGGCGATGGTGAATGCCTGGATGCGGTTATTGGTCCGGTCGCAGACGTATACGTGGCCGTCATTGGAGAGTGCCACGCCATGGACCGGTGTGCGGAACTGGTCGGGCTTCTCGCCAGGCTTGTACGGCCCCAGCTGCGTGTCGTCCGGCTCGTTGCCGTAGGCTCCCCAGTGCCGCTTGTACTCGCCGGAGTCCGCGTCCAACACGATCACTCGCCGGTTGCCGTACCCGTCCGCGACGTACAGCTCGTTAGTGGCAGGGTCGACCAAGGTCTTCGCGGGAAGCTTGAAGTTGTTCAGATCGTGGCTCCCCTCGCCCATGAACGGCTTGCCGAGCTGCATCAGGAATTCGCCAGTCTTGGTGAACTTCAGCACCATGCTGTCGTGCACGCGACCCTTTCCCATGGCGTCCTCGTGGTGGGGCAGCGCCGCTGCTTCGCGAGACGCGCCGCGCCCGTTCCCACCGATCCAGACATTGCCCTTGTGGTCCAAGTCGATCCCGTGGTTGGACGCGGGCCAGTCGAATCCCGCTCCTTGGCCGCCCCAATGTTCGATTAGCTCACCCTCCTGATTGAAGGCAAGCACGGGCGGAGCCGGGAAGCAGCACTTGGACGCGGGCGGGTCCCATGTCGCATAGACCTCCTTCGGCTCAAGCGAACTCCCGCGGTGCACGATCCAGACGTTGTCCTCCGCATCCACGTCAACCCCGATTACCGTTCCCAGAAGCCAGTGGTTGGGCAGAGGCTTCGGCCACAGCGGGTCAACCTCGAAGCGGGGCGCAAGCGGGCGTGCCTCCTCACTTGCCAGCTCAGCGTTCGGCGGCCCACCGCACGCGACCAGCAGTGTGAGGATCGTTGTTGCGGCCAGCGCCGCGCGCATTAGGTTCGGCATCGTGCCCGCCATCATACTTCTAGGGGATGCAACGGGCAAGCGGAACAAAGAACCGGCGGCCAGCGGCGCTCGCCGGCCTAGCCCTGTTGGCGACCGCCTCGGGGGCGGCCCATGAGATCCCGAGCCGGCTCGTCGTGCGGATGGTCGCCGAGGCGCGCGGCAACGATTTCCTGGTCGTCGCCCGTGTCCCGCTAAGTGCGATTCGCGACGTCGAAGTCCCCGAGTTCGGCCCGGGCTACCTAGACGTCGCAACGCTTGAGCCACAGCTGCCGGGACTTGCCGAGCAATGGATCGCCCCTTTCGTTGAGCTGTACGAGGAAAGCTCGCGCGTGCCCGTCCCGGCCGTCGCCGGGACGCAGGTTTCGTTGCCGTCGGACAGGTCGCTCTCGTCGCTGGACCTCGCGCTGGCCCACCTCGCCGAGCCCAAGCCCGCCAATTCCGAAAACCTTGTCTGGGAACAGGTTTACCTAGACGTTCTGCTGCGCTACTCCATCCGCTCGGACGGCTCGGCGTTCGCTCTGAAGCCCGGCCTCGGCCATCTGGGCGAGGCTGTGACGACATCCTTGCTCGTCGCCTTGCCCGACGGGGTCGAGCGCGCTTACCAGATTCCTGGGGACCGCGATCGCGTTCAGCTCGACCCGGGCTGGCTGCAAGCGGTCGGGGAATTCGTGCGACTGGGCTTCTGGCACATCCTGGACGGCCCCGACCACCTGCTGTTCCTAGTGTGCCTGGTTCTGCCCGTGCGCCGCTTCAGGCCGCTCGTGCTGATCGTGACGGCCTTCACCGCCGCGCACTCGGTGACGCTGGTGGCCAGCGCCGTGGGCTACGGCCCGTCGGCGGCTTGGTTCCCACCGCTAGTCGAGACGCTGATCGCCGTCTCCATCCTCTTCATGGCGATCCAGAGCGCGGTCGAAACTGCCCACCACCGTTGGCTGATGGCGTTGGGCTTCGGACTGGTGCACGGATTCGGGTTCTCATTTGCCCTCTCGGAATCCCTGCAGTTCGCCGGAGCGCACGTAGTGAGTTCCCTGCTAGCGTTCAACATCGGCGTTGAACTTGGCCAGCTCGCGGTGCTCTGCGTGCTCGTACCGGCCCTTGCCGGGCTGTTCCGCTGGGCGGTGGCTGAACGCCCCGGAATGGTCGTGATCTCGGCCATTGCCGCTCACCAGGCGTGGCACTGGTCATTCGAGCGGCTCGAGGTCCTGAAGCGGTTCCCAGTGCCTTGGGGCGCCGTCGCGGCGGGTAGTGCGGCCATAGTCGGCGGCGCTATTGCGTTCTGGGGATGGAGCCAGCACAGGAGGCGACGCGCTCAGGGCCCCGCTGCCCAAGGGCCGATCCACTGAAGGCCCTGAGGTCCTCACGCGATTGGGACGAGCGGGCCTTCTCATTCAGCGGCGTCCTGCCGCCCGACGTGATGTCCACAGTTCTTGGGATGTCCCCGGCGATTCGCATTCGGGGTCGTGGTGGGCGGCATCCTGCTCGGGAGACCGGACCTCGCCAAGCGGATGTGCGGCAGTCCTGCCCGGGCACAATGCGGAATCGAATGCCCCGGCCTGTCGTGGCGGCCTGCCGGAGCGTAGCACCCGGATGGCGGCATATAGAGCCATACAAGTTAGGCTATACTAGCTATTTGCGACGAGCCAGCATTAGCCAAGTCAAGAATAGCCTGAGCGCCGTGCTCGCTGACGTGCGTCGCGGGGAAACGATTCTTGTCACGCTTCGGGGCAAGCCTGTCGCACAGATCAGTCCCGTCGACCTTGCCTCACTGACTGACGAGGCGTCGGCAGGCTTGATCGAAGAGGGCATCGCCCGCCCCCCAACGTCCCGTCTAGACCTCCACTGGCTTCGGGAGGCCGACCGGCCTCGCCCCCCTGAACGGCGAAGCGCCAGCCGCCTGATTTCCGAAGAGCGACGCGAGAATCGATGAAGTACTGGGACTCTTCAGCCTTGGTTTCGTTACTGGTCGAAGAGGGCCAAACTGCGGCTAGGATCGAGCTGCTGGAACGGGATCCATCCATCGTCACCTGGTGGGGAAGCCGTATCGAGTGCGCTTCCGCCCTGAACCGGCTGCGACGCGAACAACTGATTGATGCAGCCGGCCTGAATGCGTGCCTCGAACGGCTGCAAGCCTTCGCCGCGAGCTGGGTCGAGATCGAGGCGCTCGACCGCGTTCGCTACCGTGCTCTCCGCTTGTTGCGCTTCCACGCCCTGCGAAGCGCCGACGCCATGCAGCTGGCGGCCGCCCTCGTCGCATCCGGGGAATATCCAAGGACACTTGACTTCGTCTGCTCCGACACGAGGCTCTCGGACGCCGCAGGTCGGGAGGGTTTCACGATCGTCTGACCCGCAGGGCGATTCAGCCTCGGGCTCGAGACCAGCCAGCGCGGCGGGGCGCGGTGCTCTCGCCACTTGTGCTGCGGTTGCCTAGTCGGCTGGAGCCCTCAAGGAGAATTCTCGGGCCGGTTCGGCCTCATTCGCGATTCAGGTGAAGGTCCACTCCCGGACCACGTCCTCAGCCTCGGCGTCGCGGCGCAAGAGCCGCGCGCGC
This sequence comes from Bryobacterales bacterium, assembly GCA_028819235.1. GTDB lineage: Bacteria > Acidobacteriota > Terriglobia > Bryobacterales > UBA6623 > VXMF01. Next base: position 5,921 of record JAPPMC010000045.1, read on the forward strand.
CGACACTCTACGGAAGTCTTACCAGCTCCAAAGCGTAGGCCGAACCAGGCTAGCCATCCGTCGCAATCAAAGTCCACCGTTAAGGTCTCTAGTGCGGCGCCGCCCGAGAGCCGCGCTTCGCGCTCTCCCTGACCGCCCATTGAAGCAGGGCCGCCCCATCGCACCTTGAATTCCACCAGGGATTCGCTGCGCAGGGAGAGCTCCAGCCTGAGCGGACCGCCAGGTGCGACCCAAGGCACCATCACATCTGCCTCGCGCCGGCCGCTGCTGTCCATGTCGAGGCTCAGGCCCTGGGTTGTCCGCGACAGCACTCCCCTGTTGGTGTGCCAGCCGTCCACCATAGTCCGCAGCGCGTACTCCGCAGGGATGGGGTCTTCCAGGACCCTGCCTTGGTCGTTCGACGATTCGATCCAAGCGTCAAGCCTCGCCTGCAGCGCCTCTAGCGTCTCGGCGTGCTGCGCATCGTCGGCCAGATTCACGACCTCGTGCGGATCCGTGACGAGGTCGTAAAGCTCAAGCTCCGGCCTGGACGGCGCCATCCACTGGGATGGCGGTCCGTCCAGCGAGCCCTCGGCATGCAGCTGCCGCATGACCTGCAAGGCCGGGTAACTTGTGTCCTTGTAGTGGTTGGTCTGCGAGTAAGGCCGCTCCGGGAGGAAGTTCCGGATCAGTTTGTAGCGCTTGTCCCGTACGCATCGTATGCGGTCCACGGTCTCGTCGCAGCGGTCTCTCGCCGAGAAGGCGTATTCGGGCTCCGGGCCGGCATCAGGCCCGAGGAACACGCGTCCCTGCATGGACTCGGCCGACTCGATTCCCGCAAGGTGCAGGGACGTGGCCGTGATGTCGATGTGCTGGAGCAACTGGTCATCCACGCTACCGGGAGAGAAACCTGCCGGGCGGTAGCGCTCCGGAATGCGGACGATCAGTGGGATCAGGATCCCCTGCTCGTACAGCCACTGCTTGCCCCTGTGCAGAGCCTGCCCGTGATCCCCGAAGAAGACGATGATCGTGCCGTCGTAGAGTCCCTCGTCCTTGAGGCGCTGCAGGACCTTGCCGACCTTGACGTCCAAGTGCTGGGCCGTGTCCAGGTACACGGCAAGGTCTTCCCGCACTACCGGATGGTCTGGATAGTAGGGCGCCAGATCGATGGCCTCCGGATCGACCGGAGACGCGTCGAACCGCCGGAACCTGCGATGGGTCTCGGGCAGGTTCACTTGGGCGTAGAACGGAGTGCCGGCCGGACGCTCGGCCCAGTCCTTCCCGTCGAATGGCCGGTCCACTCGGAAGTTGAAGTCCGTCTTGCCACCGACGCGCACGCCGTCGGCCGGGGCCGTGCAGTTCGCCGTGAAGTAGCCGGCTTCCCGAAACATCCCGGTTACTGTCCGGACGCCTTCGGGGAGGTCGTACGGCACGTCGCGGTGGCTGCGGTGGTTGTGGGCTCCCACCGATGTCTGGAACATTCCAGTCATCAGCGCCGAACGGGCCGCCGAGCAGACCGGCGCCGTGCAAACGCACTGCGTATATCGCACACCCTCGCTGGCAAGGCCGTCCAGATTCGGGGTCTGGACCAGATTGTTTCCGTAGCAGCCCAGATCGGGAGAGAAGTCCTCGGCCAGGATCCACAGGACGTTCGGCCGCCGGTCGGTCCCCGCACAGCGCCAGCTCGCCAGAGCGGCAGTTGCGGGGGCGGCCTTGAGGAAATCGCGCCGTCGCATGCGGACATTCTAGCTACGGCCAATCCGCCCTCAGCCTAGTGCTCAATCAGAGTGTGCGCTAGCTGATACGAGAATGCTCTCCTCTAAGGAGATCCAGATGGGAGCAGCGGATGGAGAGTCCACGACTGGGCACCGCCATTTCCGAAAGCCGCAATCGTTCTGTCTCGCGGCCCGAACGCCAGCCCACGGACTGTGGACAGCCCAGTCGACATGGTCGCCACTGCCTTTCCGCCGGCGGCACTCCAAACCCGCACTTCTCGATCGGCTGCAGCTGTGGCTATCAACTGGCCATCGCCCGACACAGCCATGGCCACCACGGGGGCAGAGTGGCCTTCGAGTGCGAACAGCTGCTGACCTGCACTGGAGTCCCAGATCCACGGCGAAAGTTCCGGAGGTCGGGATCGCAGCCTTCGCACTACGAATGGGCTTCCTTGGGCGACGAAGTGAGCCTCCAGTTGTTCTCCCCTGCCTGCCTCGACTCTGGCGAGCTCGGACTCAGTAGGAATATCCCAGACTTGGACGACCGTTGCGCGGATGCGGCCACTCCCGGTGAGCAGCATTGAGCCGTCGCCGGACGCCTCGGCGTACCGGGCGCTGCCTTGAGGGCGAACCGCCGAGACCACCATTCCTGTTCTCCAGTCCCACAGTCTCGCCCCGCTGTCGGAAGCGCTCAGAACGCGTTCTCCATCACCAGACCAAGAGACGTGCGAAATCTGTTCGTCGATCGATCCAGACCCAATGAGCCAGATCGCGCGACCGCGAAGGTCATGGGCGTCCACGACACTCAGGCCGCCCGAGCCCGCAACTGCCAACCGCCGCCCGTCCGGAGACCAATCGAATGAGTCAACGTATCCGCCAACGTAGGCGGGTGGCGACACTTCAGACGTGACATCCCGAATCTGCAACTCACCTCCGAGCCGGCCGAACAAAATGGCAATCTTGTTCGACTCAGGAGAGTACGAGACAGCCCCGGGGGATCGGCCCACTTGGGCGAACGGCCTAGGCGCACCGTCTAGGCGTGCAATCTCGAACAGTGGGTACCCGGTCCCAGTCTGCCAGATCCGGACCGTTCCGTCTTCTCCGGCCGTCGCGACACGCGCCACGCCCGGCGCATACGAAAGCGAGACCACACTGCCCCCATCGTGGCCTGCGAAGCGAGCGATCTCCGCGTGGGACGCGCTGTCCCAAATCCGGACACTTCCATCCGAACTGGCCGCGCCGTAACGTATCCCGTCCTGAGACCACGCGACTGCCCTTATTCCCTCCCGGAAGCTCTGCGGTGCGGCGACCTGCGCCCCGGTCTCCACCTCCCACACTTTGGCCGTGGTGTCGAGGCTTCCGGTCAACAGGAAGCGATCATCCGGCGAGAATGCCATCGACACAACTTGGCCGGTGTGGGGTATGTAGGAGGCCTCTCCCTCAGAAGACCAGAAGGCGACCTCCTTACCGGTCGACGTGGACCAGACTCGGATTGTGGAGAGGGGAGCGCTGACCGCAATTCGATCGCCATCCTTGGAGAACGCGATGGAATCGACTGCGGACCGGTCTCCAAGGAAAATCGTTCCTTCGTTGAGAATGCTCCGTTGAAGCGTCCAGTCCACCGTGGACCAAAGGTTGACCAGGCCGTCGTTCCCTCCAGTGGCGACCAGGCGTTCATCAGAGGACCAGGCTAAGTTGCGCGTGACACCCTCGTGGCGATGAGCCTCGAACTCGATCCCTCCGTCGGCGGCGCGGTAGACGCGGAGCGTGCCGAAGGTTCCAAGAACAGCGATCCGTTCCCCGCTCGGAGACCAAGCGAGAAGCGGGAGACCACGCCGCCCCAGTCCCTGCAGGTCAATGCTCCGAAGCAATTCCCCTGTGTCGGGATGCCAGATGTTTACGTGGGTCCTGGTTTGCGTCGACAGGCGGTCGCCGGTCGGAGACCAAGCTGGGTATGTCAACTCCCGCAGTGAGTCGTGGTCGAATTCGAGCGTCACGCGACCACTGCGGATGTCTAGGATTTGGGCCCCAGACGCGGCTGTGAAGGCAACGCGCGAGCCGTCAGGAGACACGGCATTCCCAATGAGCCGGCTTCCCTCCGACAGCCTGCGTGCGTTGGAGGGTCTGGCGGTATGCCATGCAATCAGTGACTCACGGGAGCTAGTGAGTACCGAGCGACCGTCAGGCGGGACGAACTGCATGGTCCATATGGCGGCTCGATGGCTGCTGATCTCTATGCCGGGCCTAACCCTGTATGCGCTGCCTGCGTCCGTGGCCTGAACGCTCGGGGAAAGCCCCACGAGGGCGGATGCGAAACCGACCAAGATCGAGACCGGCATGGTGGTCAACCACTTTCCGTTGCGTGTCTGGGACTGAACCGTCACTCTCGCTCCTGCTCTTAGTCTAGGACCAGATTGGTCGCACGCAAGATACTCACAGACTCACAGCTCGTAGTCGGCGGTGCAAGGGTGTGGGCCTAGGACCGGTGCGGTGTTGCCTGAAGAGCGAGGGAGATGAGCGCCGCTCGGCGGCGCATTGTCTGACCGAGGAAAAGCAAACAGCGAAGCTACTCTGCCCGCGGGTGTTGCCGAACCTCGAACCTCCCTGTCGGCCGACTACCTTAAGGTCCTTGTCGATTCGATAACCGTCGGCGAGCCTCGAATCCTCTACCCACGATTGCGTCCGTGCGGGTTAGGGCACCTAGGCAGTTACGGGCCACTCAAACAATCCACGAAACCACATACACTCCAGCGCCGCCTGCACCATCTCGACGGTCTGCCGCGGGATCATCGCCCCGCACACGATCTTGCGGCTCAACACGTCCAGCACTATCCCTAGGAACACGAACCCTTGCGGCGTCGGCACATACGTGATGTTCGCCACGCGCAGCCGGTTCGGCACCGCCGAGGCTTGTGGGCCCTACACGAAGGCGAATCCAGCCTCGCACTGACTACTGCAGGCTCCGCGCTGCGGCCGCTCGCAGCTCCGCGGCCAGTCTGCGAGCCGTGTTGTGCGTGGGGTCGAGCTGCAACGCACGCTCCAGGCTCGCCAGAGCTTCGTCGCGGCGACCGAGGAAGTACAGTGTGACACCCGTGTTGGCGTGCACGGTCGGGTCGTCGGGCGCGAGGTCCGCGTGCACACGGTACAGCGCTAGGGCCTGCTCGTACTCTTGCCGCCCGAACCGCCACAGCGCTAGGTGGTCCAGCGCCTCCGCGTGGTCCGGATCAAGCTCGATGGTGCGCTGGAAGTGGGCTGCGGCCTCGTCGTTGCGCCCGAGTTCCAGGAGGGTCCGGCCGGCCAGGTAGTGCGCGGTCGCCGCCGTCGCCGCATCTGCGCCTGACGAGAAGCTGAGATCCAGCGATTCGAGCGCCTCATCGTAGCGCTTCCCGTCGAGCAGCGCGGCACCGATGCCGACCTGCGCCGGGGCGAACTCCGGATCGATGCGCAAGGCTTCACGGTACGAAGCGACCGCCTCGTCGCGGCGCCCCGCCGTCCGAAGAACTTCGCCAATGAGGTGGAACGCAGCCGGGTCGTTCGGCCGCGCCTCGTGGGCGCGGCGCAGGTAATCCTCGGCTTCGGCTCGACGCCCCTGGGCCGCCAGCAGATTCGAGAGTTCCGTCAGCGGCACCGGTGTCGAGGACTCCAGCGACGCTGCACGCCGGAAATACGCGTCTGCTGCATCGAGCCGACCCGCTTCGACAGCCGCACGGCCTGCGGCCATCGCGATCTTGCCCGCGGACGGCGCGTCCGGATCCAGCGCGAGCGCCCGTTCGAGAGCCGCCAGCGCCTCGCCGTGGTGTCCCGACTCGACGAGCGAGAGGCCGAGTCCACCATGTGCCGGTGCCAAGTCCGGGTCCGCTTCCAGCGCGGCGTGGTACATCTCGATCGCCTCGCCGTAGCGGCCTCGTCTCCGCAGTGCCTCTCCCAGGTTCTGGCGCGCGCCGGGATGGCCGGGAGCAAGCTGCAAGGCGGTGCGGAGCACTGAGTCGGCTTCGTCGAACTGCTCCAGCTTCACGAGCACGCTCGCGAGAGCCACGTAGGCGTCTGCTCGGTCAGGACGCCGCTCGACGCCGATGCGGGCGGCGGCGAGCGCCTCTTCGAGCCGGCCGGCTTCGGCCAGGGGAGCCACTAGGTTGAGATGGGCGTCGCGTGCGTTCGGATTGTGCGCGACGATGTGGCTGAAGAAGGTGATTCCGTCCCGGTAGATGCGCGCCTGTAGCCATGTGAGTGTGCCGAGCAGCGCGAGGACCACGGCCAGCACGACGGCTGCGAGCCGCCTTGTCCGGGCTTGCAGGCGAGCGGCCCCGTGGGCGGCTGCCCCTAGGAGTACCGCCAGCACGCCGAGGCCGGCCAAGTACTGGAAGCGGTCGGCCACCAGCGAGAACTGCATGTAGCCATAGTCGACGAAACCGAGCACCGGCGAGAGCGTCACGGCGAAGAACAGCGCGCCAGCCACCGGTCCCCGCCCGAATCGCCGCCTACCCAGCCACAGGAAGGCAGCCAAGGCCGCCGCCGCCAGCAGGTAGGTCCAGGCGACGGGGTCCGCGGCGCTGATCTCCCAGAGCGGGTAGATCACGATGAGATCGGTCGGCCAGAGCAGCTTGCCGACGTAGAACCACAGCGCACGCGACGCGATCAGCACCCGTTCGGCGAGCGAGTAGCCAAGATCGAGCGGCTCGCGCGAGGCGTAGAACGCCAAGTCCGCCGCAGTGACGGCGAATGCTATCGCGAACATGGGCGCGAGCCGGACTATGTCCGTCCGGGTGATCCGGCCCGCCTGCCACCAATGCCAGATGATTAGGGCCGCCGGCAGCGTGACCACGATGGACTTGGACAACAGGGCTGCCGTGAAGAGCCCGAGCGCGAGCAGGTAGCGCCCGGGCCGCGGTGCCACCGTGTAGCGGATCCAAGTCCCCGCGGCGGTGAGGTAGAACAGGGCCGAGAGCACGTCCTTGCGCTCGATGACCCAGACGACTGATTCCACGTGCAGGGGATGGACGGCGAAGACCGCCGCGACGGTCCAGGCACCCGGCACGGCCAGACGTGCCAAGAGATGCCATATCAGCAGGACGTTGACCAAGTGCAGCAGCACGTTGACCGCGTGGTAGCCGAGCGGCGCCAGTCCCCACAGCTTGTGCTCGATCCAGAAGCTCGTGTAGACGACGGGCCAGTAGTGCGCCTCCCGCTCGATGTCGGTCGGCGAGAACCAGATTTTCCACAGCCCGGACCAGTCATGGATGACCGACTCATTGACGAGGATGGTGTCGTCCCAGACGAATCCAGCCTCCAGCGCCGGCAGGTAGGCCCCCACAACGAGTGTGCCGACCACTAGGGCCCCGCGCAACGACAGGCTGCCCAGATGGCCGCCTACCGTCCGTACCGGCACTGAGGGCGGGTTGTGCGCCATCGGGCGCGCTGCTGGTGACGAGACGCGTTCGGTCGTCAGTCGCTCGCGGCGTGTCATGCGCATCCTTCGCATGTGCATGATCTCGCTCGGCACGACCGGCGCAAGGCTCCCCTGAGGCGGTGGCGGACGAGTCGCCACAGATCGCTGCCCGCCGCCCCCACCGTCTGCCAGCGCAACTCGGCCCGCGCCGGGCGTGCAGCCTGCACCCGCATCTGCTCGAACAGCTTCGGCTGGTCCGGGCCGAGCGAGCGGTTGTGCGTGGCCCGCACCTGCAGCGCGACCGCCGCCAGCCGCCGCTGCTCGGCGAACGAGGCCGACACGTCCCCCTCGCGGTCTAGCACCGAAACCGGCCGCGTGCGCGCCAGCTGATCCGCCACATCCGCGCAGGCCCGGATCGCACGGATCCAGAGCACCGTCTTGCGCTCCTCTAGCGGCCGACCCCGCTGCGCCGGGATGCTGCGCGATGTGGGCAGGCCGTCCTTGGTGCACTTGAGGATGTAGTAGGGCCCGTGCCCCAGCTGTTCCGGGGCGGCACACCTGCAGTTCGGCTTGGCACAACGCTGGAAGCGAGGGGCCAGCGCACCGGTTCGGAAGTCGTCCAAGTTGCCAATCTCGCCGAGGATGCGCTAGCGCTCCTGCCGGAGCGTGTGCGTGTCTTTGGGATCTTTCATCCAGCCCTCTTGTGCTGGATTATAAGCAACGAAACATGCCGACCCTCCGCTGCAACGCTGTGCGGGAATGACCTTGGCAGCCGGGCACATGACGCCTCAGGCTTGCGGTGGGCAACACTTCGCCGCGTCTCCTTTTGTGCGGGCTGGCCCCGTCCCCAGTCTGGGGCTCTATCTTCGACACCAAGCCACTCCCGGAGGGCAGGGTCCGAAAGTCCTGCGTTCTCGCCACGTGCGATCGGTCAAACGACAATGGACGGGTGGACCGCAGGGGCTTTCAATGTTAAATGGATCGGGCGATGTCTGAGCGACGGTTGAGAGA
>JAPPMC010000099.1 GCA_028819235.1 Bryobacterales bacterium
TCGTGAATTTCAACAGCCTACCTAGCACCGCCACTGCCCGCTCGAACGTTTACCCAAGCACAATATCATGCAATGGATAGTCCAAGCGTTTCGTCTTGAATTGGCTGTCTTCAAAATCGCGAAATCGACCAAACTGCAACTTGCTGAGCAAATCTGGAGGTATTTCAAACGCTGAGGCACTCCAGATCTTCGTCCGGAGGAACTCTAGGGCGTTCCTTTGCTGTTCAGCAGGGACTGGCTGATACGGAACACGACCATTGGAACTCCCTACGTGGTCACGGTTGTGGTATATGCCCCCGATGTACTTCATCGCAATATGAGCTGCCAGAAAATAAGGCTGCCAAATGCTACTGACGGCCCTTCGTAGGATTTGGTAGGAGTCGCCTTCTTGGAGAAGCTTGGTTTCCACATTAGACAAGAGTTCCGCGGATAGCTGAAACTGACGATCGAACCACTTGAGTGGTTCGCTCGAAAGGTCATAGAGGTTGTTGCGCGGATCCAAGACCCGTGCTCCAAGCCCAGAGTCCTCGTCGGTAGCGTACGTTAGACTCGGATCGGAGATGCGCGACGCTATTTCCCTAAGTTGTGGACGCTCATCCTCTGGTCTCTTGGCACCCGCAAGGGGTTGATAGGCATATTCGATAGCCCAATGATCGTATTCCCCGATGGCTTCTTGGTAGTAGTCCCCTTGTCTTTCGCCGGGTAATGAGACCATTGGAGGCAAGTAGTCCATAACCGAAGCACTGATAGCGGATGTTTCCTGAGTGCCGACGTTCAACTCGTCCAAGGAATTGATGGTACTCGCACGAAAGTTGTGCCGTAAGGCCAGCGTGTGGCCGACTTCGTGAGCGACGAGCCACTGGAGAAATTGCTTCACGAATCTCTGCTCATCTTCAGCATCCCATCCGGGCCGCGCGGAAAGGACATCAAGGCCAAGGCTCGCGGCATGAAGCATGGCGGGACCGGTGAAGCAATAGCCTGTTCGGGAAGAACCGGTTGCGTCGGTGGCTTCGAGAGTTGCCTTGAGTTCTTGGAGGTCCCTCACAGGGTGGATCGATGTCTCGTATCGCCGACGGGCACCGAGCCTCACAGCGGATTCTGCAAGGCTGATATCCGCCGAGAGCTGCTGGCCGGTATACGGATTGCTGTGGGATGGGCCTATAGCGAATGCAGCATCGTAACTTACAAACCAACGAATGGTGTTATAACGGATATCGGCCGGGTCCCAGTCTGCATCGTCTGGCTGCTGCTTGACGACAATCGCATCCTTGAACCCGATTCGTTCGAACGCAGGGTTCCACATCAACGCTCCATTGCGAATCCACTCTCGGTACTCAAGGGGAATCGAATTCTCTAACCAGAATACTATTGGCTCTTTAGGTTCCGACAGAGATACGTCAGGGTCCTTCTTTTCAAGCTTCCATCGTCTGACGTACCGCACATATGGCGTCTCAGTCTTATCGCTACTGAAGTCCATATGCATGTCATAGAAATGTCCTATTCGATCATCGCCCAAGCGAGGCATGTACGGACCCTCAGGGAGCGTGGCGAGGCTGATCCGTAAGTATAGGTCCAGAGATTTCGTGTTTGGTAACGTAATTGATGGCTTTTTCAGTTCCTGTGCTCGAAACTGTGTCAGCAGACCCAGTTCTGAGTTTCTTGGAAACGACTTGAGAAGGACAATCTTGCTGTCCTCTTTTTCGAATTTATATCCAGTCTCATAGGACTTCTTGAGTTGCTCAGTGACTTCACTGAATCCCTGAGTGAAGAGAATCTCGTTCAGATCAACCAAAACTCCACCTCCTTCCGGGTTAGGTAGACTCAAGATTTTTCCCGAGCCTATTACAGAATCAGAAAAGGAGTTTGTGATTGCTCGCGCCGACGGGGAACCTTCGGTCGCTCTGAATCGAACGTTCTTTCTTACCAATCGGACTCGACTTCCCAACTTTCGCCACCTTACGATATAGTAGTCCACCGCCATAGTCGTTCCATAAAGACCACGCTCTCCTGTCGCTCGGTCAAGCTTCTGAGAATAGATGTACTCTGTGTTGAACTGATCGGGCTCTATCTCGATGATAGCTTTGTTCTCGTCACTATTCTGATAGAATGTGAACAGACCCTCGATTTTCTCCGTGTTTTTGACAACTTCTTGGAACGTCTTCTCAGACGACTTGTCGGCCTTGCTATCGTTTGGATTCTGTTCATCGGGCTGCTCAGATTCAGATTGCGTGTCCGGGGCCGATGTGGACTCTCCTGATTGGCCCATAGTATCTAGTGGCACTATTCCGCAGAGAATGAGTGTTCCCAGTTGCAATCCGAGTCTAGTCATGGTTTAGTGGTTCAATTGTAGCAATCGAAGGTCTGGACCTGCGACGGACATACTCGTTGCAGTGCGAGTCTCACACTCAGGCCCGATCAGATAGTAAAGGGGGCATTGGCTTGGCTTGGCTCGTGGAAGTCCGCCCGCCTGCGGTTGTTCGCTCGGTCCAGGCCGGTCACTACTGGCCGTTCGCTGCACTTCCGTGTCAGCCCGTCCCCCGCTACCGCAAGCTGCTTCGTGCCTAAACGTCGCTTCCGTCTCCGGCCGATGGCGGGTCCTTCCGTTGCGCGCCTCCCGTGCCATCGGCGTAAACGGCTCCCACTTTCCACCCAAGAGCCCTGATCGCTCATCTGGCCTTCCACGGCGAGCCCCGCCCCAGCGGTCGGCAAGTACTTCTCGGACTTGTCCAAGAGTCCCAAACCACCTCCTGTGCTTGTGCCGGCAGAGATTGCTTCGACACCTCTACAGCACTTCCCCACAATCTCCTCGCAAGACGGATTGGAGGGGCTCCGCCGGCAGCTTGGTCGGCAGGCAGGCCAGCAATTCGGGGCCATTGAGATGTCTCCCTGAGATGACGTCGAATCGGGTCCGATCAGGCTCGAGCACTGGGACTCGCGGATTTCTCCAGAGTACCCAGATTAGGACGGGCCCGGGGTCCGACCCAGTATCATGAGGCACGGGATCGTTGGCGTGCTTCGACAGGCCTGTCTACGGTAGATGGCATTCTTCAGGGTGGCCGACTACAGCCATGTCGTGCGGGACGCCCCGGACGACATGGTTCGCTACCGCGCGCTGATGCATGACTTGCCCCGGCGGTTCCACCAACTTTCACGTGACCTTCAGGCACGTGCCCTGCGCGATCCAGCCCCACTCACAGGCACGGCCTGGGACGCACTGCTGGCAGCGGTCGTCGAACACATCGCTCGGCTGCATCGGCATGGCATCCCGGATTGGACTGAGGAGCCCGAGCGGTTTCTCGACCCACCATGGGTCATACCAGTGTTCCCCGACATGGCCCGGGAGTCTGTCCTGTTCGCCCCCGCTGCGTTCGTCCGCCACGGGGCATTCCCGGACCTGTCAAGCCTAGACGCGCGGGGAGGCGAACGGCACACTTGGGCCCCGAGCCGCGATGGTTACGGCTGGCCGTACCCGAACTGTGAAAAGAACCGACCGCGGCCTCGCGTGCGAGATGGCGGTCACTCCTAAGCCCGACAAGTCGAGCCAACTCGACCGGAAGAGCTTGCTGCGAGCGCTCGAGAGGCTTTCCCAACACCTTGAACGGCGGAGGATTCGCGCGAAGGTCCACATTGCGGGCGGTGCGGCAATGATCCTAGCGCACGGTAGGAGCCGCGCAACCCAAGACGTCGACGCGCTCTCTATCGACAAGAGGGAGGCCGTCCTAAGCGCTGCCACGGATGTCGGCGACGAGCTAGGCCTCGCCAAAGATTGGCTCAACGACGACGTGCGAGACCTGTACTTCCTAACCTCGATGTCTTTGGAGAATGCGAAGCCAGCTCCGGCGCTGTTCGATTCGCCATCGCTGATGGTCACTGGCGCACCCATGACCCATCTGTTGGCGATGAAGGCCCATGCGTGCAGGGCTGCGGATGCCGAAGACATCGCGTTCTTGCTGCGCAAGCTGGACGTGAGCAGCATGGAACGGATTCGAGAGATTCACGACTCCGTGTTCCCATACGACGCCCTCTCTCCCCGAACTCAAGCTCGCCTTGAGACCATTCTGCGGCAGACCCTTAGCGAGGGCCGTGCCGACCAAACCAGACCCGCACAGTGGATTCACCCAGCCCCCCGAGTACCGGTCAAGCGGGCCGGCGAATAGTCCAGACTTCGGATCAGGATGGTCGAACATGCGGTCCGGAATTCGAAAACACGTGCGAGAGACGGGTGTCATGTGGCCCTGATGAAATCAGTGAGCCAACGCCTCGAGAAGAACTCTGCGCGGCAGATGGCCGCATTCCGCTGACCCGCAATCAGTCAGGGGCAGACCTCGCGACCGAACTGGTTAGCGCAATTGTGCTCCCTCCGCCGTTGAAGCAGGATCGCCAATCGGATGGAGCAGAGTCTCGCTGGCAGTAGGCCTCTAGGGCGTGGGCTCCACCATCGGATCCGGCGGATCGGTGACCGTCCAGTCACCGTCATCATCCTTGGTGATCCGAATTTCCGCACCCAACGCACCAAGGTCAAGTTCCGATTCCCCGCAGGTCCAGCGATCGACCGTACTGTCTGCCGGCACCAATACGCAAGCCTTACCGTCCACGTCGATTTCTATGAGTGCCTCGAGACCCCCGATCATCAGCGAACAGCGATCCGAAGCAGAAAGCTCCAGGTCGACGGAGCAGGACTGCGGCGTCACCGCCTCAACGGCCATTGCAACCTCGAGCTGCGACCCAGCTGCCGCTGCCACGCCGTCCGCGAACACACGGACGGTGTGGGAGCCGGCAGCCACGTTCGTTGGAACTCGAAACGTCACTTGCTGCAACGCGCCGTAGTGAGGCGCAGCACCCACGTAGACCATGTCTGTGGCGGGGACCTGCAGAAGGCCAATCAGGACCCGAAAGGCACTTGAGGCCCGTTCTCGCAAGCCGTGGACAACTTCACCCGCCTCACGCGCTGGATCCAGAGGCCCGAATCCCGATCCGAACACCGTCACCAAATCACCGGGCACGGCTGGCCTCGTCCTGTGCCCGCCAATCGCTCCGGCCGCAGCGAACAGCTCCAGATTTCTCCGCACGGCGGCCAAGTGGGTGGTTTCGCCGTCGTCAAACTCCAGGAAGCGGGGCCGCACCGCCTCCGTGGTGAACGCGATCGACTCGCTGTTCTTGGATCCCGGCATGTCGCAGAACCGGATCACGCGCACCGAGGTCGCACCGAGTCCCGCATCAAGGGGAATCTCGAATAGGACGCTGTCTGCCGTCACCTGATAAAGAGCCGCCCGATGGGTGCCGACCTCGACGCAAACGTCGTCGATCACCGTCGAAGACAGGCCGGACTCGTCAAGAGCCGAACGGCCTCCGTCCGACACGGCGAAGTGCATTCCCTCCAAGGATGCAAACGAGCCTAGAGCTGCCACGGCGTCGCCATCCGCCAGCCCGACCAGAGAGAATCCGCCGTCCGTAATGACCGGAGCATCCAATGTCTCGGTGGAAGCCTGCACGACGACTTGCCCGAAATAGACGCTGTCGAACGACGCCGCTCCGTTCCCATCTGCCCCGTTGATCGCGTAGGCAATCGTGACTGGCCCGCTAAACGTGTCTGGAGGGGTCCATAGCATTTCCCATTCGACCGAAGTCCCCTCCTTGGTCAGCGAGTGCGTGGCCCAATGGACCTCTTTCAGGCGGTCCCCGCACGGCTCTGGCCGCAAGAACACCGAGTCGCCCTGCCGGACCTTGACCCTGTCGCCCTTAGGAAGTGGCCCCGGCGCGAACGAGCCGCCCGAATCGCAGCCATCCCCGGAGCGCGCGGTCAGCAGGAACCCGTTGACCCTGGCATCCTCGTCCTGGAACTTTAGGATCATGGAGACTGTCTCTCCTGGTACGTAGGCATACTCAGATGCCGGAACTCCATCAATCTCAAGCTGGTGCTCGCCCGGGCCAGTGTCGATCCGGTAGTAGTGGCACCGTGTGCACGACGACTCGCCAGGGAAATCGCCGCCGGAGGTAAACGCGGGGCCGCCCCGCGAAGTAGCGGCTGCCCACGGGGCTAGCGCGCCCATCGCCAGCAGAGCCCCTACAGCCAAGCCAGATCTCCGCGCGTGGGTCATGGCTTCTCCAATCGCTTTCCGCCCCACGCACCACCAACACTGTTCGAGAAAGTCCTCGATGGCCCGCAGCCCGTTGATTATAGGCACGCCGGAAGCGTCTCGTTCCTTGGCCCTCCAAGGGCGATCGTCCATGGTGACGCAGGTCGCGGGGCTAAGAGCGTCCAGTAGACCCGAGATGATCCAAGAATCCACACCCAGTCCCCAATCCCAGTATTCCACCCTCTGGCACGGGGCTGGTCCGGCCTGCGCCGCAGGAAGAGTCTCCCGTCAAGCCGAAAGAGATCTCTGATTCGGCGGGTCCCGCCCGTTGGAGGAACCTGCAGGCCGATTGCAGCGCCCTGTGAAGGTCTGGCAGGCGTTGGCGATCTCATGCCCAGGCCGTCGCTTCGTTACGCCCCGTGATCTGGGAGGACTACGGTCTTGAGCAGGCCGCTCCGCGTGAGCATCCTTCGGAACACCGACCTCAGATCGTCAAGTGGGGCCTCGTCACCCATGAAGTCCTCGGCGTGCAAGTCGCCACGGGAGACCAGTTCCAATGCCTCCTCAATGTGGTCTGGGGTGTGGTGGAAGGTTGCCTTGATTGCGATTGAGGCATAGTGGAGCCGACCCGTGTCGAGGCACACGACTGTGTTCTTCGGACAGCCGCCGAAGAAATTGACCGCCCCGCCCGGGCGCACCATCGAGACGGCTTGGCGCCACGCGTGCGGAGAGCCTACCGCCTCGATCACGGCATCGGCACCCCGCCCACCGTCGGTGTGACGCCGCACCTCGTCACTCGGGTCCGCACCACGGCGTGACTCCACGAGCACTTCTGCGCCGAGGTGCTCGGCCCGATCGAGCTGCACCTGACTGCGGCCCACCGCCACGACTCGTGCGCCGGCGATCTTCGCCACCCTCACGAACATCAGGCCGATTGGCCCCAGGCCGATCACGGCCACCGTGTCGCCGGGGCTTATTCCTGTGTCGTCAATCCCCTTGAGGACGCATGCCAGGGGCTCGGTCAGGGCGGCCGCCCGGTAGTCGACGTGCGCAGGCACCAAGTGCGTGTTGCAGTCAACAATCGGACCCGGAATCCTGATGAATTCCGCGTACGCCCCGTTGTTGAAGAGGAGGTTCTCGCACAGGTTCTTGTGATCCCGGCGGCAGTAGAAGCACTTGTGGCAAGGGGCCGAGTTCGCGGCCACAATCCTGTCTCCGACCTCGAACGAAGTGACCGCCGAACCCACCTCCGTGATGTCACCGGCAAGCTCATGGCCGAGCGGCGCCGGGAGGGTGATCATGCGGGCATGGTGTCCGCGGCGGAAGACCTTCAGGTCCGTGCCGCATGTGAGCGCGGCCCTGACTCGGACCAGTATGTCGGCCGGCCCGATGGACGGAACGCCGATGCGCTCCATTCGCAGGTCCTCTTTGCCGTGCAGCACGCCTGCCAGCATGTTCCGCCCGCGAACCATCTCACTCCTGCGGCAACACAAGCAGCTTGAGGGCCCCCTGTTCAGGGCGGTTGGCCAGACGCATCCCCGACTCAAACTCCTCCAGCCGGAAGCGGTGGGTGACGAGCTTCTCGACGGGAAACTCCGGATCCCACACGATGGCGGCGGACTCGGCCTGCAGGTCCGCGCAGGCGCTGTACGAACCGAGAAGCGTACGATCATCCGCGCACACGCTTCGGCCCTCCAAGGTGAAGCGATCGCTCGATGCGGTCTGCGCAAACAGCATCACGCGACCGCCACGGCGGGCCAACGCCACGGAATCCTCCACGATTCCAGGGGCTGAAGCGGCAACGATCACCGCATCCGCACCACGGCCCTCAGTAGCGCGCCACAGGCCGGTGGTGGTTTCCTCCCCAGCCCGCCACGCTAGAGTGGCACCGAGCTCGCGGCCAAGCTCCAGCCTGTTCTCGAACAGATCGGTGACGAAGATATGCGCCGCTCCCTGTCGGCGCAGCAACGCCGTGAATAGCAGTCCGATCGGCCCTTGCCCAACGACCAGCACGCTCTCCCCGGATCGGACCTGCAGCTTGGCGAGGCCCTTCAGGCAAGTGTTGATCGGCTCGACGAACGTCGCACGAGCGAAGCTTGCATGGTCCGGGATGCGCTCCACGCCACGGCGCACGATCCAATCCTTGATGAGCACGTATTGCGCAAATCCGCCCCCGGCCGCCTCAAAGCCGGCTGTGACGCCCACTTTCTTGTAGGTGGCGCACTGGGCATAGTCCCGAAACCGGCAGTAGTGGCACCTGAAGCATGGGATGTGGTGGAAGAAGCACACCCGTTCTCCGGGGGAGTACTGCTCTGCACCCGGTCCCGCCGCCACGACCACTCCCGCTGTCTCATGACCAAATATGCGCGGGGCCGGCAGCAGGTCGTGCTCGATCTTCTTGAGGTCCGTGTGGCAGATCCCGCATGCTTCGACTTGGACGAGCAGCTCACCCGGCCCCAGCCTCGGAACCGGCACAGTCTCGGCTCGGACCCGGCGACTGCCGCGATAGACCGCGGCTCGCATCGTGGCGGGTATCGCCGAAGTGGGCATGCTCAAGCGGGGAATCGGCAAAGGTCCAGGCAGTGCGCCAAGGAGCGGGCGGCGTGGCGGGAATCCCGCCATAGTCGCCACATGCCAGGCCAAGCACTGCGCACGCCAGTCGCGAGTCGGGCCACGGCCGGCAAGGACAGCGAGCCATCTGGCTTCAAAGCCAAGTTGAAGTCTACGGGAAGGTCTCGCTCGGCCGAATCGCTGATCGCCTTCAGACAGTAGAACGGGAGTGCTGCCTCAGTGGCGACCTCGGCCACTGCACTCGCCTCCATGTCAACCGCACCCGCTCCTTGGCAGCCCAATTCGAGCTTTTCGCGGGCAGTGACCACAACGCGGTCCACCGTCCTCACGATCCCCTTGCGCGATCCATCGGGGGTTCGAACAGGCATGCTGCAGGGATAGACCGTGTCTCCGTGAGCAACGGAGCGCGCCACAAAGATCTCTCCCGGCCGCAAGTCCGGGTGCAGAGCGCCTGCGAATCCGGTTGAGACCACGGCCTCAACAGGGAGGCTCGCCACGAGCCGGCGAGTCGCCTCGCCGGCCGCCGTCTGCCCGATACCGTTGGCCGCCAGCACTGCGTCCCCGTGGCTCAACCTGACCGAGGCAAGCCAGCGCGCGTCGGCCGAGGCCAGCCTAGCGCGAGGAGTGATGGCCGCGAACTCCTGGGGCAACGCCGCGATCAGCAGTAGCATCAGAGCGGTCGAGAAGTGACCGCATCCGTTCTTGCCCTTCATTCTCGCACCGGCCTGCGCAGCAGGTTCGCGGCTGCGGAAGCGAACGGCCGTCTGGACCCTTCAGCGCCCCATCGATGTCTTCGGATTCGCCCGCACTCGGGCCTGCAGCCGTCGCATCCCGCGGAGCCAGCGGTCATAGTCGGAGACCTTTCTGCGCATGTACTCGGCGACCTCTGGGTGGGGCAGGATCAGAAAGCGCTCGTCAGCCAGTCCTTCAATCGCCGCGTCGGCCACATCGGATGGCTCGATCGCCCCAGGCGTCAGGAAGTTGTCGCGCTCGCCGTGCTCTCCGAGCAGTAGCCGCGTCCGCACTCCCTGAGGGCACAGCACTGAGACCTTCAGTCCCTCGTCGCCGTGCGCGATGGCCAGCCACTCGGCCAACGCCACCGAGGCGTGCTTTGTAACCGCGTATGGCAGCGAGCCAATCTGAGTGAGCACACCTGCGGCCGAGGCGGTGTTGAGCAGGTATCCGCCCCTGCGGGCCGTCATTCTCGGCACGAGGCACCGTGCGGCGTAGAGCTGAGAGCGGTAGTTCACGTCGAAGACGCGCTCGAAGTCGGCGTTCGAGACCTCCGTGCCGCCCGGATGGGAGATGCCGGCGTTCGAGCAGAACAGGTCGATCGGTCCAAATCTCGACTCCACGCTCGCGACCAGACCTTGCACGGCCCGCTCGCAGGTCACGTCCACGACCTCCCCGACCGCACCTATCCGGCGGGCCTCGCCTGCCAATGCGTCGGCATCAATGTCGGCGGCCACGACGGTTGCGGCTCCTTCCTTCACGAAGCGCTCGGCGAGCGCGCTACCGATACCGCGAGCGGCCCCGGTGACAACTACGGTCTTGCCGCGGACTTCCATGGGGACGACTCCTACTGCCCTACGTCGGGGCGTTCAACCCAAATCGGAGTCCCCCACGCGATCTGGCCATCTTGCTGGACGATCCGCAAGTGGTAGTGCGACACCCCCGACTCTGGCGCGTCCTCGTCCAAGTAGTCGAGTGCGATGTCCGCTCGCCCCGGACTGTCGGAATAGACAACCGTGCCGCTGCGGATGATCTCTAGAGATTGAATCGGGGCGGTCCCGGTCACCCGGAGGCGGAGATTGGGCGGCGCGGCCGAGCGAACTTCCGAGCCCATCTTGTTCGCCGCCCCGGACTGCAGGGCTTCGAACTGCAGGACGATGTTGTCGCTGGCTGCGTAGCTCAGGCGCTGCTTGATCGCGCCGAGGATAGCTTCGCTGGTGAGTTCGGAAGCCCAGACACAGGCGTAGGACTGGTGGGTGGACTCGTGGTCGGAATTGGCGAGCAACCCCAGCCGCCAACCCTTGCGCCAGGCGTTCCAGACGAAACCCGCGGGCTGGTTGGTGCCCGCCTTGGCGGGGGTGCCGGGCTCCTCGTATGATCCGCGCAGCGCCTGAAAGACCTCCACGACTGGTTCGGCCCTGGGATCGTTGTCCCGCCAGTCGGTTCCTCCCCCGCCGGCCGTCGTGTGCGCGATCGCGATGTCGCCGGTGCGGATCAGTTCGGGATAGAGGCGTTCGGCCCAACTCTCCACGCCGGTGAACTCGAGGTCGGAGATCGGCACTGGCTGGGCGTCTCGTCGTGTGGAGATGACGTTCCGGTGCCCGCCTGGAAACGTGACCGTGCGTTCGTAGCCGAAGAATGTGGCGAAGTGCCCCGGGCGGTTGAACATGGTCGCCACTTGGCGGTTTCGCCACCACTGATACTGATAGAAGTGCAGCCGTTCCGCACCGGAGTGGTCCGTCACGGCGAGAAAATCCAGGTCGGCGACGTCTAGCGCATAGCGGTACTGGAACAAGAGGTCGCCGTCCATCTGGCTGTCTGCGGACAGGTCGGTGTGTCGGTGCAAGTCGCCCCGGTACAGGCGCAGCGGCGACTTGTCGGCCCAGCGGGCCTCGCGAACGCGGGCCAAGTCCACCGCCTCCGTGGGCGCCGCGTCCTCGAATGGGCCGTCGGCGGGGACGAGGGCCCGCATCCGCTCGGAGTCGGAGTAGGGCCGGTCCAGGTTGAGCCGGGCGTAGCGCAGCTGTGAGGTGCGGACGTGGGGATCCTCGTAGCTCCTGCCATCGGTGGCCCAGACGACGGTCGTTCCGACGGACGAGGTCGCAAGCCCAAGCTGGCCGAAGGCGCCGCCGGCGCTCAGGGGTAGGTCACGCACGGGATGCCACCTCTGGCCGTCAAAGCCCGCGACGCGCACCTCCGAGATTGCCCGAATGGTGTCATACCAAGGCTGAAGGCGCCTATGCTCGTCCCCGAACTGCACGTCAAGCTGATGCTCGGCGACCGGAAGGCGCAATTCCATCTTTCGGAAGAGCACATACGGCACCCCATTGGGGCCGAGGACCAGTTCAGGGTGCTCGTGCAACTCGGACATCCAGCCCGGCACGGATTCCTCGAGGCTCCGGACAGGCTCGGACCAGTGGCCATCGGCCAGTCGGGCAAGGCGAATCTGGCTGCTGGCGCGAAGCTGGGTGCCGGGCCTCCCCAGGACGCCGAAGTCCTTGCCCCAGTTGGGACCGCTCTCGGCCCAAGCGACCCAGACATGGTTGGCCGCACTGACCGCGATCGAGGGCTCGATCGCCCTGTTCGGATCCGACGGCATCTCGATGACGGGCTCTAGGCCTTGGGCCGTCAGGCGACGAAGGTAGACACCGTAGCTGCCGCTCTCGTAACCGTCCCAAGCGGCCCAGACAGAGCCGTCCGGAGCAGGGGCCAGATCCGGTGCCCAATCGTTTGCGTCGGATTGGCTGACTCGCATGGCCTCAGACCACTCGTCGCCGCCAAGGTGCGAGGCCATGATGTCGAGCTGGCCGTCGCGGAACTCCTGCCAAGCGACCCACGCGCTCCCGTCAGCCGCTGTCGCAGCGACCGGAAAGAACTGGCGGTGGCCCTCCGGGGAAACGTAGGTCTCCCTCGTGAACTCACCGGTCCCCGGAACGAAAGCGCGCTCCACCAAACGCCACCGGTCGCCACGGTACTCGCTCCACAGAATGTGGATCCGGCCGGCCCGGTCGGTGGCGATGGCCGTGCCGGCATAGTCTCCCCATTCCGACGTAACGCGGAAAGTTTCCCACGAGTCATCCTTCTGCTGGGCCAGATAGATGGCATTGGCCTCGTTGTGGAAGGCGGTCCAGGCCACGAACAATCCCTCTTCCGTGGCAATTGCGGCAGGAAAGTCATGCTGCGTAGCCTCGCCCCGCGTTAGTGGCCGAACGGCGGGAGCCGGTGCGGCCGCTGACCTCCCGCCCAAGAACTCCAGCCTCCCGCGCGCCTCAAGATCGCCGAGTCGGAAGGAGAAGTCTCCATGGTTGGTCGTGACCGAGAGCGTGGCTGACTCCGGGGCCTCCAAGCTCAGGTAGACACCGTTCGGGAGGATTGGAATGTCATTGGGCAGACTGGTGCGGAAGCGGTAGGGAGCGTTCGGCGGGTGGAACAAGCGCGCCTGAAGGTCCCAGCCGGAAGAGCCGATGATCCGGTCGGGGCGATCGAAGTGCCAGCCCCACGCCGCTAGAACTGTGCCTTCAGAGAGCGACGCATCTCCCGTCCAGCGCTGGGTGGTGACTGCTCCGTGGCCGAACTCGAGTTTCACGACACGGTTCGCGCGCGAATCATCGATCACCGTCGCAGGGGTGTCGATGCTCTGGCCGAGGAGTGTGGACACTTGGCATAGTGCAAGCGATCCCAAGATCGTCGTTGACAGGACCCGCATCGCTGTGCAGATTAGCAGCTAGCCCGATTGAGGGCGTACGGGCGGCCACTTTTTGCTGGCGGTGGCTCACACATTGACATCATGTTCACAGATCCTTCATTGGCAAACAATTGCTGTCCCGGATTCTCGGTCGGCCCAGCTTCGCTCGTGGCGGGACCAATGGCTGAGCGCGGCCAAGCACGGTTTTGCGTTTCCCGTGGCAGCGGTCGCGCACAGCCTTGGTCAGAGCCGCAGGCAGCCGTGGAATGGCCCGTCCACACAGGAGGCTAGCCGTCGCTTCGGCGCGTTCCAACACCGGTAGGCACACGCCATCCCGAATGAGGTTCGGCTCTGGGAGCAACGCCCGGCCGACTCTTCGATGGCAGGAACGGTGGACACCAGTCCACATCCGGCCGGGCGCGCTTGCAGGTCCGACCTCCATCGTTCAGCAGCGTCCGTGAGACGAACCTGGCGCCCGCCGAACCGCTCGGGACGAGCCCCATTCTTGCCCGTTCGCGATCCATTCGTGAGCCTGAGCCGCCAGCAAGCGTGCCGGGCTTGGCCCAACGAGCCCCACTCTTGAGAGGCTCGGCCGCTAAGCCCCGGCGAAGCCGCCGTCGGCCGCACGCCGGCAGACTGCGGGTTCCTGTCGGTTGCAGGTTGGTGGCCGCCGCAGCCCGCCCGGTCGGATGTCCATGACCTCGTCACTCTGGCCAATGAGCAGAAGAGTGCGCGGTGCAGTTCCCTGAAGG
Organism: Bryobacterales bacterium; assembly: GCA_028819235.1. Lineage (GTDB taxonomy): Bacteria > Acidobacteriota > Terriglobia > Bryobacterales > UBA6623 > VXMF01. The sequence continues at coordinate 13,818 of JAPPMC010000099.1, forward strand.
GCCGGAGGTTGTGCATTTGACCAAGCGGTCCTTTAGGTCGGCACACCTGTTGCGGCTTGAGAACTTCCGGCCGCTACCGGCCGACCGCGCTGCTGTCCTTCGACTGCCCGCGGTTGCGATCCTGGCGTGTCAGGCCTGCGACCGGCGCGCTGAGAAAATGGCGACCGACATGTACAACCCGCA
>JAPPMC010000231.1 GCA_028819235.1 Bryobacterales bacterium
AGCCGCGTCTCAGCAGGAGCCCCGCTCGTGACTTATGGGGCAAGGGCAGCCTGCGGCGGGCCGGGCTATAGCGGAAAGATGTCCGCATCTGCATCCAGCAGGCTGGGGCCCAGCGCGCTAAGCGCATCTCTTCGGACGCGCTCCAAGACCTCGGCCGCTCGGGACGGGGAACTGGAGACGGTGGCGACGACGATCTCGCCGTATCGGCGGCTGTCATGCCCGGCAACCTCCGCCAGACTGGCATTGTGGCGCCGCCTTACGCGGTCCTTGAGCGAGCGGAAGACCTGGCGCTTGTCCTTCAGTGACCGCGAGTGCTCCACTCGGATCCGCAGGTGCAGCGTTCCAAGATGGCATTCCATTTCGCCGCGCGCCAGCACACCGGCCGACCACCTAGACGGGGATGATCTCGTCGATGTCCTGTGCAATCTCGATCGTTCGGAAGACCTCGATCTCGTCGCCCCGCTTGATGTCGTTGTAGCGCTCGAAGTGCATGCCGCACTCCTGGCCGGCGCGCACTTCCTTGACATCGTCCTTGAAGCGCCTCAAGGAGGCCAACTGGCCGGTGTGGACGACGACGTTGTCGCGCAGAAGCCGGGCGGAAGCGCCCGCCTCCACCAAGCCTTCAGCCACTAGGCAGCCCGCAACGGTGCCCACGTTCGTGATGTTGAACACCTCAAGGACAGATGCCCGGCCGAGGCGCTCCTCTTTGCGGATCGGCTCTAGCAGGCCGGCTAGGCTCTTCTTTAGCTCGTCTACGAGCTCGTAGATCACAGTGTGGAGCCGTATGTCGATCCGCTCCCGGTCCGCCAGTGCCGCAGCGGAGCGCTCGGGCCGCACGTTGAAGCCGACAACGACCGCATTGGCCGTGATCGCCAGCAGGATGTCGGACTCCTTGATCGCTCCAACGCCGGAGTGGATCACGCGCACCTTGACCTTCTCGCTGGTCAGTCTGGCGAGCGTGTCCCTCAGGACGGTCGCGGAGCCCTGGAAGTCTGCCTTGAGGATTATCGGCAGTTCCTTCGTCCGGCCGGCCGCGAGCTGCTCCTGGAACTGCTCGAGCGAGATCCGGGCGCTTTGGGCCATCGACATCTGGCGGGCCTTCTCTTCGCGGTAGTCGACGATCTTGCGGGCACGGCCGGTGTCGGCGACGACCGAGAGCTGGTCCCCGGGATCAGGCAGCGAGTCCAGCCCGAGCACCACAACCGCCGAAGAGGGGCCTGCCTCGCGCACTCTACTGCCACGGTCGTCCATCAACGCCCGCACCCTTCCCAGCACTGCCCCGACCACGAACGTGTCGCCGACGCGGAGCGTGCCGTTCTGGGTAAGCACCGTGGCCACGGGGCCCTTGCCCCGGTCCAGCTTGGCCTCCAGGACGACACCGATGGCGGAACGGTTCGGATTCGCCCGCAGCTCCGCCAGCTCGGCCACCAGGCTGATCATTTCCAGCAGGTTCTCGATGCCCTCGCCCGTGATCGCCGAGACGTTGCAGCAGATGGTCTCGCCGCCCCACTCCTCGGACACCAGCCCGCGCTCGGCCAGCTCGCGCTTTGCCCGCTCCGGATCGGCGCCGGGCAGGTCGATCTTGTTGACGGCGACGATGATCGGAACCTTTGCCTCCTTGGCGTGGTCGATCGCCTCGAGCGTCTGCGGCATCACGCCGTCGTCGGCCGCGACGACTAGCACAACGACGTCCGTGACCGCGGCGCCGTGGGCGCGCATCTTGGTGAAGGCCTCGTGCCCCGGCGTGTCGATGAACACGATGCGCTTGCCGTCCTGGACCACGTGGTAGGCCCCGATGGCCTGAGTGATGCCGCCCGCTTCGCGAGCGGCCACGTTCGTGGACCGGATCTTGTCCAAGAGGGACGTCTTTCCGTGGTCCACATGCCCCATGATCGTGACGACCGGCGCCCGCGGCTCCAGATCCTCGGGACTCTCGTCCTGATCGATCGCGATGACGGCCTCTTCCTCGAAGGTGAGCTCTTCGACCGTGGCCCCGAACTTCGCGGCAAGAGACTTGATCGTCTCCAGCTCCAAGGGCTGGTTGATGGTCGCGAACTGGCCCTCCTCGACCAGCTGCTTGATGATCTGGCTGGCTTTGAGCCCCAGCTTCTCGGCTAGTTCCTTGACGGACGCTCCTTCGGTGGCGACGATCTCTGTGTTAATGGCCTTCGGGAGTTCGGCCTTCCGCTTGCGCTGCTGGAGCTTGCTCTCGGCCAAGGCCACGAGATCTCGCCTGCGACGCGGCGGTCGCGGCCGCCTGAACCCGGGCGGCCTGTGCGGCCGTCCCGGTCCGCCCGGCCGGCGAGGCATGCCCGGCCGCGGGGGCATCCCCGGGCGTGGCGGCATGCCTGGGCGCGGCATGCCCGGACGAGGGCCGCCCGGTCTGCGGTACCCGCCTACTGGGGGAGTCGGGATCCCGGGGACGGCCGCTGGCTTGTGCGGGCGCTGGACAATCGGCCGGCCCGGGCTGAGGCCCGGACCGCCACCCGGCCGCTGCCTAGGCAACCCGCGCGCGGCAGCCCGGCCAGGCTGGCCTGCAACCCTCGGAGGTCGGACCGGGCGGGCGGGGCGGATGGGCGCAGCGGGCCGGCGCGGCGGCTTGGGAGCGCCAGGAACGGGCGGCTTGGGCGGGCTGGGACGGCGGGTCGGCGGCGCCAAGGGGGGCGCGGGCCCAGCTTTGCGGGGCGGCGCGGGCCTGGGTACCTGCGGACGGGGCGTACGAGGGGGCGGCTTCGGGCGAGCTGGAGGAATCGGGGGCGGGGCCGAGACCGCCGGGCGCGCCGGTCGGACAGGCGGCCGGAATTTGGGGGGCAAGGGGCTCGGCGGACGAACGGGCGGCGCAGACGGCTGAGGCATCCGCCTCTCGGGAGCCGCCACTTTGCGGGGCTCGGCTGGGGCGCGGGGCGGGGCGACCGTGCCGGCCCCGTCGGGCCTTCCCGCTGGCTTGTGGACTCTTGGGAGCAGGCTGGGGGGCACCGGCGGCTGCCGGGATGCTCCGCCCGGTGGCCGTACGGGTTTCGACCGCACCGGCGGCGGCTGCACCGGCTTTGGCGGCTGCACGCGGGGCGGCTGCAGCGGCTTCGGCTGCACAGGGGGGACGACTCCCGCGGAGAGCGGAGGCCGCAAGCCACCCACCAGCGGAGGCTGAAAGGCCGGCGCACCCGTGCCACCGATCCTTATCGTGGGCCGGACTCCCGCCGCGGACCTTCTCCTAGGAGCCCTCCTCGCCGAAGGCCGGACCCGCGGACGCTTGGTCCGGAGCGGGAGCTCCAACTCGGCGAGAGGCCCTGGGCCTGCCTTCTTGGCACTCAGCTTTCGCATCCGCGCGCGAACCTTGCTGGCTTCCGCCTCGCTGAGCGAGCTCGAATGGGACTTCGGACCGTGAATCCCCAAGTCCGGAAGTATCGAGAGGATCTCCCCCGATTTGACCTCCAGCTCTCTTGCTAGTTCATTTATCCGAATCGTTCTTGCCCTCCGGAGCCGTTTCGCCCAAGGCTTCCGGCGATCGTCCTTCCTCTGAAGTCTCCAACGCTTCCAGCGTACCCTCGGCCGGAGCCAGCCCCCGGCCATCTCCCGCAGGGAAACCTACCCCTTCGTCTGGCCCCCGGTAGACGTTCATCTTACCAAAGCTGTCCAATTCGGCCATGTCGAATTCGAGCTCGTCATCGTCATCATCTACGGCCGCCTCGGAGTCGGGCTCGCCCGGCAGCACCGGTGGCACGACCGGCTCTGAGCCCTTCGGCTCGCTGTCCAGGTCCAGTTCCTCCGGCTCCTCGCGATCAACGATCGCTTCCGCAGGGCGCACGGCCCCCGCGGTCCGCGCCAGCCGCGTGTAGCAGCGGTTGACTGCCGTGCGAATGCGGTCCACGAGCTCCGGGCCGACGCTCTCGATGCGCAGCAGCTGTTCGGGCGTCATGTCTGCAAGTGCCTCAAGCGTCGCTGCGCCGGACTCGGCCAGCCTCGCGATGAGCCCAGGGCTCAGCCCGTAGGCCTGGAGAATCGCGGTGGGCGTACCGCCGCTGCTCATCGCGGCGATCGCCTCCTGCACCTCCCTGCGGTTCTGGTCCTCGCTCTTAATGTCTATGCGCCAGCCCAGCAGCTTGGCCGCCAAGCGCACGTTCTGGCCCTTCTTGCCGATGGCCAGCGAGAGCTGCGTCTCGTCGACGATGACCTCCATGTGGCGCAGCTCGGGGTCGACCACGTTGACCCGCGTGACCTTGGCCGGACTGACCCCCCAGCGCACCATCTCGAGGGGGTCGTCGAGATACTGGATGATGTCGATCTTCTCGCCGCGCAACTCCCTGATGATCGCCTGCACGCGCATGCCGCGCATGCCCACGCAGGCACCGACTGCGTCGACGTTGCGGTCCCGCGAGCGCACCGCGATCTTGGTCCTTTCGCCGGCCTCGCGTGCGCACGCCACGATCTCCACCGTGCTGTCGTAGATCTCGGGCACCTCCTGCTCGAAGAGGCGCCGGACGAGCTCCTCGCTCGAACGCGAGACGATCACAGCCGGGCCGCGCCCGACCGGCTCCACGGACCTGATGATGACGCGCACTCGCTCACCCGGGGCAAAGGCCTCCAGGCGCGACTGGTCCCTGCGAGGGAGGCGCGCCTCCGTGCCCGCAATCTCGACGATCATGTCGGGGCCCTCGTGGCGCTTGACCGTGCAGTACTCCATTGTGCCCACACGGCCCTCGAACTCGCGGCAGATTGTCTGCCGCTCGGCCTCGCGGACCTTCTGGAGGATGACCTGCTTGGCCTGCTGCGCCGCGATGCGGCCCAGCATCGACGTAGAGAGCGGGAAGCGTATCTCGTCTCCCAGCTCGGCAGTGGGATCCAAGTGCTGCGCCCTAGTCAGGCTGACCTCGAGCGACGGGTTCGCGACAAGGTCGGTGACCGTCTTGACCGCGAAGACGCTCACGGCGCCGGTCGCCGGGTTGAGCTCAGCGACCAACTCCTCATCGCTCTTGTAGTACTTGCGGGCGGCTGCCAGCATCGCGTCCTTGATCGCCTCGAGGATGATCTCGGGCGCGATGCCCTTGTGCTGGCTGAGCTGCTCGACCTCGGATGCGATTCCGCTTGCCATTCAGCCTCCTGGCCTAACCTGCCTACCAGTCCACCACCAACCGCGCGTGTTCGATGTCGTCAAGCGGCAGCCGCAGGGATTCCCCTCCCTCGGTCCGCAGGGAAACATCCCCCCGCGTGAAGCCCTGGATGCGGCCCGTTACGCGCAGCGCTTCGCTTGTGCGCACCGCCACTCGCCGACCCTCAAAGCGCTCGAAGTCCGAGGCGTGCCGAAGCTTGCGGTCCAATCCCGGAGAGGAGACCTCAAGTGTGTAGTTCCCTGGGACCAGGTCCTCGACGTCTAGCGCCGCCGAGAGCCTGCGGGACACGCGCGCGCAATGGCCGTGGGTGATTCCATCCGGACCGTCGATGTAGACGCGCAGCACCCCCCCTCGGAGCGACCCCTTCCATTCGGCACCGACAACCTCAAGACTCTCGGACTCGGCGATCCGATCGGCGATGCTGCGGGCCCGGTCTACGATCACCCTTCGATGCGACGGCATGTGCCCCCCTCTGAGCAAAAAAAAAGTGGGACTCGGCCCACTTCCCATGCTCATCGACTGCGACTGCATTCCACTATATCATGAGCGGATCGCTTGGGGCGAGGTCTCCGGGGCAGCGGCAGGCAAATCCGACTCTCATTTTGCCCGGCCTGATTCCGACGAGGGCGAGTTTCGCGATCACCAGCGGGCACCGCGTGTAGGCAGAATTGGCGGCCACAGATGGCTATCATTGCGGCGGATCTGATTCTTGATGCCCCTTTTCCGTGCGGGTCCGTTGTAGTGCTCCTTGCGGGCGGGAGAGACTGAGATGGCGACAGGTTCGTTCTCTGCAGCGGCAGCGGTGAGGGGCGCGCGCTGGCTGGGCGCCGTCGCGGCGATTGGCGGGACGTGCTATCTGGCCGGATGGGCCGCACTCTAAGTGGGATCTGGGAATGCCGAGAAAGCGCCGCCAGGCCAATGTCCTGCCCGTCTTGGGCATCCTCCTGCTGTCCATCCCTGTCTACCTCCTGGCGAGATGGATTCGCATTTCCATCGCGGTCGACAGCCACGAGGCCGCCGTGGCCGAGTTCGGCTCGACCCTTCCGCACGTGCTTCAGGATCCCCTCGCGAGCACGTCGTTCGCATTCGGATGCGCGGCGGCTGGGGCGGCAGTCGGGGCGCTTGCCCTGGTCCGTCTCTCCGAGTGGGGACGGTGGCTCGGCGTTGCGATACTCGCCGTCGGCGCGCTGCTGGCTTCGTGGTTCGCTTGGGGGCTGCTATAGGCGAGCGCCGCACCAGACAGCCGATTCTGCGCGCGGGACAGCGCAGGCCCACTCGCCCGTGCTCGTGCTTGGCCCCCGTCGCCCGTGTACCCTTCGGCCAGCGCGCAGCCGGTCGCCCGGAATGTGGGACGAGGCGCCATCGACGAGGATGACGGGGATCTTGGCGTCCGCCGGACTAACGATCGGTCGAGCGTCCGTGACGCGTCCATCAATCCGAACGCGTTCGCGTGGCTGGCAGCGCGACTCTCTTGCGCGTCGACCGGCCGAAGCCCTATCGACCCGGCCGGGCGCTACAGCGAGCGATCGGCCACGCGCACGCGCATGGCTTCGAGCTTGTCCACGTAAGATTGTCGGTACGAACGGTGGTCCAAGCCGAAGGGCGTGTTCCGCGGCTGGAAGCCCGCAAGTACCTCGTCGGGATCGGCCTCCGCGAACCGGCGCATAACCGCGACTTGCTCCTCAAAGACGCCAGCCAGGTCGTGGTGCTCGGCCAGCAGCCGACGCAGCACGTGGACGCCGAAGGCGATGTGCCGCTGCTCGTCGCGTTGGATCAGGCGGATGCCACGCTCGAGGCCGGGAAACCTCCCGCTTCGTTCGAATATCGCGTGATACAGGGTATAGCCGGCCTCGGCGCTGACGCCCTCGACGTAGAAGTGATAGAGCATTACCGCTCGGAAAAGGGCTTCTGGGCTGTCGTCGTGCAGCAACGACCGCATGGCAAGCGGCAGACGGGCAGAGAAGATGTCGCCGTGGAAGTCGGGATAGGGGATGTCGACTCCGAACCGGCCGGGCAGTGCCTCGACCAGCCAGCGCTCGAAGAACTGAACGTGCCGCGCCTCTTCATACATTTGCGCGGCCACGAACACCTGCTCCTCGATCCATCGGGCGTGGCGCAATCGTATCTGCAGGGGAGCCAATTCGTGGGTGACGCCGCGTTCGCCGAGTCGGAAGCCAGCCACGAGCCTCACCAGCAGACGCCGTTCTTCGTCCGTGAGGGCCAGCCAGTCGGAACGCTCCTGCGAGAAGTCGATGTCGCCGGGGCTCCACGCACGCCCATGCGACGCCGTGAACAGCCGCATGGGAAGCGAGTCGTGGTCGAACGGCATGAGTAGTCGTTCCGCCTCCCTCGACGGTAACGCAGTTCAGCTCGTTCCGCAGGCCGCTGATCATCGTGCTGACGATTTCGACCGCGCTCATCGGCCTCGCCATCGGCTCGCTATAGCCCCCGCGCACGGAAACCTCCTCATGCGCCGGGACGCCAATTGCTACAATGACCCCCTCCGGGCCTCGGGCGGTGTGTAGCGCCCGGCGATGCTTCAGGATGCCCGCCCGTCCGTTCTCTTCGATGCCCCTCCCGCTGGCGCTAGGAGTGCTATTCCCGCTTCTGGCGGCGGGGACTGCCGTAGCGGCCGACTCCGACACTTGGAGTTCTTGGCGCGGAATCGCGTCCGACGGCACATCGGCAGACGAGGGGCTTCCCGAGTCTTGGTCCGCTGACGGCGAGAACCTGCTGTGGCAAGCGCCGTACGGAGGCAGGTCGACGCCGGTCGTGGTGGACGGCCGCGTGTGCGTGATCCGGCTGGCAGAGCCCAACGACGAGTCGAGATGGCAGGAGCAGGTCGCCTGCCTAGACGCCGACACGGGACGACTGGCGTGGGAGCACCGCTACAGCGTCTTCCAGACCGACATTCCCCACCACCGGGTCGGGTGGGCCAGCCTGGTTGCCGACCCCGCCACGGGTAACGTCTTCGCCCACGGAGTCGAGGGGATGCTGATCGCCTTCGACCCGAACGGCCGGGTGATCTGGGAACGTTCGACGTCCGAGGAGGTCGGCCGCATCAGCGGCTTCGGCGGGCGCACGGTGACGCCGGTCCTGGACGGCAACCTCCTGATCGTCAGCTTCCTCTCGGCCGGTTGGGGTTCGACGTTCATTCCCCGCCACCGCTTCTATGCCCTTGACAAGCGCACTGGCGAGACGGTCTGGCTGTCGACTCCCGGCCAGGCCCCCTACGACACCACATATTCCGTCCCGGTCGTCCGCCAGATCGGCGGCCAGCGGCTGCTGATAGCGGGCAACGGCGACGGCGGCATCTATGCGATGCAGGCCGCGACGGGCCTCAAGGTCTGGGGCTACCCGCTGTCGAAGCGCGGCATCAACTCGTCCGTGGCGGTCGAGGGGACCACAGTCTTCGCATCCCACAGCGAGGAGAACGTGGACGGCACGTCGATGGGGCGCTTGGTCGCGCTGGACGGCTCCAGCATCTCCGAAGGCCGGCCGGCACTGCTGTGGATGGAAGACGGCTTTGCCGCGGGATACGCCTCGCCGGCGGTCGAGAACGGGATCGTCTACCACGTCGACAACTCGGCGAACCTGATGGCGTTCGACGGCGCGACCGGGGCCGCGCTATGGAAGCGCAACATCGGCATCGCCCAGCGCGCCTCTCCCGTGGTCGGTGACGGAAAGCTGTTCGTCTCCGACGTCGACGGCAAGTTCCACATCCTGCGCCTGCGCGGTCGCCAGGAGCCTGTGCCCACGGACGTGGACGAGTTCCACAATCCCGACGGCAGCCTGACCCAGATCAACGGATCCCCGGCGATTGCGGGCGGGCGGATCTACTTCATCACCAACAACGACCTGTACTGTATCGAGGGCCCGTCGGGACAGGCCCGATCCAAGGACGCGCCCGTCGGCCCTCCGGCAACCGCGCCGCAGGGTGCCGAGGCCGCTCATGTCCAGGTCGTGCCGGCCGAGGTCAACCTCGTCCCCGGGGAGAGCGTCAGGTTCACGGCGCGCCTGTTCGACGGGTCCGGCCAGCTGATCGGTGAAGCCGAGGCCGACTGGGCACTGGAGGGGGCACTGGGCGGGACGCTGGGTGACAACGGGGACCTCACCGCCAGCCGCGCTCACCCGCAGGGAGGCCTAGTACAGGCCACCGTGGGCAGCCTCACCGGGACGGCGCGTGTCGCCGTGCGGCCGAACGGCGGGTTTTCCGAGGACTTCGAAGGGTACGCCGCCGATTCCGTCCCCGACGGCTGGTCGGCGGCCCGCGGCCGATTCACGATTGCGGAGATAGACGGCCAAAGGCGGCTCAAAAAGCCCTCCGGCAACCCGCGCTCTTGGCGGACGACGGTCTATGTCGGCACACCTAGCCAGCGCGGCTACGAGATCCGGGCCGAGATGATGTCGACGGAGCAGCGCAGACGCCTTGGCGACATGGGGCTGGTGTCCCACCGCTACACGCTGGCCATGATGGGCAACGCCCAGTCGCTCATGATCCGAACGTGGCTGTCCGAACTCGGCCGCTTCTCGAAGGAGGTCCCGCTGGAGTGGGACCCGGACGTGTGGTACGTGGTCAAGCTCCGCGTGGAGCCGGCAGAGGACGGCAGCACGACTATCCGCGGAAAGGTCTGGCCCAAGTCGTCCGAGGAGCCCGAGGGTTGGACGATCGAGGCGGTCGACCCCCTCGGCCATGACCACGGGAGCCCGGGGATCTACGGCTACTCCTCGGCGGACCTTTACTACGACAACCTTGAGGTCACCGCCTTCGGCGAGTGATCGCGGACAGCGGAGTCTCGCATGCTATCTCGCACGATCCTTAACCGATGGCTGATAGCCGCAGCGGCCTGTGCCGCGACGGCCCCCGGGGCCGACTGGCCGATGTGGGGCGGCAACCCGTCGCGCAACATGGTGTCCGCCGAGACGGGCATCCCGCGCACATGGGACGTGCGCTCCAGTCAGAACATCAAGTGGGTGGCCGAGATCGGCTCGCAGTCCTACGGCAATCCGGTCGTGGCGGAAGGCAAGGTGTTCCTGGGCACCAACAACGAGCTGCTGCGGGACGAGGCCTATCCGGACGACCGCGGGGTGGTGATGGCCTTCGACGAGAAGACCGGCGAATTTCTCTGGCAAATAACGCACGAAAAGCTGGCCGCCGGGCGCGTCAATGACTGGCCCGAGCAGGGCGTGTGCTCGTCCCCGGCGGTGGCCGACGGGATGGTGTACTACGTGTCGAACCGGGCCGAAGTGCTGGCCGTGGACGCCGAGGGCTTCCGCGACGGCGAGAACGACGGCCCATTCAAAGGCGAAGAGCGCCAAGAGCCCACCGACGGCGACATCCTCTGGGTCGTAGACATGTACAACGACCTGGGCGTGTTCCCGCACAACATGGCGGCCACGTCCCCGCTCGTCGTGGGGGACCTGCTGTTCGTCAACACTTCCAATGGGGTCGACGAGAGCCATATCAACATTCCCTCGCCGCGCAGCCCGAGCTTCTTGGCGCTGAACCGCAAGACAGGGGAAATCCTGTGGGAGGACCGCTCGCCAGGCCGCAACATCCTCCACGGGCAGTGGTCGTCGCCCGCCTACGGCGTGGCCGGGGGCCGCGAACAGGTCGTCTTCGCCGGCGGCGACGGGTGGCTGTACAGCTTCGTCCCCGAGAGCGGCGAGCTGATCTGGAAGTTCGACACCAACCCCAAGGAATCGGAGTGGAAGCAGGGCCGGGGGGACCGCAACAACCTAATCGCCACGCCGGTGATGCTCGATGGCAAAGTGTACATCGCCGTGGGCCAAGATCCCGAGCACGGCGAGGGCGTCGGCCACATGTGGGCCGTCGACGCCAGCGGGACGGGCGATGTGACTGAGAGCCACGTGGTCTGGCACCACCCGTTCCGGCGCACGATTTCAACGGTCGCGATCCACGACGGGATCGTCTACGTGCCCAACTTCTCGGGCTTCTTTCACGCCTTGGACTTGGCGACGGGCGAACTGCTTTGGGAGCACGACATGCTCGCAGCCGTGTGGGGCTCGCCATACGTGGTGGACGGGAAGGTGATGATCGGGGACGAGGACGGGGATCTCTCGGTCCTCAACGCCGGTCGCGAGCTCGAAGTGCTCTCGGAGATCAACTTCGGCAACGTGATCTACTCCACGCCGATCGCGGCCAACGGCACGCTCTTCATCATGACCCGATCCCACCTTTACGCAATTGAGGCGGACTGAGATGGAGACGATCGACGCCAAGGCGAACGCGGCGAGGAGAGCCTTGGACGCTCACGTGCGGGAGATCGTGGCTTGGCACTTCGACCCGCAGACCGGATGTCCGTTCTGGCTCGAGTTTGCGGCCGACCGCCTAGGCTGGGACCCGCGGGAGCGCATCGGCGGGTTCAGCGACCTGCGCCTGCTTCCGCCGTTCGAGGACGAGTGGCTGCGGGGCGGGCCCGTGCGCCGATGGGTGCCCAAGGGGCTTGAGGGCAGGCCGATCTACATCTTCGAGACGGGGGGCACGACCGGCCTCCCCAAGTCGCGCATCAACATATCCGACTTCCAGACCGACTACGAGGAGTTCTCAAAGACGCTCCCCGACGAGTTCTTCCCTCCGGGCTCGGACTGGCTGCACCTTGGGCCTTCGGGCCCGCGCCGGCTTCGCCTAGCGGTCGAGCACCTTGCGCAGGTTCGCGGCGGCATCTGCTTCATGGTCGACCTCGACCCACGCTGGGTGGTGAAGCTGCTCAAGCGGGGCCAGTACGACGAGGCTGAGCGCTACCGTCAGCACTGCCTCGACCAGGCCGTGACGATCCTCAAGGCACACGCTGGCATCCGCTGCCTGTTCGCCACGCCAAAGCTCCTCGAAGGCCTGTGCGAGCGCGTCTCGCTGCGACGATACGGCATCACAGGCGTGTTCTGCGGGGGCACGGAGATGACGCCGGAGTTCCACCGCTTCGCCCGGGACGAGCTGCTGGAAGGGGCCTACTTCGCCGCGACGTACGGCAACACCTTGATGGGGCTGGCCTGCCACAAACCGTTCGATCCGGCCGACAACCACGCAATCATCTACTACCCGCCCCAGCCGCGGGCGGTCCTCGAGGTCTGCGACCCGGACAACCTGGACGAGGTGGTGCCCTACGGGGAGACGGGCCGCGCCGTGCTGACCACCCTCACCAAGGAGTTTTTCGTGCCCCGCTTCCCGGAGCGGGACATCTGCGAAAGGGAGCGGCCGATCGATCTGTACCCGTGGGACGGCGTGCGCAATGTCCGGCCATATCAGGACAAGAAGACCGGATCGGTGACGGTCGGGGTGTACTGACCGAATTGAGTCCCGAATGACTGTGCTAATGCGTATTGGGATCGTCGGCCTTGCTCTGCTGCTGACCCCGGTCGCCGAACTGCTCGCGGCGGACGCGGCCGACTCTGAGGCGGTCCGGGATCTGGTCGCACGCTACGCCGCGGCGAGGGAGTCGCGGGACGCGTCGGAGATCCGCAAGTTGTTCACCGAGGACGCCGACCAGCTGGTCTCCTCCGGCGTTTGGCGGCGGGGCCGCGACGTGCTCGTTGAGGGCATGCTCGGGAGTACGAGCCGGAATCCCGGGCAGAGGACGCTGACAGTGGAGACTGTCCGCTTCCCGGCGGAAGGCGTCGCGATCGCCGACGCGCGCTATGTAATCAAGGGCAGCGGCGACCGGCCGGACCGCAACATGTGGAGCACATTCGTCTGCCTGCGGACTGACGCGGGATGGCGGATCTCGGCGATCCGCAACATGCTTCCCGCGCCCCGCTGAGCGGCCTAGCGCGTACGCACGTCGCCCGCTTGCCGCCGAGGCCTGACCCCGGCGTCTCGTCAGAACTCGTACCGCAGCATCAGCTCGATCCGCCGAGGCCCGTACAGCGTCTGGGTTACACGGCCGAACTGGGTCGAACTGATCGCCTGACTCCCCGCGTAGAACGTCGGGTGGTTGAGGATGTTCTCAATCCGCGCACCCACCTTGATCAAGTGCTTTTCGCCAATGCGCGTCGACTTGCTCACCGAGAAGTCCAGCGCGAGGGCGCTGGGGCCGGAGAACAGCCGACGCTGCAGCGTTCCCAGTTCGCCGGGACCCGGGTGGAAGAACTGCTGCCCCAGAAACGGCTCAATGCCGTCCGCGGCGACGCCGCTGTTGTCCCGGGGGTTTATCGCCCCGGCCGCGATTATGAACGGGCCATCGTCCGTCATGCGGAACCTGACGATGTGCTCAAGATCCTGCTTCGAGAGTGACGTGCTGGCCGTGTTCTGCCTCGATCGGCCTCCGCGGTTCAGCGTGCCGCGGCGCGACAGGACGGAGAGCGGCGCCCCGCTCTGCCATGTGACGATGGAGGCCACGGTCCAACCTTGGCGCAGGGGCCCTTTGGATCCGAGCGGCAAGTCCCACACCAGATTCCCCTTGGCGACGTGGTTCAGGTCGAAGGTGGCCCGGGCGCGCTCCAGCGACGGCTGCGCGTTGTCGAGGAACGGGTCGAAGCGCACTTGCGTCCCACTCGAGTCCGTCAGCACCTTAGAGAACGAGTAGTTCGACTGGAACTGAAGGCCCCTTGATGCGCGCCGCCGCACTTCGAGCTGCAGGGCGTGGTAGCTGGAGTTCGAGTAGTTCGTGACCATGTCGGCCACGAAGGTGTTCTGGTTGGGGCGGAAGCGGACCTGATCACCGACAAGGCCGTTGGTGACGTAGATGCGGGCCAGCGTGCCGACCTCGCCCCGCCTGACGTACTCCTGGATGATGGGAAAGTTCAGGAAGCCGCCGTTGGGCAGCAGGGGAAAGACCTGCAGCTCTTGGCTGCCCTCAATGCCGGGGTTGTAGAACGGATTGAACCTGCCCGTGGCATCCAAGGAGAGTAGGCCATTGTTGCGTGCCCGGATTACGTCGTCCAAGAAGCCGTTCTCCCGGACGATCACTTGGTTGTAGTCGATCCCGCGCAGGAGCTTGGTGCCCTTGTTGCCCAGATAGCGGGCCTCAACAACCGTGTTCCAGCCGACGTCGCGCTGCAAGCTGAGGTTCCACTGCTGGACGTACGGCGAGCGCAGCTTGGGATCAATGCCGAAGACTGCGGTGAAGGGGTTGCCGAGCTGGTTCTGGCTGACATTCCTTGGAATGCCGTACTCAGGGGGATCGATGGGCACCGGGCCGTCCGCCAGGAAAGCGTCCAAGTTCTGCAGCACCGTGTTTCCGCTCAGCCCATCGTTCGCAACAGTGGCGTTGTCGGCGGCCAAGATCAGCTCGTCATAGACGTAATTGATGCTGTAGCCGGCCCGCACTGCGGTCGTGCCGTCGCCGAAAACGTCCCAGGCCAGCCCGACGTTGGGCCCAAAGTTGTTGCGGTCGGGGCTCCACAGCGGCCTGCCGGCCGCCCCTCCCGCGAAATCCAACTCCGCATCGGACAGCAGGGTCTCGATGTAAGTAGTGTGTGCCTGCACGGGCTGCAGCATGAGGCCGTCACGCTCGTCCATGCGGCCCTGGTACTCCCAGCGCAGTCCGAGATTGACGGTGAACCGCGGACTGAGCCGGAAAGTGTCTTGGCCGTAGGCTGCCAAGGTGTCGTAGCGGAACCTGCGTCGTTCCTCCTGTCCAGCGACTAAGCCCGACGAGCGGTCGCGGACGTTGAAAGTCTGGTCAGCGTTGGCGATGATGCCGGCGAGACTGGCGAGCAAGCGTTGGGCGGTGCCCAAGTCGGCCGAGGCGATCCCCCCCGGAAAGGCGGAGACCGGCAGCTGGTAGGCGCTCTGAGACCCGATGCCCAATTCCATTTCCGGCACAACGCCGAAGTAGTTGAAAGAATTGATCCGCACCTGCTGGACCTCAGCACCGAAGCGGAGGCTGTGGCGGCCGATCTGCGCGATCGTGTCGTTGCGGTACGTGTATGTGTCCGTTGCACGACCCTGATCGGCGAAATTGACGGTCGGGTTGGTGAAGATCGTCTCCGTCAGCCTGTACCCCTGCGGGGGGGAGCTGTTCCGAAAGTCGCCGGGGGCAAGGTTGAACCCGAATCTGGCCTCGTTGGTCCAGCGGGGCCCCGGCGTGGTCCGCCAGCCTACCGACAGGAAGTTGGACCGGACGGAGTCCCGCACCGGCGGGGCGTCGAAGTAGCCAACTCCAATGGTTGAGTCTGTCCGGTCATTGCCCTCGGCGGTGTACTTGTAAGTGACGCTTGCTGCGTTGCGCTGGGACAGGTTCACGTCCCCGCGGGTCGTCACCGCATCCCGGTCGCCGTTTCTTCGGGTCAGGAAACGGTACCCGGCAGTATTGAGCTGGCGCTCCTGCGAGCTGTCTCCCCTGTCGAAGTTGTTGATCTCGGAGGGCCCAGGGATCTGGGCCAGCACTTGGGCCATCGCGGAGTCGGCCTGAAGCCCGTGGACGTCGAGGATATCCACCTGGCGGAGGGCTCCGCCGAGGTCGACATAGCTGAAGATCCCACGGGCAGCGTCCGCCGTCAACACGGTTGTGTTGATCAAGGACTTTCGCCGGTCCATCAAGGACTCGTAGTTGACGAAGAAGAACGCCCGGTTCCTGACGACCGGGCCACCTACAGAACCGCCGAACTGGTTGATGCTCAGCTCGGGCTTCTCGAGTCCCTGCCTGTTCGAGAACCAAGGCGCAGCGGCGAGCTTGTCGTTGCGCATGTGCCAGTACGCGTTCCCGTGGAATTCCGGCCCGCCGGCGCGGGTGGTGAAGTTTACGTGCGACGCCCCGCCTCCGATGGCGGGCGATCCGTTCTGGGAAGTCACGGCAAACTCCTCCACTTGATCGATGAGGGTGCGGCTCGAGAGGTAGTCGAGGCCGTTTGAGCGGATGAAATTGTCCTGAACGCTGATGCCGTCAATCGTCACCACCGAGAAGGAGGTGCGCTGGCCGTTGATCGTCGTGGCGACCGCTCCGTTGTAGTTCACACCCGCTTGGAGGCTTACGAACGCGAGCGGATCCCTGCCGATCAGGGGCAGGTCTGCGATCTGGGAGGACGTGACTATCGAGGTCACTTCGGCGTTGGTGGTCTGGACCTGGCTGATTCCGCCCTCCACCACGACGGTCTCGGTGGCCACGCCAATCTCAAGGACGATTGGGGGCAGAGACGTCTCGCGCGCCACGTCCACCTTCTGGGCTTCCACCGTGTGCGTGCGGAAACCGTCCAAGGCGACCTGAACGGAGTAATAGCCCGGAGCTAGCGCCCCCGCCACGAACGCTCCGCTCGGGTCGGTCAGCAGGCGCGTCGTGGTCCCGGTCGACTCGCTCCGAACCGTGACCTCGGCTCCCAAAATCGCGGCGCGGCTCTGGTCGAGCACTGTGCCGGACAGACGCCCGATGGCACTCTGGCCGAAGGCGGTGACCGGCAGCAGCGCCAACGCCACAAGAAGAGTCAAAGGTTTTGTGCCCATAGGTTTCGCTCCACCAGTGCGCCGTGCTGGGCGCTTGTGCGAGCGCAGGGAACACGACGCTGCGTACTGGCCCCAGTGTATGCCAACCGGCCCCGACGAGCGGCGCCGGGGATCAAGATTCCGTGTCGATCTCGTGACGGGTACGTTAGCTCGCCAGCTGGCGGCAGCCCTCCCGAGGATCTCTTCATTCCGCATCGAAGAGTTCGACGCTGGTCGGAACGTCCTCGCGGGGCACCAACAGCGCATGGTGGGCCACGACCTCGCGGACGCGGGGCCTGCCCTCGCCGAATCCGGTTGCCGTCGGGGGACCGTTGAGCACGAGCGGGATCATCTCCCGCGTGAACCGTTCGACCGGCCGACGAGAGATGGCCCGCACGCCCATCCGCAACTGAACCTCCGGAGGGTCCGGGTTCTCCGGGGCGGCCGGTCCGTGGCAGGCGTCCACGCCAAGGACCTCGGCATGAATCTCGTCAAACTTGAGGCCCAGCGCGGCCAAGCGGCGGCGTACCATCGCTTCGGCCGCCCGGGCCTTGGCGAGCGCGTCAGGCCAGCTGTACACCAGCGTTCCCACAGCCTGGTATCCGGCCGTGTAGCACACGGACACCTTCAAGGTCGGCGGGGGAGGGCCACCCCGGACTCCCTCGACCGCGACCCGGTCTTGGCCATCCTGTCGAAGCAACAAGCTGGTGAAATCGGCCCTGCAATCGGGGGTGAGGTAGCGCGTGGGATCGCCCAGCTCATACAGAAGCTGCTCCTTCACGTCCGGCACTGTGACGCGCCCTCCGGTCCCGGGTTGCTTCGTCAACACGAAGTCCCCGCTCTGCCGGGCCTCGACCACGGGAAACCCGATGTCGGCCAGATCCGGAATGGACTGCCAGTCGAGGGAGCAGTTTCCCCCGGTGCATTGGGCCCCGCACTCGATGATGTGCCCTGCCACTGTCCCGGCCGCCAGCCGGTCCCAGTCGTGGTCCCGCCAGCCGAATTCATGGATCATGGGCGCCAAGGTCAGCGCCGTGTCGGTCGAGCGCCCCGCAAGGACCACATGCGCGCCCGTGTCCAGCCCCTCGGCGAGCGGGAACGCACCAATGTAGGCGTTCGCACTGAGGACCCTGTCGCGGATTCCAGCCAGGCCCACCCCCTGGCCGGGTGATTCGAAGTCCGTCCCCCGAGCCGCGATCGCATCCAACCGGCCTCCCAAGTCGTCCCCAAGCACCACTGCCACCTTGAGCCCTCGCACACCTGCGGACCGGGCCCGCTCCAGGATGGACCGGGCGCACTGGCGCGGATTGACACCCCCGGCGTTGGTCACCACGCGGACTCCTCCCCGCATGAGGCTTGGCAGGAGTTCGACGATGAGGCCGACGGCGTCCGTTGCATAGCCCTTGCAGGGATCTCGGCGCCTCTGCTTCTCGAGGATCGCCATCGTCACCTCGGAGAGGTAGTCGAGGACCAGGTAGTCCAGCGGCCCGCCCTGCACCAACCGCCGGGGCGCCTCAAGCCAGTCCCCCCAGAAGCCCTGCCCGTTGGCGATTCGGATCATGCGCCCGGCACGCGCGACGCCTCGCTTCATTCCGCGAACTCCGCTGACGCCAAAGTGCCGCATGGTACAGTATGCGCTCCGGGCTTGCTGATCGCTCTCACAGCGTGGCCGAGATGAGATTCCGAGGCAGGACGGCCCTAGTGACGGGCGCGTCTTCTGGAATCGGTCGCTCATGCGCTCTCCTGCTGGCACGGGAAGATGCGCAGGTTCTGATCGCCGGTCGCCGTGCCGCGGCGCTTGAGGCTGTCGCCCAAGCGTGCGCGAACGCGCGCGCGTTGCCTTCGGATCTGGCGGACCCCGCCTCGCTTGCGGAGTTCTGCGACGGTGTGCTGGCGTCGGTTGGCAGCCTCGACATCGTCGTACACTGCGCTGGCGTCGGAATCCGGGCACCGGCAGACGGGACCGATCCCGACGAGGCCCGTCGCCTAGTGGCGCTGAACCTTCTGGCGCCCGTCGAGATCACTCGCAGGCTTAGGCCGGTAATGGCGCCGAACAGCATGATCGTGATGGTCAGTTCCGTGGCGGGCAAGGTCGCCCTGCCCGGAATGGCGGTCTACTCGGCATCCAAGCACGCGCTCAATGCGTACGCGGACGCCCTGCGGGCGGAGCTTCGGGGCAGCGGTGTCAGCGTTCTGTGCGCCTGCCCGGGGTTCGTGAGCACACCGTTCGGCAGGAACATGCTGCAAGGTGCCACCAGCGCGCCGCTGCCGGGCTCCGAGAGGCTCGCAATCTCCCCCGACCAGTGCGCCGCCGCCATCGTGGACGCGGTCTGCAAGGGCAGGCGGACGGTCGTCGTGCCCCGCCACGGCTGGATGCTGGTCGCATTCGAGCGGGCCCTGCCCACAGCCGCGCGGGCCTGGATGCTCCGGATGGCGCGCCTGGGCAGGACCGCATGACAGAGCCAATTTCAGGGTCATGCGCGCCGGCGGGAATCTATTTGGCCGGCTTCATGGGCTCGGGGAAGTCCACCGTCGGCCGTCTGCTCGCCGACGAACTGTTCTGGCCCTTTGTCGACCTTGACGAGGAGATCGAGAGGCGCGAGGGCACTGCGATCAGCCAGATCTTCGCCGACAAGGGAGAGTCTGGCTTTCGGCAGGCCGAGCATGAGGCCCTGTTGGAGCAGGCGGCCCTGGTCCGGACCGGCAATCGGCGCGTGGTCGCCCTTGGCGGAGGGACGTTCGCCTTCGCAAGGAACCGCGAGGCCTTACGGGAAGCAGGCCTAACGCTGTGGCTGGACGCGGGCTCGGAGGTCTTGTGGGGCCGGGTGTGCGGGGCGACCCACCGCCCGCTGGCGAGAGACCGGGCCGCGTTCGACAGGCTGCACGCCGCGCGTCGGCAGTCCTACGCACGTGCCGACGAGCGCATCGACGCTGCGGTTGACCCGGTCAGCGTCGTCGCAAGCATCCTCGCGCTAGGATCGATCAAGGGCCGTTAGCCGATGGGGGTTCCCGTGATCCGGGCCGAAGGGCTGGGCAAGACGTTCCGTACGGGACAGCAGGACCTCACGATCTTCAGGGACCTGGCCTTCGAGATCCGGCGCGGCGAGAGCGTGGCGCTTGTCGGCGAGTCGGGAGCCGGCAAGTCGACGCTGCTCCACATCTTGGGAGCCCTCGACCAGCCCACTGCTGGCAGGGTGCTCTTCCGGGGGAGGGCGCTGGACGGACTCGATGACGTGCAGTTGGCAGCCTACCGCAATCGAGACATTGGCTACGTCTGGCAGAACTGCCACCTGCTGCCCGAGTTCACGGCGGCGGAGAACGTGGGGCTGCCCCTGCGGATTCGGGGCCGTCCCTCAGACGAGGCGCTGAAGCCCGCCCGGAAGATCCTGAAGCGGGTTGGGCTGGGCTCCCGCCTGCACCACCAGTCCGGAGAACTTTCCGGCGGCGAGCAGCAGCGCGTGGCCATCGCCCGGGCATTGGTCTCGAAGCCTGCCCTTCTGCTGGCGGACGAGCCGACCGGCAACCTCGACGAGAGGACCGGGGCCGGCGTGATGGGAATGCTGCTGGGACTGGTTCGCGAGCGCGGACTGGCCATGCTGCTTGCGACCCACAACTCCGCCTTCGCAGCGCTGTGCGACCGCACGCTGCGCTTCGAGCGAGGCCGGCTCCGCGAGCTCCGCCGTGGGGCCGCCTGACCGCGGAATCAGGAATTGTTGGCGTCAGCCATTGCGGGTGGCCTGAACGGCCGCGCGAAGCGTGGACCATCGCCGCGACTCCGACGAGTTCCTCACTGCTCGGCTCACAGCGCTGCGTTGGCCCACCAGCACCACCAGTCGCTTGCCACGGGTGATCGCGGTGTAGATGAGGTTGCGCCGGAGCATCACGTAGTGCTGGTCTAGCAGAGGGATCACGACGGCCGGGTATTCCGAACCTTGGCTCTTGTGGATGGTGACGGCAAAGGCAGTCACCAAGGAGGCTAGGTCCGGCTTGCGGTAGGGCACGAGGCGACCGTCGAAGTTGACGTGCAGGCTGGCGCGGTCCTGATCGACCGACGCAACCGTCCCGATGTCTCCGTTGTAGACCTCCCGATCGTAGTCGTTCTCGACTTGCATCACCTTGTCGCCGACTGCGTACGTCCGGCCGGAGCGCTCGATGCTGGCCGTGCCCGCCGGAACGAGCGCCCTCTGCAATTCCGCGTTGAGCGCGACCGTGCCGACGTTGCCCCGGTTCATGGGGCACAGGACCTGGATCTGGCGGACGGGATCGAAGCCGAACCGCTTCGGTATGCGGGAGCTCACCAGCTCGACCGTGCGCTGCACCGCCACGCCCGGGGTCGCGGCCGGCACGAAGTAGAAGTCGCTGTCGCCCTCGGGCCTCGCCAGGTCGGGCATTCGGCCTGCGTTGACCTTGTGGGCATTGCGCACGATGCGGCTGTCGGCGACCTGCCGAAAGACCTCGACAAGGCGAACGACCCGCGCCGCACCGCCATCAATCAGGTCACCGAGCACCCTGCCCGGACCGACTGACGGGAGCTGGTCCGCGTCCCCGACGAGGAACAGCGCCCCACCCAGCGGCACGGCCTTCAGCAGGGCGTGCATGAGAGGCACGTCGACCATCGAGGTCTCGTCCACGACCAGCAAGTCGCACGCGAGCGGGCAAACGGCGTCGCGGCGGAAGGTGCGCGCCTTCGGATCGAATTCGAGCAGGCGATGGATCGTCTTGGCCTCGAATCCGGATGCCTCGGCCATGCGCTTTGCCGCCCGGCCGGTGGGAGCGCAGAGCAGGAATTCAACGCCCTTGGCGCCCAATATCGCGAGGATCGCCTTCACAAGCGTGGTCTTGCCGACGCCCGGCCCGCCGGTGATGATCAGCACCTTTGACGCCAGCGCCGAGCGCACGGCCTCGCGCTGCTCCGGCGCGAGCCTGAGGCCGGACTGCCGCTCGAACCATGGGATGGCGAGAGCCGCGTCGAGCGCAGGCCAAGGCAGTGCGCCCTGGCCCAGTCTTGCCAATCTCCTAGCGATGCCCTGCTCGGCGCGGTGCAGGCGGGCGAGAAACGCGCAGCGCTTCCCGTCAACCTCGTCCTCCACCACCCAGCCCGCCTCCACCTGATGGGCAATGGCGGACTCGACCAGATCGTGCGGCACTCCGAGCATCCCGCTCGCAACCTGCAGCAGCTGACGGCGGGGCAGTCCGCAATGTCCGTCGCGTCGGGCTTCGCTCAGCGCATGGTCCACGCCGGCCCGGATGCGGAAAGGCGCCGTGCGCTCAATCCCCAGCTTCATGGCGATCCCGTCGGCGACCGCGAACCCGATGCCGCGGATGTCCCTTACCAGGCGGTATGGGTTGGTCGACAGCATCTGGATGGCTTCCGCACCGTACCGCCTGTAGATGTGCGCAGCGCGCGACGGACCGACGCCATGACCGCGCAGAAACACCATGATCTCCCGCGTCTCGGCCTGCTTGCCCCAGGCCTCGACGATTCTCCTGGCCCGCTTGCGCCCGATGCCCGGTATCTCCATCAGCCGCTCGGGCTGGTTCTCGATGACGTCGAAGACCTCCGGCCCGAACTTCGCCACGAGCCGCTTGGCGTAGATCCGCCCGATGCCGGGGACCGCGTCCGAGCCGAGGTATTTCTCGACTCCGATGGCGGAGTCGGGGTTGGCGGCCTTGATGTGCGTCGCCTTGAACTGCCGGCCGTGCGACCGGTCGTTGACCCACTCGCCTGTCGCGGTGATCCATTCGCCGGGGCTCACAGTAGGGACCTGCCCGACGACCGCCTGCGGCTCGGGCAGCCCCCGCACCTGGACCCTCAAGACGCAGAAGCCGGTCTCTTCGTTGTGGAAGACGACCCGGTCGACCGAACCGGACAGGACTTCGCGACCGAGGAGCTGCTGCGACTGGCTCACAATCCTTCGTTCCCCGGGCGGGGCGGCCAGCGAAGCCCTACGATACCGCAGCGGCCGGGCCCTTCCTGCCGCCCTTGGGGCCCATGCGGAGGCGCGGGCGTCGGTCTACAGGTTGCGCTCGAGGACCGTACGGGCCGAGTCTACCGCCACGCGCACGGTGGCAAGGTTATCGGTAATCAGCGACGCATCCAGGCCGACTGCCCCGGGCATCCCGGAGACGGCGATGCCCACGTCCCGCGCGCCAGTCGCGACCACGTTGCGTATGCGGAGCGGCCCCAAGCGCCGCTGCGCTGCCAGGACAACATTCACCGCCGTGCCGGGGCGGGCATCACCCGAGACCACCAGATTGTCCAGCAGCGCAGTGTCCGGATCGCGCACCTCGATCGCGGCACCGTCGTGAGCCGCCCCCACCACGGTGACATTCCGCAGCGTGAGATTGCGGACGTTCTCGGTCATCAGCCAAGGCCGGTCCAGCGGGCCGCCGGCAAGGAGCACATTCTCGATCACGACGTTGCTCGTGTTGCGCACGTGAAGCGGCGACCACGACCCTCCTGCCCGAAAGTCCGAGCCGGAGACATTGCGGATCGTCAGGCCATCGTGGCCGAAATCCCGGTTGGCCGTCCGGATGGCTGTGACGCAGTCGCGGACCTGCACACCGTCGATCAGAACGTGCCGATTGACCATCCCCGGCCGGCTGTGATCTTGAACGTCGACGCCGTAGAAGCTGGACTCCGCATAGATGTCGCGGACCGTTATGTGCTCGCTGCCGTCGGAGACCTCCACCGGACCCCGCAGCTTGGATCCGTAACTGCGTATGTTCTCAACGACCAGATGCCTGACGAACAGGCCCCTGTCACCCCGGCCGCCGATCGAGACGACGTCCCGGATGGTTCCGCGAGCGGTCAGGTTGCGCACCACACCGTGCTCAATGTCGCCGAAGCGCTCCTCGGGAGTGATCATCACGCCGTCCTTGGCGCTGTTGTCCGTCCGCCCGTTCTCAATGACGAACCGGCCGCGGCGCACGACGATCAGGGGCGCGCGGTCTGCCTGCTCGACGCTGTCGCCGTTCCCGACCAGCACGAACTCGCGGATCTGCACGTCCTCGGAGAGCACCTCCAGAATCGGCACCTTCCCCAGCCCGGGACGCAGGCGCATGTTGAGACCGACCAGAGTCAGCGGCTTGTCCACGCGGACCGTCTCGGAGACTTCGACCTGCTCGGCGCGATCGGCCACGAGAACGGCGTGCGGCGGGGCGGCGCGGACAGCCCGCGCCAAGTCGTTGGCATCAACGGGGATCACCCGGGCCGGATGGGAAGGTGCCTCGGCGCGCACCAGCGAGGCCGGCAGCAGCGCTACGAGCAGTGCAATGCGGATCATGGCCAGACGTGAAGAATGTAGCAGGAGTGCGGGGCCGACTTGGCGATGGCGCATGACCACGAGCATCTCGATGCGGGCCTCAGCCTTCTCCACCGACCTCACGGTGCGCGTTGCGGCCTGCCCGCCGGACAAAACGTAGCGCCCGGAGCCGCTGCGGGCCCGGGCCTGCAGATCATGGCTGATACGATTCTGGTTCGGGATGGCAGCGAGGATTCTGGACGGGAAGGCCATCCGCGACATCCTCCTGCACGAACTGGCGGAAGGCGTCCGGAAGGCCTCCCAGGTGGGCGTGCGGCCCGGACTTGCGGCCGTGCTGGTCGGCGACAATCCAGCCTCACAGATCTACGTGCGGAACAAGATCCGCGCCTGTCGGCGGATCGGCGCGCATTCCGAGACGCTCAGGCTCTCGGCCGGCACAACCACGGACGAACTGCTGCGGACGGTCGAACGGCTCAACGGGCGCGAGGAGATCGACGGGATCCTGGTGCAGCTGCCCCTGCCGACGCACATCAGCGCACAGCGCGTGCTGGCGGCCATCGCCCCTGAGAAGGATGTCGACGGGTTTCACCCCGTCAATGTCGGCAGGCTGGTCTCGGGCCAGCCCTGCCTGGCGCCCTGCACCCCTAGCGGCCTGATCGAAATCCTCAAGCGCAGCGGAATCGGGATCCGGGGCCGCCGTGCCGTTGTCGTCGGCCGCAGCAACATCGTCGGCAAGCCCACAGCCATGCTGCTGCTTGCGGAGCACGCCACGGTGACCGTCTGCCATTCACGAACGTCCGACCTGCCCAGCGTCTGCCGGGAAGGCGACATTCTCGTCGCGGCGGCGGGGCGCCCCGCGATGCTGACCCGCGAGCACATCCGGCCGGGCGCGGTAGTGCTGGACGTCGGAATCAACCGCATCCGCGACGCGGCACAGGCTGAGCGCTTCCTCGGCCACGATACGGCGCGCCTAGATCGGTTCCGGAAGACGGGCAGCACACTCGTCGGGGATGTCCATCCTCGCCACGTCGCCGAGGTCGCCGCCGCCTACACCCCTGTCCCCGGCGGCGTCGGCCCACTGACGATCGCCATGCTCATGTCAAACACGCTGGCAGCCTCGCAGCGCCGCATCCCCGCTAGCGGCGGGCCTCCTCCGCATGGCGCTTGAGCGCTACGGTTGGGGGCCGTTCTTCCAGCAGCAGGCCGGCCCCCAGCGGAGGTTGAAGCCTGGCCGGGTGCGCCTTGCCACGGCGCGACGCGCGCACGTCTTCGCCGCCGACCGGAGGGTATCTGTCAACCTGCCCCGCAACGTGGGTCCTGCGGCGGTGGGCGACTGGCTGCTGTTTGAGCCGAGGAGGCGGATAGCCCGCCAAGTGCTCTTGAGGCGCAACGCGCTGGCGCGCGCCCGACCGGGGCGTTTGGCCCAACGGCAGGTCCTGGCGGCCAACGTGGACACGGCGGTCATCCTCGCCGGCCTGGACCGCGAGCTCCGCCTCCGACCGATCGAGCGTTACCTTGCATGTGCGCTGGCCGCGGACGCCGAGCCCGTCATCGTGCTGAACAAGGCTGACCTGTGCTCGGACCCGGCAGCGGAGGCCGCGATCGTTCGCCGCGCAGAGCCGCGCTTTCCCGTGGTCGTGACGAGCGCCACCGAAGGGCGCGGGATCGCCGAGGTGGAAGCGCTGCTGCGGCCGGGCCGCACCGCGGCGCTGGCCGGACCGTCAGGGGTAGGCAAGTCTTCTCTCGTCAACGCCCTCGTCCGGTCGGAACTGCTGGAAGTCGGCGCTGTCCGCGCGCAGGACCGCAGGGGCCGCCACACGACTACGAGACGCGAACTGGTCCTGCATCCCCGCGGCTACCTGCTGATGGACATTCCCGGGATCCGCGAGCTCCTCCCGTGGAGCAGTCCGGGGACAGTGCGGCGCGTGTTCCCGGAGATAGCCAGGCTGGGCGCAGACTGCCGGTACCGGAATTGCACACACCGCGCCGAGCCGGAATGCAGCGTTCGGGGCGCGGTGAGGGACGGCGTTGTTGACGCGGACCGCCTAGCGAGCTTCGTGCAGCTGCTCACCGAGCAGCACGATCTGGAGCGCGCGATCAATGAGCGGAGCCGCGGCCCGCGCCGCCCTTGAGGTCCGCGTGGCCAAGCGCTCAGGTCAGAAGCGGCGGATCATGGGCTTGAAGCCCTCCTGCTCCAAGCGCCGCTGGATGGCTGCCGCGCTCTCGGCCTCGTCGAACGGACCGACATAGACGCGCAGGAATCCATCGTTCCCGTCGGCATCGACGTGGGCTTGGAAGCCTTGGTTGCGCAGCCACTCGACCAGCCCGTCGGCGTTGGAACGATTCTTCAGAGCGGCGACCTGGATCTGGATCCGTCCGGCCTCGGACGCGCTCATGGCCGGTGGCTGCGCCGGCGGCAGCTGCCCATCGGCCTGCGGGTCGGGAGCAGGCTGCCCGCTCTCGGGGGCGGAGACCACCGGTCGTGGCTTCTGGCGATCGATGGCGGCCTGGGCAGCCTTTTCGATGGCTCTGGCCTTGGCGCGTTCCATCTCCTCCTCTCTGAGGAGTACTTCCGGGATCGGGACCTCACCGGTGTGATCGTCTGCTTTGCGCTCCAAGAACGCGAGTGGGCTGGACTGTCCGCGCTGCGCCCGCTTGTGGCCGGCCTCGACGCCGACCAGAAAAGTCCCCGCCAGCGTAAAGGCAGCGAGCGAGAATGCCAGGAAGAGCTGCTTGGCTCCGAAGACGACCTCCACCGCATCGCCGGTGCGTCTCGCCATCGGAGCGATTCTAGCGCAGAATGTCGCGCGATGGGATGGCCGCCCCGCTGGCAGCGGGCCTGGTCGGGAAGAATCGGGACGGTCGCCGAATCCCAGCCTGGGGCGACGTCAGGCGTCGTCGGATGCCGAGGGGTCGCCATGCCGGGCGGCCCACTTCGCAATGCCCTTGAACAGGTCCACCGGCAGCGGCAGAACGATCGTGGTGTTCTTCTCGGCGCCAATCTCAGTCAGCGTCTGAAGATAGCGCAGAGTGATCGACGCGGGCTGCCCGCTCAGCTGGCGCGCAGCCTCCGTGAGCTTGGCCGCGGCCTGCAACTCGCCACCTGCATGGATGACCTTCGCGCGACGTTCGCGCTCGGCCTCCGCCTGCTTGGCGATCGCGCGGATCATCTGCTCCGGCAGGTCGACATGCTTGACCTCAACGGCCTGCACCTTGATACCCCACACTCCCGTCTGCTCGTCCAGCGTGGACTGGAGGCTTGCGTTGAGCCGCTCGCGCTCGCTCAGCAACTCGTCGAGCTCCGCCTCGCCAAGGACGGACCGCAGACGGGTCTGCGCCAGTTGCGAAGTCGCGTGGATGTAGTGCGCCACTTGCACCACAGCCTTGGAGGGCTCCATGACCCGGAAGAACACCACTGCGCTGACCTTGACCGTTACGTTGTCGCGCGTCACCACATCCTGTGACGGCACTTCCATCGTCTCCACGCGCAGCGGGACGCGCACCATCCGGTCGATTGGGCGGAACACGAAGATGAGCCCCGGCCCCTTGGCACTGGGCAGCAGGCGGCCGAGCCGGAAGATCACGCCCCGCTCGTACTCGGCGAGAATCTTGATGCAGTTGAGAAGGTAGAGGGCCACGATTGCGGCCAGGATCATGGGGTACAGGTCCACGGGGGTTCTCCTTAGTCTGGGGGCGGGGCGGCGCGAGCGCAGCCGGCCAGTTCTGAGGATACTCCGAGGCCCCGTGCCGGGCAAACGCCCGGGCCCGCTACTACGTGCCGGGCCCCTTCGAGTCGCGGACCGGCTCAACCTCAAGGCACATGCCATCGACCGCCAGCACGCGGACGGACTCGCCAGCGAGAACGGTCGAGCTCGTGCGCGCGTTCCAGAGCTCACCTTGGACGAATACGGTGCCCTCCGGATCGAGGGCCTTGCGCACTCGCGCCATCTGGCCGACCATCGCCGCCGCCCCGGTAGCGGTCTTGATCCGGAATGAGCGAAGCGCGAGCTGCAGCAGGAACACCGAGATTGCCGCGAAGGGCAGCGTGATGGCGGTTGCCGTGACCCACCCGATCTGGAGCTCGGGGACGTCGGAGTCAATCAGGATGACGATCCCAAGCACCATTGCGACCACGCCGCCCGCCGCCAAGATCCCGTTGACCGGAGTGAAAGCCTCGGCAACGAACAGGCCCAAGGCCAGCACGATCAGGGCGGCTCCCGCGACGTTGATCGGAAGCAGGGAAATGGCCATCAGGCCCACGATGAGCAGGATCCCGCCCGCCACGCCAGGAAAGATCAGCCCGGGGTTAGTGAACTCGACGTAGATCCCCGCGGCCCCGAGTACCAGCACAAGCAGCGCAAGGCTAGGGTCCACGAGCGGCAAAAGGACCCGCTGGCGAAGGTTCGGGACGTACGTGCGCACTGTTGCGCCGTCCAGGTCGAGGACCTCCTCGCGCCCGTCGAAACGCGTGATCGTGCGCCCGTCGACCTGTCGCAGCAGGTCGCTGACATCGGTCGCGATGACCTCGATCAGCTCAGACTCCAACGCGTCCTCCTCGGTGAAGGAGGAACTCTTCAGCACGGCGTCGGTAGCAAGCTTGCTGTTTCGGCCGCGCTTGTCGGTTACGGCCCGCAGCGACGCAGCCGTATCGTTCTCGACCTTCGCCTTCATCGCTCCCTCCAGCTCGCCGCCGAGCGCCAAGACCGGATGCGCAGCCCCCGTGTTCGTGCCGGGCGCCATGGCTGCGATGTCGGCAGAGACGAGGATGATGAACCCCGCAGAAGCGGCGTGGCCGCCGCTGGGGGACACGTAGGCGATCACGGGCACGGGAGAAGCCAGGATCGCCTGGACGATCTCATTGGTTGTGCCTAGGAGTCCTCCGGGCGTGTTGATCCGCAGCACGACCGCGCGGTCCCCGACACGGGAGGCCTCCGCCAGGCTGTCACGCACGATCTCGCCGGTCAGCGGATGGATGACCGTGTCCACGTCGACCAGCAGGACCTGCGTGCCAGGGGCCTGCGCCACGGCAACTGCAAGGCAGGCCAGAGCGGCCAGCAGCGCTAGTCTCAAGGCCGTTGGGAGCATACTCAGAATCAGTGTAGCGAGATTCCGCAGGGATGAGGCCGATTCCACGCCACATATGCCGAAGCGGGTGGCGGGAAGTTCGGCGCCCCGAGCTGGCGTCTCCGCCTGAGCAATCCTTCCGGCTCAGGACCTTGCCGGCGGATGTGCGCGGCTGCGAGCCGGTCGCATAGAATTAGGGTGGTCAGGGCGGTGCTCCGGTTGCGACCCGGCAGGCTAGTGGCAGCCCTCGGGCTCGCGGCCGGCACAGCAGCACTTCTCTGGACCGCTCGTGACCTTGCTCCGGGCTTGGCCGCTGCGGCCTGGCTGGCGCTGGTCACGGCGTCGGCGCTCGGCGCCGTCTTGCTGGCGCGGGTCATCTTCTTCTTGGGCCGGCAGCTTGCCAAGAGGCTGCTGTGGAGGGTCCGTCACAGGATGGTGGCGGTCTTCTTGCTCGTCGGTTTCCTGCCAGTCTCGCTGGGGGCGCTCATCGTGGCATGGGGCCTGCTGCTGCTGTTCGGACCCCTAGCGGCACACACAGTGTCGACGGACTTCCTCAGGCAGGCCGAGCGGGTGGCAGCGGTGGCAAAGCCGCTGCTGTGGCAGCTCGAAGACCTTCCGCCCGCTGAGCGGCTGGCCTTCGCGAAACGCTTCCACGAACGCGCTAGCCGCTCCCTTCCTGGCCTGCTGCTGGACGTTCGCCTCGAAGGGCTGGAGGCGTCGATCCCGGCAGAGGCCTGGAGAGGCTTGGAGAGGCCCGCCGATCCGCCCGCCGGGGAAATACTGTTGCGCAGAGGGGACACGCTATTCTTGGCTGCCACCGCCCGAGAGGCCTCCGGACCGGGGCGTGTGCTGGCCCTGGTGCCTGGCCGGACCGAGGACCTCACAGCAACGAATCCCAGCCTCAGGCTGCGGGAGGTCGACCCGCGAGCGGACCCGCCGGTCGTGGAAGGATCGGACCTGCCACCCGCGGCAAATGCCCTCGACTGGCTGATCCGCTGGCCCATCCAAGCGCAGTTCACGGACTGGGCAAGCGGGGACACGGTGAGGGCCACCTACCTGCTGCAGACGCGGCCCTTCGCGCTGTGGCAGCGAATCTTCGGCCAAGAGACCGATCTGACCATGGGGATATTCACGTTCCTCGGCATCGGCCTGGTCGCGACATTCGCGCTGAACCTGCTGCTGTCGCTGTTCGTCGCCACGTCGATCACTCGCACGATGACGCGCGCCGTGAACGATCTGTACATAGGCACGCGCCGGGTCCATCGCGGGGACTTCAGCCATCGCATTCCGATCGCCGGCTCCGACCAGATCAGCGATCTCTCCCGGTCGTTCAACACGATGACCGCCTCGCTCGAGCGGCTGATCGAGGAGTCCAAGCAGCGCCAGCAGCTGGAGGCGGAGCTGGAGATCGCGCGCGAAGTCCAGGCCCGCCTGTTCCCCTCCACTGTGCCGGCGGTCGAGGGGATCGAGATGTTGGGCGTGTGCCGTCCGGCGCGCGTCGTGTCCGGGGACTTCTACGACTATCTTTCACCCCGTCGGGGGCTGCTGGTGGTCACCTTCGGAGACGTGTCGGGCAAGGGGATATCGGCCGCCTTGGTCATGGCATCGCTGCACTCGGCGATACGCGCCCATCTGGGAGAGCTCGCCAGCGCCGGGGCCGAAGGCCTCGGACCGGCGATCGAGCGGATTGTCGGCCGCGTGAACGCCCACATGTTCGAGAGCACGGCGTCCAATAAGTTCTCCACGCTGCTGTTCGCGGCCTACGACGCCGCAGAGGGCCAGCTGGTGTACTGCAATGCCGGCCACCTGCCGCCGCTGCTTCTGCGGGACGGCGAGGTTACGGCGCTGGAAGTCACTGGCATGGTCCTAGGAGCTCTCGAAGGAGTCGGATTCGGCGCGGCGCGCGTGGCGCTCGAACCTGGGGACCTGCTGGCGCTCTACACGGACGGGCTGACCGAGCCGGAGGATCCGTCCGGGCAAGAGTTCGGGGAAACCAGGCTCCAGAAGGCCCTCCTGAACCGCAGCGGCCAGCCGCCGGCTGCGATCGTCAAGGGCGTGATGGACGACGTGCTGCAATGGACCGGGGCGGCGACCCTGCATGACGACATGACCATGCTGGTCGTGCGCAGAACCTGATGCGCTTCTACAGGCGAGTGAGGCCATTCGGCCGACTGACTCTGCTCGTGGGCGCAACCCTGCTCCCGATCACGCTGGGCACGGTCGGATTTCATCTCATCGAGGGAACAGACCTGTTCGACAGCTTCTACATGACGCTGATCACGCTGACCACGATCGGGTACGGGGAAACCATCGAGCTGACCAAGACGGGCCGTTACTTCAATTCCGGCCTGATCATGCTCGGCTTCGTCGTCACATTTGTCGGGGTCGGCGTGCTAGCCGAGTACCTGATCTCGTACCGGATACTGGAGCGCGTCCGAGAGGGGGCAGAAAAGCGCATGCTGCGAAGGATGTCGGGACACTACATCATCTGCGGGCTGGGCCGCGTCGGGCTGGGGGTGCTGGACCAATTGCGGAAGGAGAAGGCCAAGATCGTCGTGATCGACCAGTCGGGCGGGAAAGAGAAGGCCTCCTTTAGAGAGATCAAGGTGCCCATGCTCGCCGAGGACGCCACTGCGCCGGAGTCCCTGGAACTGGCCGGCGTCCGGTCTGCCAACGGGCTGGTGGCGGCCCTCTCCAGCGATGCCGACAACGTCTACATAGCGCTCTCCGCGCGGGTGCTGAACCCGGGCATCCGAATTGTCGCGCGCGCATCCACGACGGACGCCAAGAACCGGCTAGTGCAGGCAGGGGCGAACCGGGTCGTGATGCCGTACACCGCCACAGGGCGGCGGCTGGCGCAAGCGCTGCTGCGGCCGAACTCGTCAGACTTCCTGGAGATCGGCGGATCCTCCACCGATGGCGAGCAGCGGCTGGAGATGGGCGAGTGCCACGTCGGCGCTGGAAGCGAGCTGGTCGGCAAGACGCTGGCGGCGGCAAACCTGCCCGGAGACTTCGGCCTTATCCCCCTTGCGCTGTCCAGAGGGGGCAGTCCGCCGGAGTTTAATCCTCCGCCCGGTTCGCTGCTGGCAGCGGACGACGTGCTGATCGTGCTCGGCCCAAGGGAGTGCATCGACCGACTGGTCCCGGGGGGGTGGCGTCGGTGAGGCGCGTGCTGAGCGGCGCCGAAATGCGGGAGGCCGACCGCGCCACAATCGAGGACCGCGGGGTCACCAGCTTGGTGCTCATGGAGAGCGCGGCGACCGCCGTGACCCGCTCCATCGCCACCATGGCCCGCCGCTTGTCCGACGAGAAGATCGTGGTGCTGTGCGGAAAGGGCAACAACGGGGGCGACGGCCTCGCAGTCGCCCGCCAGCTGTTGCTGCTGCACCCGGCGCTGGACCTGCATGTGGCGCTGCTCGCCACGCCCCAGTCGCTTTCTCCAGACGCGCTGGCGAACTGGCGGATGCTCGAGGCGCAGGACTTTCGGGCCAGCGCTGCGCCTACGCGCAGAGAGTGGTCGACCCTGCTACCCGCAATCTCGGACGCGACCCTGATCGTCGACGCAATACTCGGAACGGGAATCAAGGGTTCGCCCAGAGGGCTGGCCGCTCGCGTCATCGACGACGTCAACGCGGGCTTTCGCAACGCCAAGGTCGTCGCGGTGGACATGCCCTCTGGCCTGCCCAGCGACAGCGGGCTCGCGCCGCTGGGGCCGGTGATGCGGGCGGATCGGACCGTGACATTCACGGCCCCCAAGGTGAGCCAAGTCCTGCCGCCGGCATGTGAACTGGCGGGGACGCTCTCGGTGGCTCGCATCGGCACGCCGGACTCTGTTCTGGACGCGCTGCCCGGCCCGCGGCTCTTGCTTGCCGGCCCCGAGGACGCCCGCCCCTACACTGCCCGGCGCGACCGGTCCACACACAAGGGCACGTTCGGTCACGTGCTGGCGATCGGCGGGTCGCGCTCGAAGCCGGGCGCGATCCTGATGGCCGGAATGGCCGCGCTGCGAGCGGGAGCTGGGCTTGCCACGGTTCTCACGGCGGAATCGGCGGCGCAGGCCTTGACGGCGCACACGCCGGAGCTGATGCTGGAGCCGGCAAAGACCCTTTCGGACGGCACGCTGGGAGCGGACGCCCTCGAGCCAGGCGCGTTCTCCGGCAAGACTGTCGTGGCCATGGGACCGGGGCTGGGCACGGGGGGGGCCAATGTGGAACTCGCGGCCAAAGTGATCGAGTCCTGCCCGCTGCCGTTGGTGATTGACGCGGACGGACTGTCGGCAGTGAGGGAGGCGCGCATTGACGCGCGAACGGCGCCCACCGTCCTGACGCCGCACCCGGGAGAGATGGCCCGACTGGCAGGCATGGACACAGCGGCCGTGCAGCGCGACCGGCCAGCCGTCGCGAGGCGGGTGGCACGGGAGTGCGGGGCGCACGTCGTGCTGAAAGGCAACCGGACCCTGATCGCCGATCCCGACGGCGACCTGGTGGTCAATCCCACGGGTACTCCGGGAATGGCGACCGCCGGCTCGGGGGACATCCTTACGGGGATCCTCGCGGCCCTGCTGGCCCAATTCCCTCGGCGCCCGGTCCTGGAGACCGTATCGGCAGGGGTCTACCTGCACGGGCTTGCGGGGGAGATGGCGGTGCGCGACTTCGGTGAGCAAGGCATGCTGGCGACAGATCTGGCACGCTGCCTGCCTGCCGCGGCGGAGGCGTTGGGACGGTGACGTTCCGGACGCGGTCTGCGGAGGAGACGGTGGCCTTGGGGGCCCGCGTGGCGGAACTCGTGCGGGCGCCAGCGCAGATCCTCCTGATCGGGGATCTTGGAGCCGGGAAAACGACACTTGCCAAGGGCATCATCGAGGCGCTGGGCGCGGCTCGCGGCGAGGACGTGCTTAGCCCGACGTTCTCCCTGGTCCGCGAATATCGCGGAGACCCGAAGGTCTATCACTTGGACCTCTACCGCCTCGACACCGTGCCTGAAGTCGAGACGCTCGGACTGGAGGACCTCTGGGACGAGCGCGCCGTTGTGCTCGTCGAATGGGGCGAGCGGTTCGAACTGGACCTGCCCGGGCAGCGGTTAGAGGTCCGTCTGGGGTTTGAGGGAGAGGGTGCCAGGCGGATCGAGATCCGGGGAGACTCGGTATAATTCCCCCGTCCGGCAACCGATGATCGCAACGCTGCGCGGTAAAATCGCCGACAAGCAGGCCGGGAAGGTCGTTGTCGACGCGGGAGGCGTGGGCTACGAGGTTTCCGTCCCGGTGGAGACGTACTCGCACTTGGGCGAGCCAGGCGAGGAGGCTTTCCTGCACGTGCATACGCACATGCGCGACGCCGCGATCTCGCTGTTCGGCTTCCACAACCCACGGGACAAGGGCCTATTCGAGAAGTTCATCGAAGTCAGCGGCGTCGGGCCCCGGCTGGCGCTGACCCTCCTCTCGGGACTCCCGACGAGCCAGCTGCTGGGCGCGATCCGCACGGGCAACACCAAGGCACTCATTCGCATACCGGGGGTCGGCCGGAAGACCGGCGGGCGCATCATCTTGGAACTGAAGGACAAGCTGGATGCTTTCGGGGACGCTGCAGAGGAGGGTGCCGGAGGCGCCGCGGCAGTGGAGGAAGAGGTGATCAGCGTGCTGGTCGGCCTAGGCTCCAAGGCGGACGCGGCAGCCCGAGCGGTGCGCAGGGCACGCAGGAAGGGCGCGCCGGCGGAATTCGAGAGGCTCTTCCGCGAGGCGATGCAGCTCATCAAGCGCTAGCGGTCCCCACCGATGGCCAAAACCAGGATCGTAAGCGCGGCCGCCTCGGACGAGGATCGCTCGGTCGACCTCGCGCTGAGGCCGCGCCGCCTGTCGGAGTTCATCGGGCAGACGGCGGTTAAGGAAAACCTCTCGATCGCCATCGAGGCCGCACGAAAGCGCGGCGAGGCGTTGGACCACGTCCTGCTGTACGGACCGCCGGGCCTCGGAAAGACGACGCTCGCGACGATCATCGCCAACGAGATGGAGGTTCGAGCAGACTTCACCTCAGGGCCAGTGCTGCAGAAGAAGCTCGACCTGACAGGAATGCTGACCAGCATGCAGGAGCGGCAGGTGTTCTTCGTCGACGAGGTGCACCGCCTGCTGGCGGATGTGGAAGAGATGTTGTACGCGGCCTTAGAGGACTTCCGCGTGGATCTGATTGTGGGAACCGGGCCCGGCGCGCGCATGCACTCGATTCCCGTGGCTCGCTTCACGGCGGTCGGCGCAACGACGCGCCAAGGCCTGATCAGCGGGCCGCTGCGTTCGCGCTTCGGAATCACCCTGCGCATCAACCCCTACGACGCAGTCGACCTGACGCGCATCGTGTTCCGGTCGGCGGAACTTCTCAGGGTGCAGATCGACGAGGAGGCGGCGACCGAGATCGCGCAGAGGTCGCGCGGAACGCCGCGCATCGCGAACCGCCTCCTGCGCCGGGTCCGGGACTACGCCCAGGTGCGCGCCGACGGACGGGTGGACCATGACGTTGCCTGCACGGCGCTGGACATGCTCGAGGTCGACCCTCTCGGCCTGGACGAGATCGACCGCCGCATCATGCAAACGATACTCTCAAAGTATGCCGGAGGGCCGGTCGGGCTAAACACACTGTCCGCGTCGGTCGGCGAGGACCGCTCCACCATCGAAGAGGTCTACGAGCCCTACCTGATGCAACTCGGTTTTCTGGACCGCACCAGCCGCGGGCGTGTTGGCACGGAGAACGCCTTCGAGTACTTCAACCTGCCGTCGCCGCGAGGCTCCCAGCCCCTGCTCGACTTCGGGAGAGGGACGTGACGAAGATCGGCCACTACGTTGTGATCGAGGGTCCCCTGCGCGTCGGCAAGACGACTCTGGCTACGGCGCTCGCCGACCGGGCGCACGGAAGGCTGCTGCTCGACGAGACGGCGAACCCTCACTTGGCGGGCTTCTACATGGGCCGGCCGGGAGCCGCCTTCCGGGCGCAGATGCACTTCCTGATGAGGCGCTACACCCTCTGCTCGGAGGCGCACATCGAGACATCGAAGCTTCCCGTCGTATCCGATTACCTGTTCGAGCGCGACAAGCTCTTCGCCTACCTCAACCTGGACGACGACGAAGTTGAGATCTACGACTCGTACTACGAGCACCTGCGCCCGCAGATTCCCACGCCCGGAATGGTCGTTTACATCCGGGCGACGCCCCAACTGCTGCGCGAGCGGCTGGCGTCCGGGCCCGAAGCGCGAGTGTCGGACGCCTACCTGGAGGCGACGGTCCGAGCCTACGACCACTTCTTCGACCGCTACCCGGCCACTGACCTGCGCGTGGTGGAGGTCTCCGAGGCTGACCTGCTGAACAATCCTGCGGACCTGCACAGCTTGGTGGACGAACTGGCGGAACTCCCGATCGGCGGCCAAGCGCTGCTGCCGCTCTGAGAGGCCGGCGGCGAGGCGTGGGATAAGGAACCATGGATCTGGACTGGACCTATCTGGCCGCTGCATTCGGCGGCGGCATTTTCGCGGCGGCGATCGGCACGCTTCCGTCGTTCGTGTTCACGGGGCTGCTGGTGCTTGTGGGGTGCGCCGCGGCGGCTGCGGGGGGCGGGAGCGGGATGCTGGCCGACGTGGCCTTCGGCCCGGTGTTCGGACCCCACATCGCTTTCGCGGGCGCTGCCGCGGCGACCGCCTATGCCTATCGGCGTGGCTTCGTGCCAGACGGCCGGGACATCACGGTACCGCTGATGGGCCTGGGGCGTCCGGACGTCCTGCTTGTGGGAGGGGCCTTCGGTGCGCTCGGGTATGCGCTCGAGGCGCTTTGGCGCTTTGGCGGGCTGGGGCCCCGAACGGACACGATCGCGTTGACGGTGGTCATCTCCGCGATGGTCGCTCGCCTTGCCTTTGGACGCACTGGCCTCGCATCCGCGCGATTCCGCCCGAGCCCCGAGGCCTGCTGGGTGCGGCACCAAGAGCGGCCTGGGCAGTTTGTAACCATCGGGCTGGGCGTTGGAGTGCTGGCGGGGTTTGCCGCCCTGACGTTCGGCCCCTCGCACGGCGGGACCGTGCTGGGATTCGGAATCGCGGCCTCGTCGCTGGGTTTCGCCCAATTCGGCCTCAAGGTGCCCGTCACGCACCACATGGCGCTGCCGGCGGCCGCGGCGGCGGTGGCGTCCGGCGACCTTCTGGTGGGAACGGCATTCGGCGTGGTCGGCGCCGCCGCGGGGGAGGGCTTCTCGCGGGTGTTCCACCAGCACGGTGACACGCATGTGGATCCGCCCGCCGCGGGAATTGCGATCGCCGTCGCGATCGTCCGGGTGCTGTGGCCGACCAGCGGCATGTAACGGGCCCGCAGTGCCGCGCGGCCCGGGGCTGTATCATCAAGACTGCGATGGCTGCACGGCTCAGGGTCAGCCTCATCTGCTCGGCGCTGCTGATCACCATTCTGTTGGTGGTCGGCGCGGTCCTCGGCAAGAGCGAGCAACAGGAAGGCGCCTACAGGCCACTTGCTGTTTACACGGAGGTGCTCGCCCGGATCAAGAGCGACTACGTTGAGGAGCCCGACATCGCCAGGGTCACGCAAGGCGCGTTGCAGGGCTTGGTGGAGTATGTCGACTCGGCGTCAAGCTATCTGACGAGGGAACAGTTCGGGGAATACGAGGTCGCTCTCGCCAACCCGGACGGCGGCACCGGGCTCGCGACCGGAATGGTTGTGCGCAAGCAGGGGGCCTACACGAGCATCCTGGCGGTGCTCCCGGGCTCCCCGGCGGACAATGTCGGCATACGGGCGGACAGCCTGCTGGACGCGATCGACGACGTGAGCACGAGGGTGATGCCGCCCGCGTACCTGCGGGCCACTCTCAGCGGGGAGCCCGGGAGCAGCGTGAAGGTCATGGTTCGGTCTCCGGCCGACTACGAGTCGGCCCTTGAGCACACGCTGGTCCGGGCCGAGACCCCGCTTCCCGAGGTCCGGTCGAAGATGCTGGAGGACGGGGTTGCGTACGTGGACGCCGACGCGCTCGGCGAGGATCACGTCAAGGCGATCGCCGACGCCATCGAGCAGCTGCAGGCGGAGGGGGCGGTCAAGTTGATTCTGGACTTGCGGGGCAATGCGCTGGGAGCCCACGAGAATGGGGTTGCCCTAGCGGACCTGTTCTTGCACACAGGCACGATCGCGCGCCTGAGCGGGAAGAATTACGCCGAGAAGGCCTTCGAGGCCAGTCCTGAGGCGATGGCAGACGGCTTGAGCATGGCGGTGATCGTTGATCGGCCGACCTCAGGGGCCGCCGAGGTCGCGGCCGCCGCGCTGCAGGCGTCCGGGCGGGTCACGGTCGTTGGGGAGAAGACCTCTGGCCTGGCAGCGGTCCAAGAGACCCTGCGCATGGACGACGGGGCTGCGCTGATCCTGTCCGTCGCGAATTTCCATTCCCCGAGCGGGGACGTGATCCACGGGGAGGGCGTGACCCCGGACCGTGAAGTTTCCCAGCGCGACCTGCGGCGCTATCGCGACGTCGTGCACCGCGAGTTCGAGAACTCTGAGGCCCGCAGCAAGGCCGAGGACGACGTGGGCGACCCGTTCATGGACGCCGCCGTGGCAGCGTTGGCGGAAGACGGCTAGGGCCTGAGATCAAGGCGAGGCCACACCCCAGGAGGGGGCGGGGGATTGACTCCTGATCCCTCCGGGCATGTCTGGAGGCTGATCGCGATGCCCGCGGTTGGCCTGATGGGCCCTGCATCGGCGATCTGCGCCGACCAGTCGCGGAGGCGTACCGCGATTCCGATGGGTGGCGAGGGAGTGGGCAGTCTGGAATGACAGGCGGGTCTGTCAGCCAAACAGGTGCGGGGCGGGTCGCCCCGCGCGGCCCTGTGAGCCTCCCGTCGGAGCGCGTGCCGTGCTCTACTGCACGGGCCCGATAGGCCCGACGGGTCCTGGATTGTCGATGCGTATTGTTCCGAACGCCGACTCGTACTGCGCGATGTTCTGAGCAAGCACGACCTGCAAGGCCTTGGCCTGCTGGGGGCTTAGGTACACCCCAGTGAAGGACGAGAAGGTGACGCGGCCCTGATCCTGGATGCCCAACCGTCCGAACTGCAGGAAGAAGTCCCACACAGAGACGTTGACCTGAACGCTGTTTGCGTAGTCCTCGCGGTAGTCGTCGCGCCTGACAACGGTGACTTCAGGCGCCTGGGCCTGACCTCCAGAGCCGGGGTCCTTGCGCTTTCCATCCATGTCTGTATTATGCCGGGGCGGGCGCCGCCCCGGCAGTGGCAGGATAGTGGCGTGTTCGAACGGCGCCAGCGGCGGGCCGTGCTGCTTTTGTCGACCGGCGACGCGCTGCTGGCGTTGGCATCCTTCGAGGCGGCCCGCGCGGTGCGCGGCGCGCTGCCGTTGCGGGAGTTTACGCTCGACGGGCCCGAGGCCGTACTGGTGCGCGCCTTTGCGCTGGCTGCCGTGCTTGGGGCCGGCCGCATCAGCGGCGCATACGCGCGGCTGAGCGCCGACGAGCGGCCCCGCCTCCTTCAGGCCACTGTCCAGCAACTGCTGTGGGCTTCGCTGGCCCTGCTCACGTGCCTGTACCTGCTCCACTTGGAGCCTCCGGTCAGCCGGCTGTTCCTAGCGCTGATGCTGGGGTTCTTGGGGGCCCTGCAACTGATATTTCGGGGGCTGGCCGACCGCTTCCACGGGAGGCTCGGGACCGTGCTCGACGCCCGGGCATCGGTGGTGATCGTCGCCAGCCGAGGGCACGCGCGCCGACTCACAGAGGAACTGGAAGGGTCACCGCGGCGGCGTGCCAAGCTGCTGGCTGTGGTGGACTGCGATGCCGCTGGCCCGGCGGGCGCGCGGCGCGAACTGGAGCCGCTGCTGTTGCGGGACGTCGTGGACGAGGTGCTGGTCAGCGTCCCCAGCGAGCGCCTCCGAGACTTGGGCGACGTGCTGTCGCTGTGCGAGGAGCACGGCGTGACGACCCGCGTGGCGGCAGACTTCTTTCGGCAACGGCCCGGGCAACTGTATCTGGACCGCCTCGGGGGAATCCCGTTGCTGACGTTCTCGACGGCCCCCGCTGACGAGGCGCAACTTCTGGTGAAGCGCACGTTCGACATCGTGGTCGCCGCTGTTTGTCTGGTGGTCTTCTGCATTCCGCTGGCAGTGGTGGCGCTGCTCGTGAAGGCTACCTCCAAGGGCCCCGTGCTTTTCCGCCAGCGCCGCTGCGGCCTGAACGGCCGAGTATTCACGTGCTACAAGTTCCGCTCGATGGTTGCGGACGCCGAGGCCCGCCGGGCGGATGTCGAGCACCTCAACCAGAAGGACGGTCCCGCCTTCAAGGTTTCCGACGACCCGAGGCTTACTTCGATAGGCGGCTTCCTGCGCAAGTACTCGATCGACGAGTGGCCGCAGTTCTGGAATGTGCTGCGGGGCGAGATGGCCATCGTGGGCCCCCGGCCGGCCGTCCCTTCAGAGGTGCAGCGGTACCGGACCTGGCAGCGGCGGAGGTTGCGAATGCGCCCGGGGCTGACTTGCCTGTGGGCCATCCGCGGCCGGGACCGGCTGGACTTCGAGAGCTGGATGCAGATGGATCTCGAGTACATCGACCGGTGGTCGCTGCTACTCGATTTGAAGATTTTGGCGCTGACGGTGCCGGTCGTGCTGAGCGGGCGGAACGCCAGCTGAGGAGGTCGAAGGACCTGGCCAAGGAGTTAGCGAGAGGGTCGCAATTTTGGAACTCGGCATCGCCTGGGCCCCGGCTGCCTCGACTTCGCGGCGGCCAGACTGGACGGCTTCGTCTCCACGGCAAAGGGGCAGGCGGCCCAGCATCGGCTCCGCCATGATTGCCACCGCCTTGTTGGAAGTTCTTCCCTACCGCTTGAGTAACGGAAGGCGGCCCAGCGGGAAGGACGTAATTCACAGTGGTCTCAGACTCAGTGCCTCTGCGTACAGACCTTAGCTACCCGAAGCGTATGCAGAAGTCGCAGGCGCGTCCGAAGCGCACTTTCTTGCCCGCCTTCTTGCAATGCCCGCAACCGTGCTTCCCGAAGAACCACAGCGCTGGATCAAGGGCGGCGCACGTGCCCGAGATCCCCGATGGTCCTCCAATGTCAGCCTCTGCTACGGCACTCATCCAAGTTTCGTGAATAACAGGTTTGGCCCTCCTAAGCGGCAAGTCGCGCGTCGCGGTGACTCCAAGATTCTCAGTGGCCCGACGCACCTGAACATCCACCGCCACCGGTACGGCCTCGATCCGATCGATCCGCGCCCGACCCGGATTCACCATCATGCGGATCCACATCGGCCCGATCTTCGGGCCTCGCAACAGCGGAAAACGATGGCGACCGCCGTTATCGCGGGACTTCTTGAGGTCCCCAAGTAGATCTTGCGCGTCACCCCGGCCAGCGTCAATCACCCGCCTCACTGGAGACTCGAGCGGGGCTCCGACGGACAAGCTCTTCGCGATCTGGTGCCACGCAATCGAGTCTGGACCATGCCTCCGGCTGACGCGCGCGGTCTTCAGCACACTGCGGAGCTCTTCGAACTCAAGCCCCGCCACATGGTGTGGATCGAAGGCCTGAGGGCGTTCTCCGTAAAGACGCATCCCTGCGTCCCAGAGTTGTGTGGCATTCCGTGCCCGGTTCATCGCCGAGATGAACGTGAGGAAGAGGCGTGCATCCCGGTCGTTCCCGCCGAGTGCCCGGACCTGCTTCGCGCAACGAACGCTATGTAGGCGAGACGAATCCTGGCCAGTTTCGATCTCCGCCCCAAAGGAGCGCAGGCAGTGAACCGCCTCGACCTCGGGCGTGTTGAGCGAAGATTGGCCCTCCACTCGCGGCAGACTCGTCGCCGAATTCATGCCCTCAGTTGCTTCCGCCGCCTCTCTAGCCATGTTGCGCGAAGCTAAGTCGAGGCCGTCTCCGTAGAAGTCCTCCGCAATCAGCAGGGCGATGCGGCTGGCGCGGGAGCGGTCAGATGAATATCGGTCATGCACCTTACCGATCACGAGCAACTCTTGCCCCAATCTGTTCTCGATACCAAGCTTGCTGGCGTCCAACCCCTGAAATCCGTGCGAGTGGTCGATATACGGTTGCCCTCGCAACGCAGAGCCCTTCTTCGAGGCCATACCTAACGTAGGTTGCGCCAGCGTGGATCTCAATTAGACTGCCTCCCAGCGACGGAACGCAACTCTTCAACTCGTCTAGTACGCAAGCGGACCAAGCCCTGCGGGCCGCAGGCCGAAGATCCCTGAGCGCGAGATCGTAGGGATCGATGCGTTCGTCAGGGGACAGCAAGCCGTGTTTCGCGCTGAGGATGAACCACGGACAGACCAAGCTCTCGGCATAGGCCCGCCGGCAGCGCCAAAGTGGTGATCTGTACAGATCTTTCGCCGCGCTCCTCACCGCATGCTTGGTCTTCACACACCCAACTAGCACAAGGTCGGGCCGCTGCCACGACAGAATGGGAGGCTCCACTCCGTCAGGGCGGTTCATACTGCACCAAATACGCTCAAGACTCCGGTCGCAATGCACCTCGCGGCGAGGCAAGCCGTCTGCCGACCGGCGAACGGGTGAGGGTAGTGGCTTTCTTGCGTAGTGCCGCCCTAGCGCAGGTCCGTTCTCGCCTCGGCAGTGTCAACCGCCACGCCATCTCGAGAGTATCTCAACAAGCCTAATTTGACCCGGACTTGCAAGGCCAGCTCACGCCATCATTCGGTGGCGGCGTCTTGCGTGGGCATGGCTCCGGGCGTGCTTGGCTCGTGCTTGCCTTCGCCCCTGCAGGGCGGATTCCAGCCACTCCCCTGCATTGGGAAGCGTCTGCCGATGGGGCACGCTAGAAGGGCGGGGGACGAGAACTCAAGACGGCGGCCGGCACGTCCAGCGAGAGCGGCCGAGGCCCTCCTGGTGGCGGGCGAGCGCCCGATGGCCCCAGCGTTGGACGATGCTCGCGACCCGTCGCTTTCCCGCCGCCTATGGAGCCTCAATGCTGTCAGGCTCCGGCTCCCGTCGTTGCCATTCAGGCATGGAATGGCAGTTGACCGACGATCTCCACGCGGTCTGGATGCCCGGCTGTGGCGCTGTCAGGAGGGCCCCTTGGTATGCTCGTAGGCGATCAGGATGGGCGCTGAATGTCTCTAACTTGTCTGCGAATTTCCACTGTCGTCTTGGCACTGGCGGCCCTCGCGTGGGCGCAGTCGTCGACGCAGACGACTCTTCGCAATCCCCCCCGCAACGCCACGCACGCGCTTCTGGTGACTTTCGGGCCCGGCGACACCTCCGTGACCCGGTGGGACGGGAACCTGAACGTGTCGGCTGGCGAATTGGTCGAGCTGATCGGCTACGAGATGGGGATCGAAGATATCATCCACCCACCGAGGCGCTGGGAGCTGTCCACGCGGCCGGCATTCCCGTTCAGCCGGCGCAACCACGACGAGGACATCCTGGTGGACCTCCCGCCGGAGACATACCTCACACCTCGGTTTTTTGTCTATTTGCGCGGCTCGGCCGCGACTGAGGTCGCCTTCGAGACCGACCAAGGCGACTTCGCGCTGAGGGTCGGAGACCTTGGCGAGGCCGGCACCGCGACATTCCTAGACGGCAGGGCGGCCGTCGCGAGGGTGCCGATCGCGGTCCTCATGGGGCGCGAAGACGCCGGGCCAGCCCACGAGCGCCTCACGGACAATGACTTCCCGTCGCTGGAAGTGGCCAGCGACGACGCGGTATGGGTGGCCTACACCGGGTTCTCCGGCGACTCCGATCGCGTGTTTGCGGATCGCATCCTACCCGGACATTCGGGACCCAC
This sequence comes from Bryobacterales bacterium, assembly GCA_028819235.1. Classification (GTDB taxonomy): domain Bacteria; phylum Acidobacteriota; class Terriglobia; order Bryobacterales; family UBA6623; genus VXMF01. Next base: position 43,585 of record JAPPMC010000231.1, read on the forward strand.
GTCCCGCAGCCGGCATGCCGTCAGCGCCGCGGGCGGAGACGTCTACCGAACGGCGGTGTCGCAGGACGGCGAGGGCAAGATCTGGGTGGTCTGGTCGGAGCAGGTCGCCGGCAACTGGGACCTCTACGCCCGGGCCTTCGACGGCAACAACTGGAGCAGCATCGAGCGCCTGACGCGGGCCGCCCAGCCAGACATCCACCACAAGCTCGCCCGCGGCAGCGATGGCACCATGCACCTGGTCTGGCAGGGTGCCCGCGGCAACCGCTTCGGCATCTTCCACCGCAGCTACGAGGCGTCCGCCGGCTGGGGTGCGGCCGTCCGGGTCAGCAGCGCCTCGGCTGGAAACTGCTGGGAGCCCTCCATAGCGGTAGACAGTGACGGGACAGCCTATGTGGCCTGGGACCAGTACAGCGAGGCCACCGGGTACGACATCTACCTGGCCCACAAGGAAGGGCCGACGTGGGCTCCGCCGCAGGCCGTGGCCGAGACGGGGCGCTTTGAGGCCTACGCAACCCTGGCCGCGGATCACCAAGACCGCATCTGGATGGCCTGGCACGAGTCCGGCATCAATTGGGGCAAGGACTGGGGCTACCCGTTCGATATCCAGGCCAACGCGACTGGCCTGTACAACTCGCGCGAGGTTCGCGTCGCGGTCTATGAAGGGGGACAGCTCCTCGCACCGGCAGCGGCCCTAGCGACTTCCCTGCCCGACCCCGGGCCGGGCAACAATTTCTTCGAATACCCGCAGCTGGCGGTGGACGGCTCGAACCGCGTCTGGGCGTTCCTGCGCCACCGCCGCCCGATGCAGCACAACGTCTACTGGCGCACGCCCTCGCACCACGCGCTATGGGAGATCTACGCCACTCACTACGACGGGGAGTCCTGGTCGTCGCTGATTCTGATGCCGCACTCCACAGGCCGGACCGACATGCGTGTCGAGGCTCAAGCGGACTCCTCTGGCCGCCTTGTGGCGGCGTATCCCACAGACCGCAGGAGCTTCCGCGACTTTGTCAACATCATGCTGGACGTGTTCGTGACGAGGCTTCCGGCACTGGCCGGGGAAGCAAGGCAGCCCAGCCTGGTCCCGCTCGCCTTGCCCCCCGTCGCGGCGGCCCGCCAGCCGCCGAACCGCCCCGCCCGGGACATGCCCGCCGACGAGCCGGTGCACCCCAACGGGGAGCGGGACGTAGAGCGCATCCGGTCGTACGTCTACGACGTCAACGGCCGCCAGTACCGAATCTACCGGGGAGACATGCACCGCCACACGGAGATCTCGTGGGACGGGTACAACGACGGCTCGACCGAGGACACCTACCGCTACGCCATCGACCCCGGTGCGCTTGACTTCTTGGCGATCACGGAGCATAACTTCGGCGTGGCGGACGAGTACGACTGGTTCCGCAGTCAGAAATACGCCGATATATTCCGTATCGGCCAGGCGTTTGTGCCGCTGTTTGCCTACGAGCGCTCGATCAAGTACCCCGGCGGCCACCGCAACGTCGTGTTCCCCTACCGCGGGGCCCCAATCCTGGACTACCAGCACTACGAGTGGGAGGTGCCCAGCAACTATACCCGGCAAGGACCGGAACGCTTCTTCGCTTACCTGCGCAAGTACAAGGGCATCGCGATGGCCCACACGTCGGCCACCGACATGGGAACGGATTGGGCGGACTACGACCCGGAGGTGGAGCCCATCGTGGAGATCTACCAGAGCGACCGCAACAGCTACGAGTGCGAGGGCTGTTGGCGCTCAGCGCCGCCGGACGAACTGAAGAAGCAGTTCGGTGGCTACAAGCCGGACGGCATGGTCTCCAATGCGTGGGCCAAGGGCTATCGCCTAGGCGTGCAGGCGAGCTCGGACCATCTCGCTGTGCACACGTCTTATTCGATGCTGCTGGCGGAGGAGAACTCTCGCGAAGGGCTCGTCGACGCAATTCGAGCCCGCCACACCTACGGAGCGACGGACAACATCATCGTGGATTTCCGCCTTGTCGAGGGAGGGCGCGAGTACCTCATGGGAGAAGAGGTGGCGATCTCAGGGCCGCCGACATTCCAGGTACATGTCGAGGGCACCGACAAACTCGGCGAAGTTGAGATCGTGAAGAACAACAGCCGCGTGTACCGGCAGACTCCGGGCGCACAGACGACCGACTTCGAGTACACCGACAGCGCCGCCCCGGGAGAGGAGGCCGACTTCTACTACCTCCGGGTGCGTCAGTCGGACCGTGACAGACAGGTCGCCTGGAGCTCCCCGATCTGGGTCACATCTCCCTGACCGAATGGCCTTGTCTCGACCTGAGGCACCGACCGGTGCGGCATTGGGCCCTGCAGCGGGCGGACTTGTGCAAGGCCAGCGACGAATAGTGATCGCGGGGCGACTTGTTTTGGCTGCGCTTGGCCTGCTGTTGGCCAGCCTGATGCTTGTGGCCGGCATCGGGGCGCAGTCGTTCCAGGGCGGGATCCGCGGAACTGTTCAGGACGCGGGCGGAGGGGTAATACCGGGGGTGACCCTGACCCTTGAGGACGCCAACACGGGGACCGTGCGCCGCACGTCCTCCAACGAGACCGGCGAGTACTCGTTCGCCAACGTCAGCCCGGGCACCTATTCGATCCTCGCGGAACTGGAGGGCTTCGCAAGCTCACGCCACGAAGGGCTGGCCGTCGGCATTTCCGCCTCGCTGGTCGAGGACATCACCTTGGAACTCGGCGGTCTGGACCAGACGCTTACGGTCAGCTCTGCGGCCCCAATGATCGAGAACGGCTCGGCGTCTGTCGCCTCCATGATCGACCGCAAGCAGATCGAGAGCCTTCCATCACCCGGCCGGAACGTGTTCATCCTAGCGGTGACCACGCCGAACGTGGTCCACACCGGGAACCCAGTCTGGGTCAAGCAATCGGACCAGACCAACTCCTCGCTCCTGTCGCTGGGCGGAGGTCCCCTGCGGGGGAACAACTACACAATCGACGGCGTATCGATGACCGACTTGCGAAACCGCTCGGTCATCATCCCGATCTTCGAGGCGGTCGAGGAACTGAAGGTCCAAACCAATACCTACGACGCCGAGATGGGCCGGACCGGCGGGGGCGTGTTCAACACGATCCACCGCCGCGGCACAAACGAGTGGGCAGGTAGCGCGCACTACCAGTTCCGACCCGGCCAGCTGGACACGGTGTGGCGAAGGCTGGCGTACTTCCAGCAGCGGGACCTCGACAGGGGACTCATCGACCGCGATGATCTGGGCAGCGCACCCTACAACCTGGCCGGCGGCGCCTTCGGCGGCCCGATCCGGCGCGGCCGGACCTTCTTCTGGGTGGCGTCAGAGGGGTACTCGGACGATGCGATCGGCAACACCACGATCACTCTGCCGACGCCTGCCGAAGCGGCAGGAGACTTCTCCGAGACCGGCGCAACCATCTATGATCCGGCCAGTCTCGATTCCGGCGGCGCCAGATCGCCGCTGCCCAACAATCGCCTGCCGCGCGAACGCCTGGATCCCACCGGCACGGCCCTTGCGGGCCTGCTCTCGAGCCTTGGCCCGGGCGGACGCATCTCGACGTCCGGCATTCAGACCGTCCGAGCGATCCAGAGCACGGGCAACCTGAGCCACTCGGCTGGCGAGAAGTGGACCTTCTCCGGCACCTTCCTGCACTACCAGTCGCAGGAACCGCTGTTCGGCCACTACCAAGACCTGCTGAACTCCGACACTCGGCCAGCCTTCAGCATCGGGGCCTCGACGCTCGGCAGACGGGTCGAGGCACTCGCGCTGAACGCCAGCACGGTCCTGACGGCGTCGTCAGTGCTGACCATCCGCTTTGGGCAGACCTACTTCGACGACTCTTGGTCGAGCCCGGAGGTTGGCGAGCAGGACCTGAGGCAGCAGATCGGGATACAGGGCAGCTTCCTTGACAAGATCTATGCGCAAGAGGGCTACGTGGGCCAGTTCCCCGCCATCAGCGTGACCGACTACGGAAACGGCGGCAGGACACACGGGGGGCGCACGAACGACGATGTCAAATGGACGTCACGCGAAGCGAGCGGATCCTACTCTGTCCTCGTCGGCAACCACACGCTGAAGCTGGGCGCCCAGTGGAGGCGGCTGGGTCTCCGCAGCGCGAGCTTCGGCAACGGCTTCTCGATGGATTTTGCCAAGCGCTTTACGCAGGGCCCGGATCCGCTGCGGCCGGTCACAGGCTCGGGCAACGCCTTGGCGGAGCTTCTGCTCGGGATTCCAAACGGCGGGACTGCCACGCTGGCGACACCTGCCGATTTCTTCGTGGACTATTTCGGGGGATTCGTTCAGGACGACTGGCGGGTCTCTCCGGGCTTGGTTCTCAACCTCGGCCTGCGAGTCGAGCACGAGTCCGGCCTGCGGGAACACGGCAGCGACTTTGCGGTCGGCTGGGAACGGGGCAAGGCTTTCCCCGCTCAAATCGGCACGTCTGGGGACCTTGAGCAGTCCCTGCCTGGATTCCCGCTCAAGGGTGGCCTGATGTACGCCGGCGTAGACGGCAACCCGGACCATCAGTGGAATCCTCCGGCTGTCAAGCTCGGCCCGCGAGTGGGCTTCGCTTACTCGCTGGACTCGGCGACCGTCGTCCGCGGAGGGCTTGCGGTCTTCTGGGCCCCGTACGCGATCCCGCGCGACACCGGCGCCTCCTACACGGGGACCTACGGTTTCACGGCCGTCACGAACCTGCCCGCGAGCGTGGATGGCATCGTGCCACCCGCGGCCACGGCCTCGAATCCGTTCCCGCACGGAATCCTCGATCCGACGGGCAACGCGAGCGGACGCTTCCAGAACATAGGTGGAGACGTGTACTTCAACGACCAGCACCGCGATTCGCCGTACATCACGAAATGGTCACTGGACGTTCAGCGCGAGATCAAGAACGACCTGGCCGTGAAGGTCGGATATGTCGGCAGCCGGGGAACGGACCTGCCAATCGGCGGAACGCTCGACTCGGTCATCAACATCAACCAGCTGGCAGATCCGTACCTTGAGCTCGGAGACAGGCTGAACGACAGGCGAGAGAACCCCTTCCGCGGCGACGCCAGGTTCGGCGAATTCGCCGGCGAACCCCTGCTTCCGCTGGGACAGCTGCTGCGACCATTCCCGCATTTCCGGAACGTTTATGCGCGCCACGTCACGGCGGGCAAGTCGGCGTATCACAGTCTTCGCGCTGAACTCGAACGCCGCTTCGGCCGGTCGTGGGGAGCCCGGGTGAATTACACGCGTACCATCCATCACGACAACGTGTACGAGGACAACACCCTCGGGGAGAGCCTGACAGCGCAGATCTACAACACGCCGGATGCATGCGCGGCGGGGAAATGCCCGGTGCTCGAGTCCGACTACTCGCCTTCCCGGCTGCACGTGCCGCACCAAGCGAACATCAACCTCAACTACCAGACCAGGGCGAAAGGGCGGATCTTGGGCGGATGGGGGGTTTTCTGTGTCGGGGACGCTCAGAAGCGGCTTTCCGCTGGTGATCACCCAAAACGAGAATCCGCTGCAGGCGTACGGGTTCGGCCACCAGCGGCCGCAGACCGTGAGCGTCTCCGCGGCGGACGACCCCGGCATGGATCCGGAACGCTACCTGAGGGCGGACTCCATCGTCCCGACCGATGGATTGAGGATCAGCGGGGGGCCGCACACAACGGATGAGGCACGCACTCCCGCCCTGTTCAATTGGGACGCTTCGGCGGAGAAGAACATTCGGCTGTCAGAGGACACCAGCATCACGCTGCGGTTCGAATTCATCAACGTCCTGAACAACGTCAACTGGCGCGGGCCCCGGACCGTATTCGGGTCCGATGACTTCGGCAGCATTCCCGGCACGCGTGGGTTCCCCCGAACCTTCCAACTGATGGCCAAGATTGCTTTCTAGCTCCGGCGCAGCGGTCGAGAGCAAGCTCTGTATCAGATCGAATCCGTAGCCAGTGACTCGACTACGGTTGCGGTCGCTTGGTAAACCGGCGACCTCGCTCTGCCGCCTCCCGGCTGCGCGTCGCTCCGATCCGTGTGCCTTCGCCCAAGCGTTCCTCAACGTTCTCAACAGTCACAACGTCGAGGAATGCAATCCCGGCCGCCTGCGTCGCGTCCAGGACCGTTTGGCGCGCCTGCTCGACAACCTGCGGATACGGCGGATCGTGGATCTCCGGATATCCGAGAGAGAGACCCATGTCGCCAGGACCCCATTCCGCGTATCCGACACCCGGCACGCTCGCTGAATCCTCGGCAACGGCCAATGCGTACCTGTCCTCGATCTTCAGCCCGATCAGGATCTCTCCTTCCGGATTCAAAGGCCAGACATCCGCCCGGCGCATGTATTCCTGTGGGGACAGCCCCCATATTTGGGCCGCGTTCGCTTGACCTCCGTTACCGCGCAGCCCCTCCTCGAGCGGCCCTCCGTCCACACCTTGACGGTGATGGGGAAAACGGGCCGCCCGAACAAACTCTCGAACGGCCGCCGGATCGCGCGCATGACAGAGCGTAACCCCGTGCACCCCAGCAGCGAGAATCTGCTGCACGACCCAGTGATTCGCACGCACCGTCGCGGCATCGTACCCGCTAAACGGAACGACCACTTGGACGGCCGGCGTGCGGTGTCCGCTGGGCGTCGGCCCGCCTTGTACCAGCCCGGCCATGAACTCGCGAAGCTCGGCCACATCGTAGGGGCCGAACTCCATCTCGTAGATGATCAGATCCGCCCAGGTCTGCGCTAAACGAAGACCCTCTTTGAACCCGCCCTGGCTGCCGCCGCGGCCTTCGGTGAAGTAGTAGATCGGCTGATCTTGAGCGAGCAGTTCGATCGCCTTGTTGATGCGGGTCGGCTTGGGAAGAGGGTTTTCGTCTGCGGCGAACAAGAATGCCGCTCCGGCGACAACTGGCAGTGCCCAACCACCCCGAAAGACCAACGTCCGTTTTCTCATCGTCTTTGGCTCCATGAATTCGCGAGTGACTCAACTGTACCCGCTCACACCCTTGGTCTCGATCAGCCGTAGCGGTCCATCATCGAGGTTGGAACAGCGGAAGACCGCGACTGCTCCCACGATGATTGCGCCGGCGGTGACGCTTCTCACGGCGAAGTAGCCGACACTCGACGCGCTGGTGACAAGATGTGCCAAGCCAATCTCTTGGTCGGGTGCCCATCGAACGATTCGATCCGAACCGCTCTGGACGCTGTACGATGTAGCCGGATTCGGCTCGGCCCCGACCAAGCCACCATAGAGGACCGTCATGGACAGAATCGACCGACGAACGTTTGTGGGCATCGCCGCCGCTCTTGCCGCCGCTGAGACGCGGGCCGCCGAGATGCCTGTCCGCGTGGGGATCATCGGCGCGGGCAGCCGCGGTTCATCCCTGCTGCGCCCGTTGCTTGATCTGCCAGGAATTGAAGTCTCGGCGATATGCGATCTCGACGACAACGCGGCAGCGAAGGCGCGCAAGGCCTGCGTGGATGCCGGGAAACCACAGCCCACGATCTACGCGCGCGGCCCCGAGGACTACCGTCGCCTTCTAGACGTCGAAGACTTGGACGGCGTGATTGTCGCGACGCCGTGGGAATGGCACGCAACGATGGGTGTCGCGGCCCTCGAAGCAGGAAAAGCCGCTGCCATCGAGGTCCCGGCGGCGATCACGGTCGACGAGTGCTGGCAGCTTGTCGAAACGGCTGAGCGGACGGGCGTGTCCGCAACGATGCTCGAGAACTGGGTATATCGCCGTGAGCCACTGGCTGTACTAAACATCGCGCGTGCCGGGCTGCTGGGAGACATCGTGTATTGCGAATCCGGGTACGGTCACGATGTCCGGGGCGTAATGTTCGACTCACGGTTCGCCGACAAGGGTGACCTGAGGTGGCGCGGAGAGCACTCGATCACCCGTAACGGGAACCTGTATCCCACCCACCAGTTCGCCCCTGTCGCGATGCTGATGGACATCAACCATGGGACTCGCATTGAGTCCGTGATCGCGATGGGCGGCGTCTCCCGAGGCATGAACCAATACGCCGAGGACCGGTGGGGTGCCGATCACCCGAACGCGAAGCGCGATTACGTCAACTCCGATCGCACGAACGTCCTAGTGCAACTGGAGGACGGGCGCACGGCGCTGAACTTCCACGACATCCAAAGCTGGCATCCCCGTGACGACGGACACAAGTATCAGGGGACAAAGGGCATGGTCCGCTGGCCGTTCCCGGGGGAGGGCTCGATCTGGGTGCAGGAACGGCACTGGGACGGCAAGGCGATAGACGCCCGGCAGTGGCATTCGCTGAACCCGTTCCTGGACGAGTTCGACCATCCCATCTGGAAGATGTACAGCGAGCGAGCTCTGCGGTTCGGACACAGCGGCGCGGATTGGATGGAACTGCGCGGTTGGACGGAGAGCTTGCGACACGGGACGCCGCCACCGGTGTCGATCGTTGACGCGGTGACGTGGAGCGCGATCGGCCCCCTGAGCGAGCGATCGATCGCCGCCAAGTCTAAGGCGGTGGAGATGCCGGATTTCTCGAAGGGCAAGTGGAGTACGAATCCGAAGTTCGAACTGCGCTGGCAGTGGGTATAGCGGGAGAAAGTCATGCCTCAATCGGTCAATCGACGCTCGTTTCTCGGCGCATCCGGAGGGCTGGGACTGCTGGGGAGCGCCTCGGCGGCCCGGCAGGCCTTGGCCCAAGCCGGATCCGGTTCCGATCCGTCGGGCAGCCAAGACCCTCCGAACTTTCTGTTCATCCTGCTTGACAAGTGCCGCCGCGACGCCATCGGCGCGTATGGTCGCTCGGATGTCCACACGCCAAACATCGATCGACTGGCCGCGGACGGAATCCGATTTGACAACTGCTACGCTCCGCAGCCACTTTGCGGCCCATGCCGGGCCTCGATCCTCACAGGAAAGTACCCCCACGAGCACGGAATGCGGAAGAACACGTATCCCTACGTGCCGAGCGGATCGAACAATGTCTACCAAGAACCGATACCCGATCCATTCGGCGATCCGCGATTCGACCTATGGGATAACTTTCCGCACTTCCTCAATAACGCCGGCTACCGCACCGCACACATTGGCAAGTGGCACTTGGGAGAAAGAAACCCGGGGTTCTTCGATGTCTGGAAGAGCTTCAACTCGCAAATCCACCATTGGCTGGGCGAGCCGCACAAGTCCCGCTACAGGCCAACCGTTCAGACCGACAGTGCCGTCGAGTTCATAGAGGAGAACGCTGACCGGCCGTTTTTCCTGTACCAGTCCTACTACTCTCCACACGAGCCGAACAACCCCCCGAAGAGGTTCCACAAACCGTACGAGGGCAAGGACGTTGAGCACGAGGAGTACTACGCTTCGGTCACAGCGCTCGATGAGGAGATCGGACGAATGATTGATGCGCTGCGAAGCAGCGATGTACTCGACAACACATTCATCATCCTCACCACCGAGCACGGACGGACGTGGATCGACCGCCCTGGAACACTGGCGGGGATGAGCATTGCGTACGACGAGGCCGCCCGTCTGCCGCTGATCATGCACTACCCCAGAGTCCTCCCTGCTGGCGTCGTCTGGCAGTCGGGCGTGAGTTCCGTGGACCTCATGCCAACGATCATGGACGCCGCAGGTCTCTATGGCCGGCTTGACGAGGACTATTCGGACCGCAGCCTGATTGCCGACTTGGTTAGCGGACAAGACGAATGGAATCGGGAGATCGTCATCCAGAACATCTCGCAAAAGGGCATTGACGGGGTCTTGTTCGAAGAGCGCGCCATTCGCACTGAGCGCTGGAAACTGATCTTGCGCGACTTTCAGGCTTGGCCTCGTATGCGGGTTGACGAGCTGTACGACATGGAGGATGATCCCGGCGAGACGAAGAACTTGGTCTCAGCCCGGCCGGACGTTGTGAAGCAACTGGCGGGGAGGCTCGCCAAGTGGGGCGACGAGCATGAGGATGCGTTGGCCGTCAAGCTAGGTCGCAGGACTATAGGCGAACGGCCGGACTAATCCTTCCGGGTTGGATCGCTCGCCTGGGTCTGGCAGGACTTGGTCGTGCCACCGCGCCGATGGGCGCAACAACGTGAGCCCAACCTCACTGAGTTCGGCCGAACACGTAACGCCCATCCCACGCCGGAATCCGCGATCAACGCTACGGGAGTGGTCTGGACTACGGGAATTGCCGCCCTGTTGAGGTCGTCGATGCCTTGGCTGCAACGCTTTGGGGCAGCGTCGCTTTGCAGGGCTTACCGGACCAAGGAAGACGGTCCGTTGCTAATCAGCCCAAGACTGGGACTGGCAGTACCGGGTGAGGCGCCTCGGCGGTTGAGTCCTCGATCGGGTGCGCTTGCTCGGTTCCTCAGGGAAATGTGCCGCGATAGGGCCATCTCCCGCCACATCCTTGACCGTCAACGAAGGTGTGCGATGTCGCTGCTCTCAACTCTGGGGCACGGGAGGCCGAACTGAGGCCCACGACCGAACGCGACGTGCCGCTGCCTTCCTGTGACAATGCTTGAACGATGATCTCGCGGCTTGACCATCTGAAGCAGTTCTATGGATTGCTGGGTGAGCTTGAGCACCGCCTGAGGGGAACGCGGAGGCTGTCGGATTGCAGCGCCAGAGCGGGGTGGCCGAAGCGCGGGGTCTACTTCTTCACCGAGCCTGGCGAGATCCGGTCGGACTCCGGCAAGGGTCCCCGCGTCGTCCGTGTTGGGACTCACGCCCTCAAGCCGGGGGCCAAGAGCACGCTCTGGAGCCGTCTCCGGCAACACAAGGGGTCGGCGAAGTCCGGATCGGGAAACCACAGGGGATCGATCTTCAGGCTGATCGTGGGAGCAGCGCTGATCAAGCGGGATTCGGTCCATTGTCCGACATGGGAGAAGTTCAGAAGCCACGCGCCACCCGAGGTTCGGAAGTCGGAGCGGCCGGCGGAGCAAGAAGTGAGCACGGCGATCGGAGCGATGCCCTTTCTTTGGCTATCGGTTGACGACGAGCCGGGGCCCGACAGCCGACGCGGATTCATCGAACGGAATTCGATCGCACTTCTGAGCAACTACGGCAAGCGGCCGCTCGATCCGCCATCCCGTGTCTGGCTTGGTCAGGATTGCAACCGCAAGAGGGTGCGATGCTCGGGTCTGTGGAATTCCAATCACGTGGATGAAGACTACGATCCGGAGTTTCTTGAGGTACTGAAGAGGCTAGTCGCCGCGACGGAGAAGCCGTCGTGATCGTAGTGATCCAATGCGCGGCGAGAAAGCGCCACGATGCGGGCCATCTCAGAACGCCCGATGGCCGACCGATCATGTTCGTCGCGAATCCGGCCGCCGCGCCCGTCGGCGACGGGTTCAAGTACGCCCGGCCGGACGACCCGTCCCATGCCGACGGCAGGTCCTGGCGCGACGTCCTCGAGGCGTACAACAGCCACTCAGGCAAAAACCCGCTTGGGCTCCTGCCGGCGTGGCAGCACTATGCCAACAGGACATACGGATTCTTGGCGAAGCACGAGTTCCTTGGTCTCGATCGGCTCTTCATCCTCTCCGCCGGATGGGGGCTGATTCCTGCGAGCTTTCTGACTCCCAACTACGACATTACGTTCAGCAAGGCCAAGAACGTGCAGCCGTTCAAGCGGAGGCGTCAACAGGATTCCTATCGGGACTTCTGCATGTTGCCGTCCAGCGTCCTCGATCCGATCGTGTTCCTTGGGGGAAAAGACTATATCCGCTTGGTCTGTGATCTGACCGCGGATTCGGGGAGAGACCGAACGGTCTTCTATGCGGGGCGAGAGCCTGCGGCTCCCGGCTGCACTCTCTGCAGCTTCGGAAAGCCGTACACGAATTGGCATTATCAGTGCGCGAAGGCTCTGCTGGAAGGAAGATCTCCACTTGGCAAGGTCTGACCGATTGCTGGTCGGCCCCAGGCGGCGCGACGGAATCGCAGACATCGATCAAGTGGTGGCCGGAGGCGGACCTGCCGTGCGCGTTGGCCGTTCTGCCGAGGTCTCTGGTGCCTGTGTCGCTAGCGAGCGCCGCCTGTCGAGCGGACACCGTGCTCGGCCCTCTCTCGATGGCGTCTCGTGGTTCCCTCCGGCGCTGGCAGATTCGACGGTGGCCCTAGAGACAGATCTCGCGCTGACCGACTCTGCCCGCTCCGAAAGCCAGCCGCGTCACCGGACAGGCGGCGGGCCAGTCCCTGTGCGGCTCGACCGCCATCCCATCGAACACCTGGTTGAGGGTGTCCACGAAGAGGTTCTTGCCGCACTGCCAAGGTCGACACGGGGAGCAGCGTTTGGCTTCCTTGACCGACCGGAAGGCAAAGCCGATCTCGTCGATGCGATAGCCGCAGTCCCCACGGGCGTGCTTGGAAAGTCTGGACGCCTGTCGGCAATCGCCGCAGTCTAGACTTGTCCTGTCGACTTCGCGACTGCTCTTGGACCGTACACGGATCTCCCAATTGTTCTAAGCTGGACTTGGCCGAGTCCCGGAGGCCCGCTTTGGTATCGCGACGCAAGCTTCTGCAGTTGAGCCCACTAGGATTCGGGAGCATCGCTCTCGCCCATCTGCTGGCCGAAGAATCCGGGGCGAAGCGTGTCGTCACGCACAACGACCTCGTAGCCCGAGGAGGGCACTTCCCTGCCCGAGCAAAGGCCGTGATCCAGCTTGTTCAGAACGGCGGTCCGAGCCAGATGGACCTGTTCGACCCGAAGCCGATGCTGGCGAAGTATGCGGGCCAGCCTCACCCGGACGGCGTCGAGATCCACCAGCCGGGCAACTACAACACGCTCTTGCCGACCCCGTTTGAGTTCAGCAAGCACGGCGAATCCGGCATGGATGTCTCGGAAGTCCTGCCCCATCACGCGGGAATTGTCGACAGGCTGTGCTTCATCCGGTCCATGCACACCGAGCACAACAACCACCTCGAAGGGTTGAACATGCTGCTCACGTGCAAGATCTTTCCCGGTCGGCCGGTCTTGGGCTCGTGGATCACCTATGCGCTCGGGACCGAGAACCAGAGCCTTCCGGCATACGTTGTGCTCCGGGATCCGAAGGGCTACACGATCGGTGGCAAGCAACTGTGGGCAAACGGCTACCTGCCCGCGCTGTACCAAGGCGTCGAATTCGCGACCACCGGCGCTCCGGTTCACCATCTGAAGCCGGCCAAGCCACTGCCTCCCGGAGTCCAGCGCGAGAGTCTCGACTACTTGGCGCGAATCAATCAACTGCATCTCGACGAGCGGCCCGGCGAGAGCGAACTCGAGGCTCGGATCAAGAATTTCGAGCTGGCTGCCCGCATGCAGGTCGAGGCCTTGGACGTCGTTGACATCAACAGCGAGTCCGAAGCCACCAAGAAGCTCTATGGAATCGACGACCCTGTCAGGGGACCGTACGGCACCCGTTGCCTGATGGCCCGCCGGCTCGTGGAGGCAGGCGTGCGCTTCGTGCAGGTGACCACGAAGCCCGGCCAACCATGGGACCACCACAACGAACTCGGCAAGAACATGCCCGTCATCGCGACGGAAACGGACCAAGGGGCGGCGGCCCTAGTGACCGACCTCGAAGCGAGAGGCCTGCTGGACGAGACCATCGTAATGTGGGCGGGCGAATTCGGCCGACTCCCGACAACCCAACGAAGCGACGGACGCGACCACAACCGCAACGCGTTCACCCTCTGGTTCGCGGGCGGAGGTTTCAAGCCCGGCTTCGCATACGGTGAGACTGACGACTTCGGGTACAAGGCAGTGATTGACCGCGTCAGCGTGCCGGACATGACAGCCACAGTGCTGCACCAACTCGGACTGGACCACAGCAAGACTGTTTATCCGCATGCGGGCCGGCTGGAGACGCCATCCGATGTCACAGTCACCGGAGCGCGCGTTGTGGGAGACCTCCTCACGAACGAGGTCCGAACCGTATGAAGCTGCTGCTGTTCGGCGGCGTGCTCGCCTCCACTGCCGCAGTCGCCGCCGTCCCGGCCGATGGCGTTCCGGTATTCGAGAAGGACGTGCTGCCAATCTTCTCGACCTACTGCTTCACCTGCCACGGAAAGAGCTCTCCGGAACTCGGCGTAGACCTTCGCACGGCCAGGTCGGTCTTGCGAGGCGGCTTCAACGGCCCGGTTATCCGCAAGGGCTCTGCCGAGGAGAGCCGGCTGTTCCAAAAGGTCTCGGAGGCGGAGATGCCGCCGCCGGCATTCAACAGCAAGGTTCCCGAGGCGCAGGTCGAGACGATCCGGCGGTGGATCGAAGGGGGAGCGCCTTCCGAAGCCAAGGATGAAATCCCGGAAGCGGCTCGGCAGCAGATCGCACGGTTCGAGAACGATATCCAGCCCCTTCTCAACGAACGGTGCGTTGTCTGCCATGGCGGTGACCGCCCCCAGTCCGGCTTGGACCTGTCAACACTGGCCTCGGTCCTGCGGGGCGGCGTGCACGGTCCGGTCGTGATCGAAGGCTTTTCGGACAAGAGCGTTCTCATTCGCCAGCTGGTGAGCGGAGTGATGCCGCCTGAGGGGGCGGCTCAGGCACTGAGCACCGATGAAGTTGAAGTCATCCGATCATGGATTGACGAAGGCTCATTCGCCGACTACGTCGATCTGGGGAATCCCCTGGACAGGGCTCTGACCGAAGCCGAGGCCCCGCCGATTACTAGGGAGGACCGCGGGCACTGGGCGTTCCGGAAGCCAATCGCCGGGCCAGTGCCAGATGTGGACTCGCTAGAGCGCGTACAAGGTCCGATCGACTCCTTCGTGCTCCACAAGCTGGAGGGCGAAGGGCTCTCGATGTCAGCACCAGCGTCCAAGCGAACGCTGATGCGCCGTGCATTCCTAGACTTGTGGGGTCTCCCACCGACCCCTGAAGAAGCTGCCGCTTTCTTGGACGATGGGGCTCCCGGCGCCTTCGACCGCTTGCTCGACCGTTTGCTGGAATCACCCAAGTACGGTCAGCGCTGGGGTCGCTTCTGGCTGGACGCAGCCGGGTATGTCGACACCACCGGGAAGGACTTCAGGGCCGAGAATCCAATCCTCGCTCCCGGCATGTG
Source organism: Bryobacterales bacterium (assembly GCA_028819235.1). Lineage (GTDB taxonomy): Bacteria > Acidobacteriota > Terriglobia > Bryobacterales > UBA6623 > VXMF01. The sequence continues at coordinate 58,592 of JAPPMC010000231.1, forward strand.
GCGTTACCGCGACTACGTGATCGACTCGTTCAACCGGGACAAGCCTTGGGACCAGTTCCTCACTGAGCAACTCGCGGGCGACGAACTTCATGACTGGCGGAACGCGGCCAGCTACTCGCCGGAAATGCTGGAGGGACTGATCGCTACGGGATACCTGCGGACCGTCTTGGATGCAACGGACGAAGACATCTCCGACCGGCCCGCGGATCGCTACGATACCCTCTTCGCTCTGATCGACAAGGTCGCGCGCAGTTCTATCGGCCTGACTGTTACATGCGCGCGTTGCCATAGTCACAAGTTCGATCCGATTCCGCAGCGTGACTACTACCGCTTCCTAGCTCTCCTATCTCCGGCCTACAACCCGTCGAGATGGATCCAGCCGAAAAACCGCGTCCTCTATACGGTGTCGGCGACCGAGAAGGAGAAGATCGATCGGCACAACGAGGAGGTTGATGCCGAGCTCGAGAAACTGGCTGCGCGCATGGAAGCGATCCGAGAGCCGTACGGCGAGCAGCTGGTCGAGGAGAAACTCGAAAGAGTCCCGGAAGTGCTCCGCGGGGACCTGCGGGCCGCTCTCGCAACGGACGCCACAGACAGAACGGAGGTCCAGAAGTACCTGATCAGCAAGTTCGAGCCATCCGTAAAGGTCACTGACAAGGAAATCGACTCCCGCGTCTCGGCTGCGGACGGCGATGAGCTGTCTCGACTCGGGCAGGATCTCGAGACTTGGCGGGGCTACCGTCACGAACTGCACAAGCTGCGAGCGCTTTGGGATGGCGACGAGCTACCCGTGATCCGCCTGCTCCAGCGAGGCAGCGTCGAAAACCCCGGCCCGGCCGTGAAGCCGGGTTTCCTGGAGATCCTCTGCAAGGAAGGAGACGACTGCCTAGCCTCTCCCTCGCCAAACCGAGTCGGCAAGACCATGGGATACCGGCTGGCCCTAGCGGAATGGATGACCGACCCGGAGCACCCATTGACCGCTCGGGTGGTCGTGAATCGCATCTGGCAGCACCACTTCGGGACGGGGATCGTCTCGACGCCGGACAACTTCGGAAGATATGGCGCATTGCCTTCTCACCCCGAACTGCTCGATTGGTTGGCGGTCGATTTCGTCAACCACGGCTGGAGGGTCAAGCGTCTGCACAAGTTGATCATGCTTTCGTCGATCTACCAGCAGTCGTCTCGGCGGACTGACAACCCATCGGCCGAGCTTGCCCATGTCAAGGACCCCGAGAATCGACTGCTCTGGCGAAGGCCGCTGCGACGGCTGGAGGCTGAGGCTCTCAGGGACTCGATCCTCTCGGTCGCAGAGCGTCTTGACCTCACCGCGAACGGCCCGCCGGTGATGCTGGATCCCCGTTCGGACGGCCTCCAACTTCCGGTGGTGGAGGGTGCCAACAGGAGAAGTGTGTACCTCCTAGCCCGCCGGACGTGGTCTTCAACCTTCCTGACAACGTTTGATTTCCCGAACATCGACACCAGCTGCACGAACAGGGTCCCGTCGGCTAGTCCGCTCCAGTCCCTGACGATGATGAACAGTGACTTCGTCACCGAGAATGCCGCGGCCGTGGCTCGCCGTGCGATGGAGCGTGCACAAGGGAGTGCGAACGGCACGGAGTCGATCATTCGCGCCGGCTATGGGATCGTCTTATCGCGGGAGCCGGCGCCGGAAGAAATCAAACTTGCAGCCGGTCACCTAGAGAGGGAGCAAGCTTTGTTCGCCCGCGCGAACAGCTCGAACGACGAGGCGCTGGAGCGGTCCGTTGAGAGCTTCGCGCAAATGCTGCTGAGTTCGAACGAGTTCCTGTACGTGGACTGAGGTCCAGTCGCGTGGCCATCTTGCAGACCGGACAGGTGCAAGTCGCTGGAGCTGCTGGAATCCCGGCGGACCCGGTTCGCGGATAGTTCAGCCGGAGCGATCGAAGCTCGGAACGGCGAGTTGCTCGCCGTTCTTCAATGACGATTCGTGAGCGACGATTCCCGGCACTGTCATCGCCAGAGATTCGTACACGTCGATCACGGGCTCCCGGTCGTCGATAAGGGCGTTGACGAATTCCGCCGCGAGGAACACGTGGCTGCCGTCGTGCCCGCTCCCGTGCCGCATCGGAGCCGGCAGCATGTCGCTCTTCCAGTAATCCGGAATCTCGATCTCCCTGACACCTTCTCGACGGTCGAGGGCCGTCGAACGCGGCAGCCAAGCATCCCCGTGCAGCCCTCCCACGGACATGAACAGGGATCCTCGTTCTCCGAACCAGCGGGCCCGTTCTCCGTGGCCTCCCACCAGCCAGAAGACATTGCAGCGAGCCATGTTGCCGCGGTTGGTCCGCATCAGCGCCGACTGGTTCCAGTACGGATTCTCGTAGCGATTCTCCTGAAGCCAGACATGCTGGCCTCCCCAGCCAAGACACGAGACGCGGTCGATGCGTTCCCGTGTCACGCCCACCAAGTGCCCCAGACAGTGGGTGGGGTAGTGCATGGGCGGGAATCCCCAGCGCCAAGAACGAGACCCATCCGGTTCATAGAAGCGGGACGACTTGTCGGCTAGGAGCGCATCAAGGTCGCCGCGGTCGTGGTAGTACTCGAGTTCCGAATAGAAGAGTTCCCCGAAACCGCTCTCTGCATGCAGGTTCCGCGCGTAGATGGTGGGCTGCCTGTAGTAGCTGGTCTCGGCCATCATGTATCGCAGACCGGTCCGTTCTTTGAGGTCCCGAAGACGATCGGCTTCTTCAACGGTCATCACCGCGGGGACTGCGGAGATTACGTGGAGCCCGCGCTCCATGCACATCGAGACGTGGCGGAAATGGTCTGGGGCGCCGCTGAAGACTGCAATAGCGTCAAATGCGTCCGAGTGCCGGAGCATCTCTTCCAGAGAGTTGTATACGGTCTCACAACGGTACGTCGTCTGTAGCCTGTCACGCCGGTCAGCCCTCAAATCGGTGACCCCTGCGACCGTACAGTTCGGATGCTCATGCCAGTAGAACTGCGATCCGAAGCCCCCTCCCACCACTCCGATGCGAATCGCTTGAGATGACTCGGTTTGGGCTGGCAGCCCGACCGGCAAGCCCGCCGCGGCAGCGATGGCGGCGGCGTCAAGCAGGCGGTGGCCCAAGAATTCCCGTCTAGATTCCAAGCTCGAACCTCCGATCATCGGCCTGCGGAGAAGGCAGGTCCGGCAACAGGATAGCCCACGCCCAGCCCACCGAAGAGTTGCAGCCTCTCGACGGATGCCCGTGCCTACGCTCCAAGCCGTTTGCAATCCGAAGGTGTCAAGAGGAACATGAGCAAGTACGCGGTCCGGCATCGTGGGCCACTATCTCGCCCAACGCAGCTGTGGAGGCCAGCTGTGGCCAACGCACCAAATTGGGTGAACTGTAGTGGGGCTAACCGTTGGCAGGTAGCGCTCATGGCCCACCTGCAACGAACTGCAGGCCCGTTGGGCTGCCTTGGAGCTTCGTCAGAGTCTTGCGATGAGTCGGTCGTAGTCGGCGTGCGCTCCGATCGAAAACTACATGGTGTCATCACCTTCGAGCAGACCGACCGCACGGTATCCGCGGGCAACGCGGGCTGAGTAGATCGGCTCGTGGCCGTGCACCTTCTTGAATCGGAGGCTTTGGTGCTGGGGATTGCTTGCGAACAAACGGTACGCTTTTCTTGCGAGGCCCTGAATATCAGTCGGCAATGTGCGGTAGGCGGACCAAAAGCGGGGCGTTGCCCTCGATCTCACAGTTTGTCGGGATCGAGTTGGGTCGCTATGCCAACCCTAATGTCCGTCCGGGCCTCATCGGCGAGCATACTCAAGGCTGCTTGGGAATTCGAGAGCGCTTGAGTCCAACATTCCTCGTCCTCCATCTCGCCGAGAATCCAACGCGCAATTCGGTCCTGTTCCTCGGGCGGGAGCGCCGACACTCTCTCAATCACTGTGTCAAAGGCTCGACTCACGATACGAATCATACCGAGGCCTCTGGCAAGATTCCAGCGGTTTCCCGACGAATGGGCGGAAGCTGTGGGCGACTGGGCGTCCGAAGTCGTGATGTCGTGGTGAGTGCTTGTGCCCGGCCTTGTACTCGAAGTAGTGATGATTGCAATTCTCGTGTGGGGTCGAAGTGATTGGTTGTCCAGTTGAGCAGGTACCGATTCTGTTTGCTTGATCGGTTCCGTGGTGTGTTGGCATCCGCTGCCGCGGCGCAGGTCATGGCATGTCCCGATGGCGAGCCGCGTTGCAGGTGGAGCAGGTGATGGAGGATGGCTTGTTCAGTAAGGCGTATGTCGACTATTCCCGTGCCGATCTCCGAATCGAGGAATCTGCCGGATCGGCTGGTCACGACGCAGCACGACCCGCGGCACTCGTCGGCTATCGAGCTGGCCGCGCTGTATTACGAGCGCCGGAAAGTCGACACACGGCCGGCGGTGTGATCAAGACACACATCCTTGACCGCAACACCGTCTCCTGAACGCCAAGACGCGAACGGTGGAGCGGAAGGAGATCGAAGGACTGTCGCCGGTCCGCTAGACCGTCCGCAGCCTTCTCCCCCAGATTGCGCCGACGGCTAATGAAGACGCTGACCGTCTCTCGTTCACTTGCGCGGTATGGCTCGTGCGGCGCTTGGGTCAAGTCAAGCTGCGGGGCGTCAAGAGGAAGATGAGCAAGTTCACGGACCGACATCGTGGGCCACAGTGTCGCCCGCAGCACTGGTGAAGGCCAGCTGTCGTCAACCCAAGGAATCGAGTTAGCAGTATTGCCTCTAACCTCGATTACCACGCTCATGAGGGATTTGCAGGTTTGGGCCAGTTCAAGAGAATCGGTAGGTTAGTGTTCGGTTCTCGAGCCATAGCGTGGGTGCCGCAGCTCGCCGTAGTCGGCTTCCACCAGGAGGGGGTGGTTGGCGCGTCGGCGGAAGCGCGCGGTGACAAGTTTGTCGTAGATTGTCAATCGTGGCAGAGGTGCGCACGAGCCTGCAGAAGATGGTGGCGCACTTCGCGGATTCGAAGCCTTGGGCGACGCGCTGTCCCAGCAGGCTGGACAGCGAGCAGGCGATGACGGTCAGCTGCGGGTCGAGGGTGAGCCGCAACGGCACAGCCGAGGAAAGCGCGTCCACGTGAGAGAAGTCGATGGTATCCGCGATCGTGTTCCCGATCACCACGAGTCGGGCGTAGCCGTTCACCAAGCGCGTGGGCGTTTCTGCGGTTTGGTTGGTCGGCAGCAGGATGGGATTCTCGTGGCTGAGGTCGGCCACGGTGAGCTGGCGCAGGCTGCCGGGGTAGCCGCGCAGGCCCACCCCGGACTTGAGCACGCAGAGGGTGCGGCAGAGATGCGACCGATGCTGGCAGCGCAGCGCGACGGTGAGCCGTTCTCGGCGGGGGCCAGACGCGGCCTTGTTGCGGCCGCGTTGGGGTCGCGCGCTCCGGACAGAACTTCAAGCACGATGCGGGCATTGCAAGGACGGTCTGGCGAATGTGCTCGCGACGATGAACCTGCTGGCCTTCGCGCTGCACAGTCTGCAGAGCCGCTGGCGCCAGTGGCGCGAGTATCTGGAGACGCGCACTCGGTTCTTCGCAAGTTTACGCTTCTTCGCGGAGGAATTCGTCTTCCGCGACTGGCCCGGCGTGTTGGACGCGATGCTGTCCCGGCGAGCGCCACCCGCTTGCCAATGGCGTGCTAACCCAGCCTGAGCGTTCGCAGCACATAGTCACGCTCATCAGTCACGCTCTGCGATGAGAGTCAGCAGCGCCACTGTACCCGGTGCCCGAAGATCTCATCGAAGCAGGCAGTCAAGGCACGGCGCCAGTGCCCCGAACATCCACGAAGGCACATCGGGACGCCCGGCTAATCCCGGCCCAACCCGGCAGTTCGCGAGCGACGCCACGCCTTCCGAGCTACGTCGACCAAGCCCACGGGCAAGTCTGGAACTGCTGAGTGCGTACGCGTCACTGCATAACGCGGGGCTCGTGCCCGCCGCACACTAGCCTCAGGCAGGGCCTCTACGGCCGTGCGCTGGCCATGCGCCAAGCTGGACTGCCGTTCACGGTTGGGGCTGCGACAGCCGCCACCCACCCAGCCACACGCATCGCGCCCGCCAGTTCGGGATCTCGGCTGGGAGCAACGCGAACTGCCCACCAGACCGAGGGGCCTCTCCGCGATGGCCCTGCCCCCTTTGGTCAATCCCTCCAGCGTCAGAACCCTTGGAGACTCGGCGGGTTGTGCGACTTGCTAGACTCTTACTGGTCAGGTAGTTCGTCGGACGAAAAGACAAGGAATCTTGGCCTCGGAAGGCAAGAGAGGGTAAGACAGACATGGCACTGGCCCAAACCAACAAGGCAACAGTTGATGTGTACCTCAACGATGACCACTACCCATTCATCATGGCGAACTACCAGCTACATGCCCTCCAGGAGGCTTGGGAGAACCAGGGTAGACAGGTGCTGGTGTTCCCCCACAATGACAAAAGGCCCGGATTCAGATACGATCGGCCCAAACTAAGGGTGATCGTGACGCCGCCTCCGGCTCGCCCCTTGTATGAGGAAATAGCGATCCTCTCGTCAATTGCCAAGGCCGGTCTCAACCAGACTCCGAGTCGGTGAGAAGCGAGCCGACTCCCCACTGGTCCGAGGAGGTCTCCTTATGACCTCGCCTATGCCGCAGTGCCGACCGCTGATGCCTGCGAGGATTCCCAGAACACTAGGTACATCCCCGGCTAGGCCCTCCGCCCCAACGGCCCCTGCGGTCTGAGTCCTCCATCGTCGATTCGATGGAACCGATCGCCGTTCTCGTTGCCCCTGTCCCGATCAGCCAAGTGGCCCTTTGGCAAACCGCATTGGTTGGAACGCAGTACTGTACGAGCACTTGGAGCGATCGCTTCGGGGGAATCGCCCAGTTGCTGGCATGTGAGGCGCAGCCGCTCTAGTCGAACGGAAGCCACCCCCTGACAGCCGCGAGTGCCTTGGCACCAAACCACGATTTCGAAGACTCGGAGTCACGCTCGATTCCGGCCTTCAGTGCAGATTCGTGCTCGGCAATCCACATTTCCGCTTCCTCTTGGGTGTAGAAGCCGAGAATCGCACCATGACCCTCCGGCAGCCCACGTCGGTACGATGCATCTATAAACGGTCCAAGCTGCTGGGTCAAGACCTGTTTGCTTTCTGGTGATACTAGGTCGTTGACGATCTGATTCACACGTTCTTGAGCCAAGCCCCCGCGCTGCAGGGTCTTCAGGTTGCTATCTTCACCTACCGACGCACGAATTCGCTCAGCGCAAGATGCAGACTCACTCCATTCAGGGTCTCCCGCTCCTCGCAGATTTGCGTCGTTAAGCATCGCCCCTTGGATGCTTGCCCAAGAGACCCGGGCTCCTTCTAGGCTTGCCCCACGAAGATCGGCCCCATACATCTCGGCGCTAATGAGGTCCGCCCCCTGCAAGGAAGCACTACGAATGTTTGCGCGAGCCAAGTGTCCCCCCCAGACGATCGCACCTTGAAGTTCTGCGTGATCAAGCTGGGCTTCCTGGAGATGCACGGATTCGAGCACAGCTTCCCGCATGCAAGCATGACTGAGTCGAGCGCCTCTGAGGTATGCCCCCGACAAGTTCGCTCCTTCCAAACGAGCTTCGGCCAGCAGCGCCTTGTCCAGATTTGCCAACCAAAGGTCAGCTCCCGCCAATCGGGCCCGTTGAAGGTCGGCTCCGGCTAGCCAACTCTCACTCAAGTTGATCCGGAGGCCGACAAAGACGTTGTAGTGATTCACAAACACTTGGGTTAAGAGGCTCTCTATTTCTGCTGAGGGCTTTGATTTGTTCCTATCCATATACCAGTCCTCTCGCGTCATCCGACGAACGTGGGCGCAGAGGATATCGAGGACTGTCTGCCGAAGCGAAGGAGTGTCTTCCGCGAGGTGAAAGAGCTCGTAGGCACCCCCTAGACGCAAAGATTCCGAATCGCTTCCGAGGTGTTCTATGGCGTTCTTTAGTCGCTCTTGACGCTGGCCCCGCTCGGTATTGAGATTCGCTGTCGCCTGTTCCTTGGCAGCGCCAGCTTGAGCCATCGCAGCTTCTTCCATTGCCTTGGCACGCTTGTTTGCGATCAGGGCTTGGAGCATGAGCACGGCCCCTGCGACTCCAATGCCCAAGAACTGAAGGACTTCGCGCGCGCTGGACAATGGCGAAAGCCGCGAGACCATGTCAATGGGCCAAGGCCTACCCACTACAACCTGCAGAAGCGTCACTCCAACCAAAACGACCAGAGCGACAATGAGTGCGACCAAGCAGCCCTGTAACCAGCCCGAGATGCCTGTGGACGTTCGCATGGTTGCGATCTACCCCGCGCTCATCCCCTCGTATGTTGCCCGGCCGGCTCGGACACGTCGAGCAATCCTCGCAAGAACATACCGGATTGCTGCCTAGCAACTTTGGGCGAGCGGCGAGGAGCCAGTGTCACCGTCTATGCAAGGAGGTCTTCGCACCTTTCGGGGCGTCAAGCCGCAAGAGTCGATGGTGGGCCGCTACGCGGGCTATACGGCGAAGCCGTGCTGTCTGCGGTGATGCGCTCCGTCAAAGTCCTGAGTCGACTTGAAGCGCTCGAAGCGCCCGTCGCCGGCCACGTCCGCAACCCTAGAAAGGAGCACAGCCTTCTTGTCGTCGCTCATGGGCTTGAAGCCGCGCGCGATCTTGATCTCGGCCATCAGCTCTTCCATCGACAGAATCCCCACCACCAACGAGGAGATCGGCTGGCTCAGCGCGTAGCGGCGACACTCCTCATGGGTCGTCGAAGTGTTAGAGGGGATCGCACCGCGCGGGGCACCGCCTCCGAGACTCTTCATGCCGACGACGCCCACGTCTTGCGCGAGGCACAGGGGAACAACCTGCTTCTGAAAGCTCCGGTAGTGGGCATCCATCACGTTGATGGGCATTTGCGCCGCATCCCAATCGTGGGGCTTGTTGAGCATCTTGGCGTGAATGCTCGGATCCTTGTGGCCCGTGAACCCGATGTAGCGCACCTTTCCCGCCTTTTGCGCTTCAACAGCGGCCTTGAGGCCCCCCTTGTCGAAGACCCAGTCCGGGTCCGAGTCGTAGACCATCTCATGGAACTGCCACAGATCTATGCGATCAGTGCGCATCCGGCGCAGGCTGTCCTCCAGGTTGCGCATGGAGCCCTCGTAGTCGCGCTCGCAGTTCTTGGTCATGAGGAAGACCTTGTCGCGCTTGCCGCCCTCCGCCATCGCACGGCCCATGATCTCCTCGGAGCCGCCGTTGTGATAGTCCCACGCGTTGTCGAAGAAGGTCATGCCTTCGTCGATGGCGGCGTGCATGATCCGGACTGCCTCGTTCTTGTCTTCGACAGCACCGATGTGCCATCCCCCGAGACAGAGTATCGAGACCTGCTCACCAGTCCGGCCAAGCCTGCGGGTTGGCAGCCCGTTAGGGCTTTCCTGTTGGGCCAATGCCTGCTGAGCCAGCGCCACAGAGGCGGCGCTGCCGAACATGCCTTGGAAAAACGAGCGGCGAGTTGCGTTGATAGCCATAGTTAATCGGAGTCTGCCGGATCGGCGACTCACCAATGGTAACTCACAGAGGGTGCGCACCGGGCACACAGTGACCGGTCGGGACGCGGCATTTGGCCGGCTCCCCAGCGGGGCCCAGACGTGCGCAGATGCCTTCGTGCAAGGCCGACCGGCTTGCCCTCAGCGGTTGATGATCTTGACCCTGAAGTAGGGCTTGCCCTTCTCCGCGGGATCCATGACGTACGTCTGGTGCGTCAGCATCGGGTCGTAGTCGCGCCACAGCCAAGCCATGGCCTGTGGAAGCTCAGAGTCCCCGTACACGGTACTGTGCTGCGCGTTGCCAAAGCTGAACTTGAAGTCGTACTCCATCATCTTGAGGGAGTTCGCCAGCTGGATGTTCTGCAGCGGCCAGCTGCCGTGGGCATTCTCAAGGTCATAGCTGCCGTCACCGAGCCAGATTCGGATGTTGCGCCGCTCGCGCTTGCGGATCAGGAAGGGCCAAATGTTACCCCCGTCGAGCGGTTCGCTGGGATCCTGGTCCCCGAATCGCCCCAGAGGGTACTCACCGAAGGGATTCTCCTGTCCCCAGCGCCACTGGATGCTGGCGTAGCTCCCAATCCGCGACAGCACTCGGCTGAAGGCGTGGGGCCGGAACCATGCGGCGTTGAGCGAGCAGATCCCACCGGACGACTGGCCGCCGATGGCCCGGCTGTAGCCGTCGGCACGCAGTCGGTATCTCTTCTCGACCACGGGGAAGATCTCGTCCACTACCATCCTGTTGTAGTCGTCGTTGAACGTGTCGTATTGCAGACTCCGCATGTGTCCGATGGCCCTTGGAGCGTAGGATGCCGAGTTGTCGTGGTTGCCGATATAGCCGGGGGCTATCAGCACCAGGACCATGGGTGGCAACCGCTTCTTGTGGACCAGATTCTCGACTACCACTTGGATCCGCGACCGCTTGTCGCGCTCCAAGAATCGGTGCCCGTCCTGCCACACCATGACTGCGGAGGGGACCGAAGGGTCCACCCCGGGCGAGGCGTATAGCCAGTAGGACACCTTCCAGCCGCGGTAGGTGGGGCTCTCGTGGAACAGCTCTTCCGAGAGCTCTCCACGGGGCACACCGTCCTGGGAGTAGGAGTCCTCACCGTAGGCCGCGGTATCGAAGCGCTTGCCGTCGAGAATGGACCCGCCGACCCGGTAGTAGTGGGCGTGGGAAGTTCCGGTCCGCACCCTCCGGGTGTGCATCCACAGGTTGCCGGGCAACTGCGTCATCGCCGCCGCAGGCTCGTCATCGACGTAGAGGTGGGGGCGCTTCGAGCTCTGGATCGCCCACACAAACTCGCCGCCGTACGCGGACACGGCCGAGCCGTCGGCCAGATCGTCGGCACTGAATCGCTCCCGCAGGGCGGCCGCGGTGTCCGCCGGCGCGGGTGCGGGACGTCCGGTCACAAGCTGGTACAACTCCTGAGCCTGTTGGTCGGTCATGTGTTGAAGGATATCAGCAGCGCAGGCCCGCCACCGGTTCACCGGACGCGCCCAGCAATCCGACCCTCTTGGCCTTACTGCGCGACGATCGTCGCCCGCTGTCCACCTTGGGAGGACAAGCCTTGGACGACTCTCTACAAGATGACCAGCCCGGCGGACCGCCGGTCGCCCGTTGAACCTACAACGTGCGCGGACGCCGCGGCTCCGTGCGTGCCGCCGGTCCCGTCTGGGGAGGTGATCGGACCAGTCGCCGCAGATCCCAGGGCCCAATGGCATGCCTGCCAGGGTTGGCGCGTTCGCGTCGGTGGCGCGGCCCGCAAGGCCGGGACTCAAGCGGGCAACGGCACGCTCAGTCGCCAGCGACCGGTTCTGGTCGAGCCTCGCGAGAGACCTGGACCAGAGCGGGCCCGGGACCACGGATCGGGCTCTCGGTTCCCGCCTCTCCAGTAGCGTCGTTCACGATCACATCGAAGGGATGGGAGAGTCCGGCGGAATCCCGAACACGCGACGTTCCATAGATGTGGAACGGCTGCTGATTGTTGATCCTAGAGAGCTCGTCCAAGGTCTGCCCACGGTGCTTCCGAATCAGGCGCGGGGGAGTGGCCTGGTTGTTCGGCTCGCGGTCCCAATCAAGGTAGAGATGCTCGGAGAGCTTGTCCTCGGATTCGCCCGCAAAGCGCATGGCGGGCCACTTGAACGCGGGGCCATGCACATGCTTGCCTCGCAAGTGGTAGAAGACTTTCGTGCCGATCTGGAAGTACTTTCTGGACCGCTGCCGCATTTCGCCGAAGTTCCGGCTCTGCTTCCAAGCCGTCATGATGAACTCCCACTGGAGCTTCGTGAGCTCGCGCGCCTTCATCGCACGCCCGGATGCCAAGCGCGTGTCCTCCAGTGGCGTGAAGATAGACGGCACGTATAGGACCTTGTTGTTCTTGAGCCGATGGAGCAGGTCCAGCGACTGCTTGATGTCGTCTTCCGTCTCGTTCGGCAGGCCAACGATAAAGGTATAGACCGGGAACCAGTTGTTGTCGTTGAGGATGTTTGTCCCTTCCACGACGATCTCCTGCCAGTCCTGGATGTCGAACGGCAGTGCCTTGCCCGCCATGGTGAGCGCTGCGAGCCTCGCCGAACCTGTCTCAATGCCGATCAGCGGCGCAACGAACCGTTTGTCCGGATGCGTGGAATTGCGATTCTGCAGAGCGCTCTTGTCCAGCAGGATGCTCGAGAGGTCCCTGATCAGCCCAGGGTTCACCACAGCCGGGGCGATCGTGGCGTGCGAGAGCGGCAGGTAGTCAACCCCCGGCTCCTCCGCGATTGAGCCGTAGAAGTTGAGCATCTGGTTGGGGCTGGGAATGTAGAAGGGGGCAGAGGCCCCGTAGATGAACACATCCTCGGAGACAGGGAAAATGATGCGTCCGCCGTTGGAGGTATTGGCCCGCACCGCCGCAATCACATCCGGCAGAGGCACGGAGATGCGGGTTTCAAGTGTTGGCGAGCAAAACGCGCACTGGCGCCCGCAGCCCCGGTTCATCTCAACGATGCCGTAGGTCGAACGCTTCCGTGGAATGATGAGGTCCTCAATGGGCGGCTCTGGCGCATGGACGGTCGGCGGCAATTCCTCGCCCGCCTCGGCCATCCGGAAGATCTCTAGAATCCGCGACTCGGCCCGGCCGTTGATGATGCAGTCCACGCCGAGCCGCTCCCGAGAGCCGGTCTTGTCGATCTGCCACGCTCCCGCCCCTCCCACGATCACTTTGGGCCTGTGCTTGCGGATGGCCGGGTGCAGGAAGACCCGCTCCGACTCTGCAGCGTTGATCGGGCGCGCCGTGGACCCGAAGATGTTCGAGTACACGCCCGTCGAGAACGCCGTGCCGATGGGATTGTGCGCCCCAATACCTACGGCCACGGTCCGCCGTCCGACGAAGGTGTCCAAGTCATCCGGATAGCAGACAACAATGTCGTCGTCCGGATACTCCCTGCGCAGGACTTCCTCCGCCACCCGCACGCCGTAGGTCATGACCTTGGCGCTGCCGTCCGGGTATCTGGGCTGTTCGAATTTGTTCTTGTAGAAGAATCGCGGGACGAACCTCGCCGGCGCGGAAGCATAGATCATCTGCTTCCACGGGCTGAACGCCTGTTCGGTGCTCTCAGTGTCGGGCGCGGTAAGGACGAACTTCACGCCCTCGGAATGGTAGGGCAAGGCTAATGCGAACCTCTTCTGGGAAGACCCATTTTCATTCTCGCCCTCGGTCGCTCGGCACCGGGCGTGCGCAAGTCCGCGTCGGCGGTCGGCGCCGGAACGTCAGCCAGCTTGGACCGAAACTTAGCCTCGGGGGTCACCCGCTGAGCCAGCGGGAAGCGTCGCTGCAGGCCAGCAGTTGCTCCGCCATACCGCCGTAGGGTGATCGGGTCTCAGGCCGCATCCATCTCGGCAGCCCGGGGATCGCCCATCTCGAGCATCCAGCGAACGAGGTCCGCGTGCAATCTCAGCTTGGCGCTGCGAGCCGACGTCTCGTGCACGAGATTTCGCGTTTCTCCGGGATCGTTTGCCAAGTCGAACAGTTGCGAGTCGCCCCTCGAATGGTAGCTGTACTTCCAACCGTGCGTCCGGATAAGCCTCTGGAAGTGGGGCGGCCCCTCCGAGCCCCAAGCGGACCTGTCCCGCTCCGCAAATATCGGGCGATCGAGGTCTTCCTGGCCTTCGATGAAGCGCCTGAGGCTCGTTCCCGCCACGGAATCGCTGATCTGAATGCCGAGGAAGTCAAGGATCGTGGGCGAGATGTCGCATGTCCCGGCCTGCGTCTTGACGGTCCGTCCCTCGGGTATGCGGCCAGGGAAGCGTATCACTAGCGGCACCCTTGTTGTCTCCTCGTACATCGAGTAGCTGGTCTTGTCGTACATGCCGTGGCCGCCCTGCATGTCCCCATGGTCGGCGGTGAAGACAACCAGAGTGTCTGCATCCTTGCCCAGCGCCCGCAGCTCGTCGAGGATTCGCCCGAGATTGGCGTCCATCATTGCGACCATGCCGTAGTAGACCCCGAGGTATTCGCGCATGCCGTCCTCCCCCAAGAGCTGCCCGAACCGCCAGGCAGCCGTGCCGCGGTCCTCGTCCTGCACGGATCCCCGGTTCTCGGGAAGGGGAATCTCTTCGCGGGGATGCAGCCCGTAGTAAGGCTCATTGATCACCCACAGCGCGTGCGGCGCAGGAAAGCTGACGGTCAGAAAGAACGGCCGGTCCGCCAGTCGCCGCAGGGACTCAATCGCCCTGTCGGCAATCCAAGCCTCCTCTGTGTGCTCGGGCGGCACGTCGGTTCGGCCGATCCAGGTGTTCGACGGGCCGTTGCCGTCGTATCTCCCGTTCGCGTCCCGCACGGCCTCGGTCGGGTAGATCGGCCTCCCGACACGGCTGATGGGTCCGGGGCCGGGCTCCGGCAACCCCTTGGAAATCGTGCGGAAGTGCTCCCGGTAGCTCAGTTCGGGCTCATCGGCGTATGCGGGGACGCGTGTCTTCTCTCCCAAGTGCCACTTGCCGAACTGCCTCGCTTCGTATCCTGCATCCAATAGGGATTGCTCGGTCGTGCGCAGTCCTGCGGCCAGTCCATCGCTACTTCCCGGAAGGTTCCTGACGATCCCATGCTGGTGCGGATACAGGCCGGTCATCAGCGAGGCACGCGTAGGGCTGCAGAAAGGAGTCGGGCAGAGTGCGCTCTCGAACCGGGCGCCTTCGCGGGCCAAGCGGTCGATGTTCGGCGTCTGGATGACGCGGTTCCCTGCGGCACCCATCGCCCGGTGGTGCAACTGGTCGGAGATCACCAGCAGCACATTCGGGGGCCGGGCCGGGCGCTGCGCGGCTGAGGCCGCGAAGCCGGACAGTGTGGACAGGACGGTTCGGCGGGTCAGTGCTCCCACGGTGCCTGCGGCGGATTGCCGACGGTGCGATTGTAGCGCCGCTCCCCGATGCACGGGAACTCTGCCCTGCAGGTTACAATGCTGGCCGTTCGAGGAGGGGCTGTGATTCAGAGACTGCTTTTGCTGACCGCGATCTTGTGGGCACTTGCCGGCGCTGAGAGCGTGACGTTCCCGATGGTTCCCGGGGTCAAGATCCCGGTGATTCACCTCAACGTCAGCGAGACGGCCTACGCGGCAGTCAGAAAGCCCCCCGGTGAGGGACCCTTCCCGGCCATCGTCTTCCTGCACGGGGGGCTCGGCCAGAGCACGATGGCCAACCTTCGCCAGAACTCCCTGAGGCAGCCCACCCAGGGGCGGTTCTTGGCATGGGGGTACGTCACCGTGACCGCGACGCGGCGCGCGCATCGGCATGACCCCCAAGACCGAGGGGTGGTGGAGGACACCGTTAGTCTGGTGCGCGCTGTCCGGCAGCTTCCCTACGTCGACGCCGAGAGTGTCTGTCTCTACGGCGGCAGCGGGGGCGGAACGCTGGCCTTGGAGGTTGCCAGCGTGACCGACGACGTCGCCGCGATCGTGGCCGGAGAGCCGGCAACGGTCATCTACATGGGCATGTTCTCGAAGGACCACGTCGTGTTCGGCGAGGACGGCAAGCCGACCGGCGACAGGCGCTGGGACGTGATGAACGCGGACCCGAAGAACCTCTACACGGACGACCTGCGGGACCATACCCGCGGGAAGCTCTCCAAGCTGTCAGCGCCCACGCTCATCCTGCACGGGGACGTGCACGCCCTCAAGAAGTTCAACCTCGGGGTGTTCGTGCCCGAGATGGAAGCGCTCGGCAAGCCCGTTACCGTCAAGATGTACGCGGGAGAACCGCACGGGTTCTACTGGGGACGGGGGCGCGACCCGGGGAATGCCCGCAAGGCAAACGAAGACGCCCACGAGTTCCTCCAACGCCACATTCGCGTCCAGCCCGAGCCGCTGGACGCGTCGTGGACAACTGCCGTGGAGGTCGAGCCGATGCGGCAGGCGAATCCCAACTGAAGGGAGGATGGCTATGCGGCTGATTCTCGTCACCCTGATGGCGGCCATCCCGGTCGTCGCACAGCCGCAGAGGCCCGGCGCCCGCCCCGGGGCCGGGCAACTCCCGGAAGGCGTCCAAGTCCGCTCGGACATCGCGTACGACGAGCGGAGCGAGGCCCAGGAACTTGACCTGTACCTGCCGCCGGAAGCGGATGGCGGCCTTCGCCCCGCGATCGTCGTGGTTCACGGAGGGGGTTGGCGAAGCGGCGACAAGCAGGGAGGACAGTGGTCGCGGATTCCTGCCGAGTACGCCAGTAGGGGATACGTGGCGATCTCGGTCAATTACCGCCTCTCTGGCGAGGCGCCCTGGCCGGCCCAAGTCGAAGACGTGAAGGCGGCTGTGCGATGGCTGCGCGCGCATGGGGGTGACCTTCGCGTCGATGCCCAGAGAATCGGCGCCTACGGAAACTCGGCGGGCGCCCACCTCGTGTCACTGCTGGGGCTAGTCAGGGCTGAGGACGGTCTGGAAGGAACCGGGCCGAATCAGGACCACTCGAGTGTCGTGCAAGCGGTGTGCGCATCGGCGACGCCCACGGACTTCCTGAACTGGGGAGCGGAGGGCAGACTGCCCCAGCGCTTGGGCGGGACGTTTCTAGCGGGACCGCCGGAAACACTTGCGGACCGGGCCAAACAGGCATCGCCGATCACTTACGCCCGCAAGGGCGCTCCTCCCTTCCTGCTCATTCACGGCACGGCCGATCGGACTGTCCCGATCCAGCAATCCGACCGCTTTGCGAAAGCCCTGCGAGACGCCGGCGCCGAGGAAGTCCGGTACATGATCTTTGATGAGGAAGGACACGGAGTGTTCCGGAGCCAGCAACTGCTGACCTATCCGGCCATGAAGGCTTTCTTCGACAAGGCCCTCTCACCTGAG
The DNA here is from genome assembly GCA_028819235.1 of Bryobacterales bacterium. GTDB lineage: Bacteria > Acidobacteriota > Terriglobia > Bryobacterales > UBA6623 > VXMF01. The sequence goes on from JAPPMC010000231.1 coordinate 75,433, forward strand.
TAGACGGTGAACGGCCGCCCCCTTGGCGGCGCGCCTGCACGTGTCTCCGCCCGGCTACGAAGCCGCGGCGGGAACCTTGCCGGCGCAGGCACCGGCGCGAAGTCAGGCGGGGCGCAGCGTGGCCTCGATATCCCGCAGGTACCGGCTTGAAGCCCGGGCGATCTCCTCGCCGCTCGGCTCGAACTGGAACACTTCGAGGGAGAGCCAACCGGTGTAGCCGATGTCTTTGAGCGCCTGCATCGGGACCGAAAAGTCGTACGAACCGGTTCCCGGATGCCGACCGTCCATCTCATTGATGTGGACGTGGTGGATCAAGTCGGCATGCTGCTTGATGAGCTGGTCGTGCGGAACCTCCTCGGCGACCGCGTTGTGCGTGTCGAACATGGTCTGCACGGCGGGGTGCCCGATCTCCCGCACCATCGCCACGGTCTGATCCAGTGAGGTCAGGACGTCGCAAAGGTGCGGGGCCAGAGTCTCGGGCAGCACCATGACTCCCCGTTCCGAGCAGTGGTCGGCAACCCCCGCCAAGCCATCGCGGAGCCTCCGCGTCGCGTCCTCTACGGACGAGCCGTCAACTGTGCGCCGTTGGCGGCCAGAGCCGAAGATCATCATCCCGCCATCGCCTAGGTCGGCGCACAGGTCGACCAGCCTGCGAAAGTAGTCCCAGCTGCGGTTGCGCAGCGCCTCGTCAGGTGTCGTGACGTGGAGTTCGCCTCTCGGAGCCGTCAGCAGACTGTGGAGGCCAACGTAGTCCAGTCCCTCCGACTCCATGATGTCCCGGTACTCCTTGCGCTGCGAGGCGGATACCGAGGCCGGATCGTCGGACAGGGTGAACGGTGCGATCTCGACGCCGGTGTAGCCCGTCTGGAAAGCGCCGCGGAATCCGTCAGCTACGCTCCATCCCTGAAATGTCTCATTGCAGACGGCAAGCCGGAACCTGCCCGAACGCTCGCCCTCAGCCCCATCGGCGGCATCTTCACCCGACTGATATGGAGCGCATCCTACGGCGGCCAGCAGTGCCAGAATCTCCCGTCGATTGAGCGTCACAGGTTGAACAGACTCCTAGCATTGGCCCCGAATACGCGCTCTTGGTCCTCTTCGGAAAGCTCCAAGCTGTGGACGCAGTCGACGATCGTCTTGGGATCTACCCACGGATGGTCGCTTGAGTAGAGCATGCGCTCCGATCCAACATAGTCGATCCCGTACTGGATCGCCATTGGGATGGGGGATACCGCGTCGAGGTAGATCCCCCGCAAGTATTCGCTTGGGGGCTTGCTGATGTGCTCGGCCCCACGCCCCAAGACCTGGGTCTGGTGGTCCAGCCGGCCGATCAGATATGGCAGAGTGCCGCCGACGTGGGGACAGACCAGCTTCAGGTTCGGGAATTGGTCCAGAAGGCCGGAGAGGATGATCCGGCCCAGCGCAATCGTGGTGTCGAACATCAGGCCTAGGCCTGCCACGAGATTGCGCCCTACAACCGCATCGTAGGTCGTCGGGTACGCCGGGTGGAGCAGGACCGGGATCTCCAAGCGCTCGATGTGCTCGAAGACCGGGCGATACCTGTCTTCGTCAGGGAACGAGCCGGCGAGGTTCGAGTACAGCAACACTCCCTTCATGCCACGCTCGTTGACGCAGCGGTCGAGCTCCTTCAGGGAAGCGTCGACGTCCTGCAGGGGAAGGACGATCAGCCCGAACAGCCGGTCCGGACGGGCCTTCGCCAACTCACTGACATAGTCGTTGACCATACGGGCAACGTGAGGGCCTTCCTTGCCGAAGAGCTCCGGGCCCGGGTCGTTGATGCTCAGGGCCGTCATCGAAATCCCGGCCTCGTCCATATCGGCGATCTTGGCGTCGATGTCCATGTGCCGCTCGCGCAGTCGGCGGTGCCACTCGCCCACGACCACGTAGGTACTCCCGTCCCTGCGATAGGCGTACGGCGGGTCCTTGCGCTTCTCCATGAAGGCGACCAGCTCGGGAACAAAGATGTGACTCTGGCAGTCGACCGTAAAGTGCGACGGCTTCTCGTATTCGCCCGCAGCAACCGCAGGCGCGAGGGCGGCTCCGCTGGACTGTATGAACTGTCTTCGGCTCAGTGTGCTCATGTCTCCTGCTTGGCGTCGGCGAAAGCGCCCGGAACGCCCGCGAATAGTATGCAGCATGGCTGCCCCGCCCGTGGTGCCCGCATGGCGTACTGCAGACCGGACACTACGCCAGAATCGGGCCCAGCACCTTGCCACCCACGTCCGTGAGGCGGAAGTCGCGCCCCTGGAACCGGTAGGTCAGGGTGGTGTGATCGATCCCGAGAAGGTCCAGCATGGTGGCGTGCAGGTCATGCACGTGGACGACGTCCTCGACAGCGGCGTACCCTAGGTCGTCTGTGCTCCCGTAGCTGATTCCGCCCTTGATCGGCCCCCCTGCCAACCACATGGAGAATCCCTTGATGTGGTGGTCGCGGCCGGCAGTGGCCCGATCGCCCTGCGACATGGGCGTCCGCCCAAACTCCCCGCAGAACACTATCAGGGTGTCCTCGAACAGCCCGCGCTGCTTCAGGTCCGTCACTAGGGCGGCCGTGGACTGGTCAACGTACCCGCAACTCGTCTCAATCCCGGTCTTGATGCTCTCGTGATGGTCCCAGCCCCGGTGGTACAAGTGGATGAAGCGGACGCCCCGTTCGGCCAGGCGGCGGGCCAGCAGGCAATTGGACGCGTAGCTGCCGTCAGCCACCTCCGTTCCGTACAGGTCGCGTATGTTCTGGGGCTCGCTGCTGAAGTCCACCAGGTCCGGAACGCTCATCTGCATGCGGAAGGCGAGCTCGTACTGGGCGATCTTGGTGTCGATCTCGCGATCGTCGACCATCGTTCTCTGCACCCTGTTGAGCGCGCTGATCGCCGAGATCACCTCGCCCTGGGCCTCCCGGTCCACCCCTGGCGGGCTACGGACGTAGTTGACCGGATCCCCTGCTGAGTTGAAGCGCACTCCCTGATACCTGCTGGGGAGGAAGCCCGCGGCCCATTGGCGCGACGCGATCGGCTGGTCCTGCGCGCCGCCGACGGAGGTGAGCACCACGAATCCCGGCAGGTCGTCCGACTCGCTGCCCAGTCCGTAGGTGATCCACGAGCCCATCGAGGGGCGACCCGGTATCCGAAAGCCGGTGTTCATGAACGTGTGCGCGGTGTCGTGGTTGATCTGCTCGGTGGTCATCGACCGCACAATGCAGATTTCGTCGGCAATGCCGCCGATGTGCGGCAGAAGCTCGGTCAGATGCTGGCCCGAGCGACCGTAGTGCCTGAAGGGATGCTGGGGGCCAAGAATGCGCAGCTCCTGTCCCTGAAGCTGGGCAATCTGCTGGTTCTTCGTGAAGCTCTCGGGCATCGGCTCGCCGTCACGCTTCGCCAGCTCGGGCTTGTAGTCGAACAGCTCCAAGTGCGCCGGTCCGCCGGCCATGCACAGGAATATGACGCGGCTGACCCTCTTGGGCCGCTTCGAGAAGACGATCGGGCCGGGCTCGGCCCCGAACACGTCGGGCCGAAGGATCTGGGCCAGGCCAAGCGCCCCCAAGCCCATGGACGCCTTGCCCAAGAACGCCCGTCGGCAGATTGCGCGGCTCGCTTCCGGGTGCATACTGTGACTCCTCATAGACGCTGTGTCAGTACTTCATCACCAGTTCGTGCTTGTTGAGAATCGCCCTCGACACCGCCGTCCATGCGGCCAGTTCGGACGGGGCCAGCTCGCTTGGCGCGGCGTAGAGGCCGACGCCCAGCAGGTCCTGTGCCTTGCGCGGCTCCGCCTCGTAGCGGGCGCGCTGGGCCTCGGCCAAGTCTAGGAGGATCTCGTGCTCCGGCCCTGTCGCTCCGCGAGAGAACGCCAGTCGGAAGGCAAAGTCGAGCCGTTCCCCGTCTGACGTCAGGCCCGCCTCAAAGATCCTAGCGGCAAACGCCTTCGCGGCCTCGACGTAGGAAGGATCGTTCAGCAGCACGAGCGACTGCAGCGGTGTGTTGGACTGCGGTCGATCCGCCGTGCACTCCTCCCTCGATGGCGCGTCGAAGGCCTGCATCGATGGGTGCAGGAATGTGCGCTGCCAGTGCGTATAGAGTCCGCGGCGGTACTGGGCCGGACCGCTGTCGGAGCGGTACTCCCGCTTCGGGAAATTGAGCTCCTTGTAGTGGCCTGCGGGCTGGTAAGGCTTGCTGCTGGGCCCTCCGATCTCGGCGTTGAGCAGTCCGCTGACGAATAGGGCATTGTCGCGGATGAACTCCGCGTCGAGGCGGGCCGCGGTCTGCCGGCCGTGGAGCCGGTTGTCCGGATCTGCGGAGGCCAGCTCCTCAGTGGGTTCGCTCGAGCGCCGGTAAGTCTCGCTCAGCAGCATGGTGCGCACGATTTGCTTCACGTCCCAGCCACTGTCCATGAACTCGACCGCCAGCCAGTCCAGAAGGTCGGGGTTGACGGGCGGCTCGCCTTGCGAGCCCAGATCGTCGAGCACCTTGGAAATTCCCGTGCCAAAGAACAGCTTCCAGAGGCGGTTGACGAAGACCCTCGCCGTTAGGGGGTTGCTGCGGTCGACGATCCAGTCGGCCAGGTCGAGCCTGCTTCGCCGCGATTCATCCCCCTCGATCTGGCGCAGGAAGCTGGGCGCCTGCGGCTCCACCACCTCGCCTGAATCGTCCATCCAGTTGCCCCTCGGCAAGACCCGGATGGTGCGCGGCTCAATGGCCTTGGTCGTGAGGGTCTCAGCCGCGTGGTCAAGGATCGACTTCCTGAGCCTCTCAAGATCTCGGATTGCCCGCCAGTGGCGGTTGCCACCGGTCCTCGACAGGACCATCTGCCGCAGGGTGTCGCTTCCCTCGTCGCCGGCCACCAGGGCCTTCGCCGCATTGTCGTGGAGGGGGAACTCGAACGCGCTCAGGCCTGCGTCCGACACCGACAGCCTCTGCCTGTACGCCAACCCGTGCAGCCCGAAGATCTGGTCGTGGATGGTCGTGACCTGCAGCCTGTCGCCGGCTTCTGCGTCGATTGGCGTCTCTAGGGCCAAGACCGCCCTGCGGATTCCGTCTTCGCTCGGATTGCCGGTCCAGCCTGTGTGGTGGTTGCCATCGATCAGGCGCTGAAGCTTGGCGCTGGGATCGGGATAGTCGGGGATCACTGCACTGACGGAAACGAGCCGGGGCTCCTGGCCGGGGCGAAGCCACCGAATCTGAACCTCGCCCAGGAAGAAGTCCTCGCAGTCTTGGTGCGGGAGCATCTCGATCAGCACCGTGGCCACGCGACCGGCCGCCAGCTCGGCCTCGAAGATCTGGGCGATGGTCAGCGGACGCTCCTCGCCCTTGTACTCCGGGAAGACGACGCCCCCGTCCGCCTCCACGAGCTCGAACTTGTCGCAGTCGATGATGTCGGGGTGGCTGCAGTCGCTGCGGACTGCGGCCGGCTCCAGGACGCTCCAGCGGCCAATGGTAGACCTGAGATCGTCGGCAAACTTGGCTAGGCTCTCCGGAGTCGCGTCAAACGTGCCCTTTCCGTCTTCGCGAAGCTCAGCGATGCGGGCGTCGATCTCCGCCAGTCGCTCCCGAGCCTCGTCGCTGGGGACCAGCATCTTGGCACCCCAGTCTCCGTAGCCGGCGAACACTCCTTCTTCCTCGACGTCCGCGAAGAACGCCTGCATCGAGTAGAAGTCGCGAGCCAGGAATGGATCGAACTTGTGGTCGTGGCATTCGGCGCAGCCCATGGTGGAGCCGAGCCAGACCGTGGAGACCGTTCTTGCCCGGTCGGCGGCGTACTTGGCCAAGTACTCCTTGGCCTGGGAGCCGCCCTCATTGGTCATGCGCCCAAGCCGGTTGTAGGCGCTGGCGACCCGCTGCTCCAGTGATGCCCCGGGGATCAGGTCCCCGCCCAGCTGCTCCCTAGTGAACGCGTCGAAGGGCTTGTTCTCGTTGAACGCCCGGATCACGTAGTCGCGGTAGGGGTAGACACTCACCGCAACATCGCCGTGGAATCCTACCGTATCCGCGTAGCGAACCAAGTCGAGCCAGTGCACGGCCATGCGCTCGCCATAGTGCTCTGAAGACAGGAGCCGGTCAACAAGGCGCTCCACGGCGTCGGGACTGTGGTCGTTCTCGAAGGCTTTGACCGCCTGCGGGGTGGGCGGAAGGCCTGTCAGGTCGAAGCTCATCCGCCGTATCAGCGTGCGGCGATCGGTGGCCGCGACAGGCGAGAGATCGCGCTCGGCCAGGAGCTTGTTCACAAGGAAATCGATCCCGCCTGGCCCCGGGGGAGCATCTGGCCGATCTGGCGGGATGTACGCCCAGTGCCGCTCGTACTCAGCGCCCTGTTCGATCCACGCAACGAGCAGTTCCTTCTGTCGCTCGGAGAGACTCTTCCCGGAATACGAAGGGGGCATTCTCAGGATCTCGTTCTCGTTGCGGATCCTCGCCACCAGCTTGCTGGTAGCAGGGTCACCTGGAGCGATGGCTCCGCGGGCTACCGCCACCTCTCGGCGGTCCAACCGCAGGTCCACTTGCCGCGCGTTTTGGTCTGGGCCGTGGCAGGCGAAGCAGTTCTCGGAGAAGATCGGGCGGATGTCGCGGTTGAAGCGGATCTCGGCAGCGTTCATGGAGGCTGCCAAGCAGAGGACGGCGGCGGCGAATGTCGCGGGCTTCTTCATCGGATCACGGTCGCGGCCGAGCCATGAACGCTTCTGCGTTTCGCGCCAGGGCCGGACGCTCCATCCATGGTAGGCGCGGAAAGGCGGCGGAACCGGGCCAGACCGGAGACAACTCGGCCTTACCGGCCTGATTCCGCCTCCGGGAGCATCGCCTGCGACGGCTGGCAGGTGGATCATTGCGGAGATGCAAACCGAGCATCAATCAATGCCGGAGTTCCTGATCACCGCCGTTCCCCGACGAGCAGGGCAGGCGGGAGGCAGGCTGCTACCCCAGAACGCCGGGGACCACGACCCCGCCCACGTCGGTCAGCCGGAAGTCCCTGCCCATGTGCCGGAATGTGAGCCGTTCGTGGTCAAGGCCGAGGGCGTGCAGGATCGTCGCCTGCAAGTCGTGGACGTGCACCGGGTCCTTCTCGATTCCCAGGCCCAACTCATCCGTCCGGCCGATCACCTGACCGCCCCGGACGCCGCCGCCGGCAAGCCAGACACTGAAGCAGTTCGCGTGGTGATCCCTGCCCGCCGCTTCGTCCACGCGCTCCAGCTGCCCCATGGGGGTCCGTCCGAACTCGCCCGCCCAGACCACAAGCGTCGAGTCGAGCAGGCCTCGCTGCTTGAGGTCTTTCAGCAGCGCCCCGGCCGGCTGGTCGGTGATGCTGCAGTTCTTGCCGAGCTTCTTGTCGATCTCCTGGTGGTCGTCCCAGCTGGCGTGGGCCAGCATCACGAATCGGACACCCTTCTCGACCATCCTGCGGGCCAGCAGGCAGTTTGTGGCGTAGGGGTGCGTGGGCTCCTTTCCGACGCCGTACATGTCAAGGGTCGCCTGCGTCTCCTCGGAAAAGTCCAGCAGTTCCGGCGCCGCTGCCTGCATCCGGAAAGCCAGCTCGTACGACTGGATCCTGGACGCGATCTCCGCGTCGCCCGTTGCCTCAAGCCGCTCACGGTTGAGGGCCCCGAGAGCGTCGAGCCGTGCGCGCTGCGTACGTTCACTGACGCCGGGCGGGTTCTTGAGGTAGAGGATCGGGTCGCCCGTGCTGCGGAATACCACGCCTTGGTAGGTCGACTCGAGGAAACCGTTGGACCAGTTGCTGGATCCGCCGCTCGCACCGCGGCCGGAGCTCAGCACCACGAACGCCGGAAGGTTCTCGGACTCGCTGCCTAGGCCGTACGACACCCACGATCCGACGGTGGGCCGTCCCAGCTGTACGCTTCCGCTCATCAGCAGCGACTGCCCCGGGTGGTGGTTGAACGCCTCTGTGTGCATGGAGCGGACGAGGCAGATGTCATCGGCGCGCGACGCGATGTTTGGGACGAAGTCGGAGAACTCCGTGCCGCTATCGCCGTGCGGCAAGAACACGCGCGGGCTCGCGAGAACCTTCGCGCTGGGCTTGACGAACGCGAGGCTGAGGTCCCTTGTCATCGACTCTGGCAGCGGCTGGCCGTGCCAGCGCTGCAGGGCGGGTTTGGGATCGTACAGGTCGATCTGGCTGGGGGCGCCCGCCATGAACAGGAAGATGACGTTCCTCGCGGTAGGTGCGAAATGCGGCCGCTTGGGCGCAAGAGGGTTTGGGGGCGAGTCGGTCGCGGCGGCCGACGCCGAACTCCCCAACAGGCTTGCCAGGGCCGCCGTCTCGATCCCGCCGCCGCAATAGCGGAAGAAGTGGCGCCGGCTCTGGACGGCCCCGTAGTCGATTCGATCCATGCTCTCGCCTCCAGGCTCCGGCTACTCCCGCGTGATGAACTCGTCCAAGTTCAGCAGCACACTGGTTAGGCCGGCCCAAGCAGCTGCCTCGGCTTTGCCGACTCCCGCGACACTCAGAGGCATGAATTCCTCGGCCGCATCCGCCTCCTCGCCAAAGATGGCCCGCTGTTCGTCCAGGTAGTCCAGCAGGTGTGACTCCTCGGCCGAGGTGGGAAGCCGCGTGAGACAGCGGCTGAACGCGTCGTGCAGTGCCGCGCGGGCATCGTCGGGATGGTCTTGAAGGACGCGTGCGGCGAGCGCCCGCGCCGATTCCAGAAAGACCTCGTCGTTGAGAAGGTTGAGCGCCTGTAGCGGCGTGTTCGAGCGCTCCCGAGTGCACTTGGCCGCGGTCCTGTCTGGCATGTCGAAGTTGACGAGCTGCGGGTGGAGAACGGTGCGCTGCAGCAACGTGTACAGGCCCCTGCGGTAGCGGTCCTTGCCCTCGGTCGCCTGCCATGACACCGAACCGGCGTAGGCTAGGTCCGCGACTCCCTGAGGCTGCGGGGGGCGAACGCTGGGACCACCAACTTGCGTATTGAGGAGGCCGCTGGCGTGAAGGGCGGCGTCGCGGATGAGCTCGGCGGGCAGACGGAGCCGAAGCTGCCTAGCGAGCAGACTGTTGCCGGGATCGCGTTCCTTCAGGAGGGGACGGCTCTCGGAGGACTGGCGATAGGTCGCCGACGTGACGATGAGCCTGTGGAGAGCCTTCATGCTCCACCCGCTGTCCACGAATGACGAGGCGAGCCAGTCCAGCAGTTCCGGGTGAGACGGGCCGGGGCTGCGCGTCCCGAAGTCGTCGGCGGTTGGGACAATGCCGCGGCCGAAGTACTCCTGCCACACCCGGTTGACCGTGACCCTTGCCGTCAGGGGATTCTCGGGCGAGACGAGCCACTCGGCCAGCGCCACGCGGGGGTGCTTCCCTTCGAAGTCGGACGCAGGCAGCACGGCGGGCGTGCCGGGACGAACAGCGATTCCGGGGTCCTTCCAGCTCCCGCGGAGGTGGACGTGCGTGGCGCGGTCCGGCGCGGCGTCCGCCACGGAACGGGCGTACGTTATGTCCGCCGTCTCCGCTCTCAGCCTGAGGAGCTCGTTGCGCAGCGAGACCCAGTCGAGCTCCTTCCAGAACTCCTTGGAGATCACGCGGTGGTAGTTCTTGATGAAGTGGTCTTCCAGAATTGTCTGCTCGCGGGCCGTTCGCTGGGAGCGGGCCTTGCGGACGATGCGCTCGCCGTTGTCCATGTACTTCTGGACGGCATCCAGGGCGTGGTCCCAGTCCGTCCACTTGCCCGGGTTGTCGGCGGCGAGGACCATCTTTGCCTCCCAAGCCGGCTGGAGTTCGTAGACGCGGTTCTTCTCGAGGAGTTCGCGTCGGCGCTGCATGTACGCCGGGAGTTCCTTCAGGTAGGGGCCCATCTCCCCGGGCATGGGAGCCGGGACTGCTACCTCGTCAATGCCGTTCATGAAGGCAAATAGGCGGTAGTAGTCCTTCTGGGAGATCGGGTCGTACTTATGGTCATGGCATTGGGCGCAGCCCACGGTCAGGCCGAGCCAGACCGTGCCGATCGTGTTCGCTCGGTCGACGGTCTCCTCGAACCGGAACTGCTCGATGTTCACGCCACCCTCGCGATTCTTGAGCCCGTTGCGGAGGAAGCCGACCGCCACGCGCTGGTCGGCAGTGACCCCAGGCAGGGCGTCCCCCGCGATCTGCTCTAGCGTGAACCGGTCGAATGGCATGTCGTCGTTCAGAGCGTCGATGACCCATTGCCGCCAGCGCCATGCGTACGGGCGGACGTTGTCCTTCTCGTAGCCGTCCGAGTCGGCGTAGCGGGCGAGGTCAAGCCACTGGATGGCCCAGCGCTCGCCATAGTGCTGAGACTCGAGCAGCCGGTCCACGAGCGCCTCGTACGCCTGAAGACTCGGGTCGGCCCTGAACGCTCTCACGACCTCGGGCGAAGGCAGCAGTCCTGTGAGGTCCAAGCTGACGCGCCTCACCAAAGTACCGGGATCGGCCGCCGGGGACGGATCGATTCCCTCGGCTTCCAAGCGCCTAAGGACAAAGCGGTCGATGGGGTTCCGCACCCAAGCCTCGTTTAGCACGGGCGGGAGCACAGGCCTGGCCACGGGCCGGAACGCCCAGTGGTCCGTCCCATTGGCCATCGGCTCCGCTGGCCTTGGATCCGCCGGCCAGCTGGCGCCCTGATCGATCCACGCGCGGAGAATCTCGACCTCATGCGCATCGAGCGGAATGCCGGTGGGCGGCATCGCGAGGTCTTCCTCCAAGCCGGCGACCAGCCGGAACAGGCGGCTTGCACTGCTGTCGCCGGGGACGATTACCGGGCCGGAGTATCCGCCCTTCAGGGCAGCGTGGCCTTCATCCAGGCGGAGCCCGCTCTGCTGCAGGGCCGCCCCGTGGCATGCGACGCAATTGGCTTGGAGGATTGGAGCGACGTGCTCGGAAAAGTCGACCCGACCGACGTGCTGTGATCCGAGTTCAGGGGCCTGCGGAAGTGCCGGTGCCGCCACCAACAGCGGCAGGACGACTCGTGCGGGGAATGTCTTCAGGCAGCGCATGCGGGAATTAGCCGACCGGCCCTGCCAACGGCACAGGCACCTGTCGGGGGCCCGGGCCGATCCGCTAGGACCATGCTAGCCCCTACCAGGTGTTCGCAAGCACGTTCCCGAGGGAAAACGGGAGAATACCGAGCCTGCACCCATTGCGGATGGGGCCGGGGATGCAAGGTCACACGGATTCTGGCTGGTGGCCGGCAGAGTTCCCTTGGGGTGTGTCCGGCGGCCTCGCGGGCGATCTCGGCCTCTGTTGGGCATGGGCCGCGGCCTTCAGCAGCGGGTCTCCATGAGCCCTTGGACGGCTTGAGCGGCGTTTGCCCACAAGTGTCCGCGACTACCGGACGAAGTCGTAGCCGGGTAGGCCGCTCTCCCTGTCTTTCCCCTGCCGGCTCCGGCCCTCGCTCGGGCGGTTGGCCTCAGCAGCTGGCCCTGCCTTCCGTACGGTCCGATACCTGCGGGCAAGCTTTGCTTGTCGACGCCGCAGTTCGGCCTGTCGCTGGGCGAGGCCTTCTAGCCACCTCGCACACCACGGGGCTGGATCGTGAGCCTGCCAGCTGACCTCTCCCTTCCTGAGCCGGCACTGCTCCACAGGTCTGGGCAGGTAGTCGTCGTCGTGCTCGGAATTGTCGAAGAGCCGGAGAAGATCGAAACGCTCTGCCGTGCGGCGCAAGTTGGACAAGGAGTACTTCCAGCGGGTGGGGATTCTGGCGGGATCAACGGCGTGGCCCGTGCCAGCGAACACGCGGTGCGCGATTCTCTCGACATTGATGCTAGGGTCGACCGTTCCGAAGTAGAATCCCTCTACGCGATACCCCGCCTGGATTACTCTCTTGACCATTTCGGGACCTGGCAGCCCGGAATACGTGCTCTCAATGCCGAAGTCCCACCGCTCGCGGATGGACTCCTCGATCTCGCCGTCGACGATCACGCGGGTCCGGGCACGTGCCTCGTCGCTGTTCCAGTCCCCAATGCCCCCTGCGATGGAGTCCTGGTCGTAGTAGCGCGCTGGGAGGAGGTCGTAGTTCTTACGCTTCCAGATACTCTTGCCGACGCCGTTGCAGCCCATGACGATCGTGAAGACCGGGCGCGGATCGATCAGCTCCGACATGCCCTCATTGTCCACGGATCGCGGGGCTGAACGGGAGGTTCAGTCCTGGGGCCCGCTCACCGCCCGGCCCAAGCCTTCGCAAGGCGAGCGGCGGGATCTGCCCTACTTTGGCGCCGATCAGAGGCCCGATCGCGGAGACGCTCGAAGTTACTTGGAGGCCAATCCCATGCCCCGAACATTGCGTGCCCATCTCCAACGTTCGCCTCAGAGGGATTGATATACTCTCCGTTCCCATGTCGGTGCGCTGCCTTGCCCTGATCTTCGCGTTGGCCATGGCCGCGCCCGCCGCCGCTCAGGAGAGCACAGATTGGATCCAGCTCTTCAACGGAAAGGACCTATCGGGTTGGACACCCAAGATCCGGGGCCACGCTCTGGGCGATAACTTCGGAAACACCTTCCGGGTCGTCGACGGCGCCCTACAGACGGGCTATGAAGCGTACGGGCCCTTCGACAATCGATTCGGCCACATCTTCTACGAACGCCCGTTCTCCTACTACCGGCTGGCGGTTGAGTACCGCTTTATTGGCGAGCAGGCTGAGGGTGGCCCCGGATGGGCCGTGCGCAACAGCGGCCTGATGCTGCACTCGCAGTCGCCGGAGAGCATGGGCATCGACCAGACGTTTCCGGTCTCAATCGAAGTCCAGCTACTTGGAGGCGGGCCCGAAGGCGAGCGCCCGACCGCCAACCTCTGCACCCCGGGCACGCACGTTGTGCGCGACGGACGGCTGCTGACGCGCCACTGTACGCAGTCCACGTCGAAGACCTACCGTGGCGAAGGATGGGTCCACTCCGAGGTGCTCGTGCTCGGAAGTGCGGTCTTCCGCCACTACGTCGAAGGGGACCTCGTGCTCGCATATGAACTGCCCCAGATCGGTGGCGGCAACGTCGCCGGTCACGACCCCGCAGTCATGGCTGAAGGGCAGCTGCTCGACCACGGCTATATCTCACTGCAGAGCGAGAGCCACCCGATCGAGTTTCGCAAGATCGAACTCCTCGACTTGGCCGGATGCATGGACCCCGAGGCGAAGACCTATCGCGATTACTTCGTCAAGTCGGAGCCGTCCCGCTGCGAATACTGAGGGTGCCGATCGCGGTCCGAGCCCGTCGCCTCGTAATGGTCTGTCCTAAGCTGATGAGGCCGTAAGCCCGAAACACGGCACGAAGCTCTCGGAGCGCTCTTCGACTCGCGCGTGACGCCGCCCAAACCTGGTGGCCAACGGCGAATCGTTCAATGGCCCCCCAAATCGTACGTTCTGCTGCAACACCGGGACACTTCGGTGTGTCTCGCTCCCGTGCAAGGGGTCGCAAGTGGTCGATAGATCTAGTGCTTGCGCCAAAACCCTTCGTGCTCCTTATATATGGGCAAACCGGA
>JAPPMC010000256.1 GCA_028819235.1 Bryobacterales bacterium
CAACCGTCGCTCAGACATCGCCCGATCCATTTAACATTGAAAGCCCCTGGCCCCGCCCGACGAACGGCATTCTGGTCGCCATGACTGTGATACTGAGGACGTTTGCGTCCAGCGGAAGGTTAGACATGTAGAGAACCGCCCGGGCGATGTGGTCGGCGTCGATGGTCGGTTCCGGCGCCACAGAGAAGTCTGCCTGCAGGACGCCCTCAGCCATGCGGGCTGTCATCGGCGTAGCTGCATTCCCGATGTCGATTTGGCCGCAGGCAATGTCATGGGCCCGGCCATCGAGCGCTACGGACTTGGTGAATCCCGTCACTGCGTGCTTTGTGGCGGTATAGGGGGCAGAGTGCGGCCGTGGCATTTGTGCGGACACCGAGCCATTGTTGATGATTCGGCCGCCCTTCGGATCTTGGGATTTCATGATTCGGAGCGCTTCCCGTGTGCACAGGAACATGCCCGTCAAGTTCACGTCCACAACGCTCTGCCATTCGGCAAGGGTAAGGTCTTCAACTGGTGCGGGCGGCACGTTGCCCCCCGCGTTGTTGAACAGTACGTCGACGCGCGACAAGCGTGCTTGGATCTGCTCAAACGCGTCACGAACGGATCCCTCCATGGTGACGTCGGTTGGGAGAACGACGGCGATACCGCCTGGCGAGAGTGAGGCGGTTTCCTCCAAGGCCCCTTGCCGGCGGCCCAGCAGGGCGACGGTGTACCCGTCCCCGAGCAGAGCGAGAGCCGTCTGGCGGCCAACGCCACTCCCGGCACCTGTCACCACGGCCACTCTTGCCGGCCTCGTTCCCGTCTCAGCCATCACTGTCTCCAGCCCTGAGCATACCGATGAAGCGAACAGCCGTCCGGGACGTTCCTCTCCGGGCCTGCGGTACGATTACGATTGTGCGGGTACATCGGCGGAGATTCATCGCGATCTGCGCGGGTTCGCTGGCGGTTGGAGCACGGCAGCTTCCTTCGGAGGAGATCCGATTCCACGACGTGCGGGCCCAGACGCGGCAATTCATGCGCTGGTACGAGGAAGTCCCGCTGACGCCGGCTCAGGAGGCTGTCAAGAAGGCGGCACTCGGCTCCATTCCCGCGCCGTGCTGCTCCGACAACAGCGCCTACACCTGCTGCTGCCCGTGCAACATTTCCCGGACGATCTGGGGCTTGAGCCAGTACATGATCGCGCGCCAGGGTGCCTCTGTCGCGCAGGTCCGCGAGAAGGTCCGCGAGTGGATCCGGTTCATTGGCCCGAAGCCGCCAAAGGCCTTTTCGGGGTCCGGATGCTACACGGGCCATTGCCCGAGGCCGTTCAACGAGGGCGGCTGCGGCGGGATGAGTCCCGCGGCCTTGGCGTTCTGACCTTGGCCATTCCCGCGGCGGGACGAGGCCCGGTGGAGGCTATAGCCCAATGAAGATTCCACAGCTGACGCGGACGCAGTGGCTGATCTGCTTCGTGGCGTCCTTAGGGTTCGCCTTCGACATCTACGAGCTGCTGATGCTCCCCCTGATTGTGCGTCCGGCACTTCTGGAGCTCGCGTCAGCGGCGCCCGGAAGCGCCGAGTTCAACAGATGGGTAGGCCTTCTGTTCTACGTTCCCGCAGTCTTCGGCGGAGTTTTCGGACTCTTGGGCGGCTGGTTGACGGACAAGCTAGGCAGGCGCTTCGTCCTGGTCTGGAGCATCATGCTGTATGGCTTCTCCGCCTTCGCCGCCGGGTTCTCCACCAGCGTCGAAATGCTGCTGTTCTTCCGCTGCACCACGTTCATCGGAGTGTCGGTGGAGTTCGTTGCGGCCATTGCATGGCTCGCCGAACTGTTTGAGGACCGCAACAAGCGGGAGGCCGTTCTCGGATGGACGCAGGCCTTCAGCTCGATCGGCGGGCTGATGGTGACCGGCGCGTACTACCTTGCGGTGACGTATGGTCAGCACCTGCCGGAGATCTATGGCGGTCACGAGGCTTGGCGCTACACGTTGATTTCAGGCCTGATCCCGGCAATCCCTCTCATGGTGATCCGTCCCTTCCTGCCGGAATCTCCGATGTGGGAGAAGAAGCGAGCCGAAGGGAAGTTGCGAAGGCCCCGCATTTCCGAAATCTTCGAGCCTCGATACCGGCGCACAACCGTCGTGACGACCGTTCTGGTGGCCTGCAGCTACGGTGCGGCCTTCGGTGCCATCCAGCACGTTCCTAGGATCGTCCCCGGGCTGCTGGAGGAAGCGAATCGCACCGTCCAGGAACAGACCGTGGCGGGTGTGCAGGCCGCTCAGGAGGTGGGTGGCATCGCCGGGCGTGTGCTGCTGGCGATCTTGGTCGTAGTTCTGCTCTCGCGCCGCAACCTGCTGCGAGGCTTTCAGGTCAGCGGCCTAGTGATCTTTCCGCTGGTGTTCTTCTACGCCGCCACCAACGACCTGGCAATGCTCCAGATCGGCATGTTCCTCGCGGGCTTGGTCACGGTGGCCCAGTTCAGCTTCTGGGGCAACTACCTTCCGAGGGTCTACCCGACGAGGCTGCGGGGCACTGGAGAGTCATTTGCCGCCAACATCGGCGGCCGCATGCTCGGGACATTTGGAGCCTTCGTCACGACGCAGTTCGCAACCATCGCGCCGGGAGCCACGCCGTTTGTCAAGTTGGCATTCGCGTGCGGTGTGGTGGGGACGGCGGTCTACGCCATCGGGCTCTTGGGGAGCTTCTGGCTGCCCGAACCGGGCGAGGACCTGGAGGACTGACGCCCCTCAAAACGATTGCCCGGGCCCCCTGGTTGGGAGCCCGGGCCGGGTCTTTGTCGCTGCGGACGGGCGGGACTGTTTCCCGGGTCTAGATCAGTTGACCGGGATCACGCGGGAAGTGTCCTCGGGCTTCCGGCGGGGAATCGTGAGTTCCAGCACACCCGCCTCGTAGTTTGCGCGGATGGCATCCGCGTCGGCGTCCTCGGGCAGCCTGTAGGCGCGCGCGAACTTGCCGGCGGGCCTCTCCAGGCGTAGCGCCGTCGTCGTGTTGGTCTTGCCCGCGGTGGTGCGCTCGCCCTTGACGCTCAGCAGGCCGTCCTCCACGCGAACTTCGATGTCCTTCTGGGCCATCCCGGGCAGATCGGCCCTCAACCGATAGGCCTTCTCGGTCTCCTCCACGTCGAAGGCGGGGCGCCAAGCGGGCCGCGGCCGAGTCCTCTCGAGCAGCATGTCCAAGTCCTTCCACGCTTGGAACGGGTTCAGGGGGTTGTGGTGAAGCATGGTCATGTCGTTGTCCTCCTCTCTCAACGGCAGCAGCGTTGATTGCTAATTGCATTATACAGTCTTCCGACAGCCTGTCAAGCGTATTTGGAAGAAAACTTGAGTACTTTATAATCAAGTTTAATCAGTCGGATTGAATCACTGTGTTCTCAGGGCCTTGCCGGACTGGCGAGACCCTGCACTGCGGTCCGGAGGTGGGGCGGCGGACATCCTGGGGCCGTCCGCGGTGGTATGATCTGGTCGGGGGTGAAAATGAATCGACGAGCTTTTCTCGCTGGCGCGCCAGGGTTGGCAATCGCCGGCACAGCGGTCGCCGGGAAGCGCGGCGAGGTTCCCACGCGGACCTTTGGCCGCACCGGGGAGGACCTGACCGTCATCGGGCAGGCGGGCGGTCGATTCCCGCTCTGCACGTTCGAGGAGGCCAAGGCCATAACCCGCCGGGCCTACGACCTCGGCATCAACTACTTCGACAACGCGCACAGCTATTGGGACGGGCGCTCCGAAGAGGTTTTCGGTGCCGTGCTGCCCGAGGTTCGCAAGGACGTCTTCATCACGACCAAGAGCGCTGATCGGACGCGCGACGGCGCGGAGAAGGAACTCGACATTTCGCTGAAGCGGCTGCGGACGGACTACGTGGACCTGTGGCAGATCCACGCAGTCGGTGAGATGGAGGAAGTGGACCAGATCTTTGGGCCGGGTGGAGCCATTGAAGCCTTCGAAGCTGCTAAGAAGGCGGGAAAATGCCGGTTCATGGGTTTCACAGGGCATCGAGACCCTCATGTCCACTTGGCGATGCTGGAGCGTTACGACGACTACGACACGATCCTGATGCCACTCAATCCGGCGGATCCGTCCTATCTCAGCTTTGAGCGCCTTGTGCTGCCCGAGGCGCAGCGTCGCGGCTTGGGCATCCAAGGGATGAAGAGCTTGGCAAACGCGAAGCTCCTGCAGTCTCTCAGCGTTCGCCAGTGCATCCAGTACGTGCTGAGCCTGCCCATCCACTGCTTGGCTGTCGGCTGCACGACGATCGGCCAGATCGAAGACGACGTTCGCATCGCACGTGAGTTCGAACAGTACGGAGACAGTGAGCTGTCTTCACTGAGGGAACGTGCGCGACAACTTGCAGGTGCGGCGCTGGAGGACTGGAAGCGCGACACGAGCCAAGCCTCGAATCGCCCCTTGTACGTGGGCGGCTAACGCGGGCCGAGCCGCGCGAACAGGTCGGGAGCGGTTTCCGTGCGTGAAGGCCTGCCTGGCGGGGGGCTGAGGCGTCGCGAGTTCTTGTCCACTATGGCGGCGGCCTCGGTGTGCGCCGGGGCTGGTCCCAACATTGGGCTCAGCTTCGGGACGTATGCCCACCAAATGCTCAACTGGGAGGATTCCCTCGAACTGATCGCTCGCACGGGTTACGACGGCGTAGAGATTTCGTTGATTCCCGGCTGGCCGACCGAGCCGGCCCAGCTCTCCCTGCGGGACCGGTCTCGACTGCGGGCAATGCTCGTCGAACACGACTTGGTTGTACCCGCTCTCCTGGAGAATCTCCGCATTGCTGATCCCGCCCACATTCCCGGCGAGAACCGAGAGCGCTTGCTGCGGGCCATTGAGCTAGGGCAGCAGATCGTCCCCGGGACGCCTCCGATCTTCGAGACGGTGTTGGGCCGAAGGCCGGGCGAGTGGGACGACGTCAGGCACCAAATGGTCGAAGAGGCCGGCGAGCTCGCGAGTGTCGCCGAGCAGGGGCGCACCGTGTTCTGCTTCAAGCCGCACGTGGCACACGCAGTCAACGACGTGCACCGGAGCTTGTGGCTGCTGGAGCAGGTGGGAAGTCCGTGGTTTCGTTGCACCTATGACTACAGCCACCTCTGGCTGGCAGGGCTGGAACTGGTCCCAACCATGGAGCAGCTCATACCGGTCAGCCCGTACGTGCACCTCAAGGACGCAATTCGGGAAGGGGACAGTCACCGATTCCTGCTGCCGGGGGACGGCGATACCGACTATTCGGAGCTCTGCTCCCAGCTCTTGCGGCTTGGTTTCAAAGGGTACGCCAACGTCGAGGTCAGCGCTCAGATCCATAGGGAACTGGATTACCAGCCCATCTTGACGACCCGGGTGTGCTACGAACGCATGGCCGCCGCCTTCGAGTCGGCAGGCATCTCTAGGCCCTGAGGCGCAGCGCGCACCCAAGCTATGCAGTCGGTGGCCCCCATGGGAACGCGCGGACAACTGGGCTAAGCCTTCAGAGGCCCGACGGTCGTCGGAGAGCGTCGACTAGAGTCGGCAGTTGTCGTCGGCACCAACACCCGTCCTCTCTTCTCTAGTGCCCGGCTGGAGCGGGGCGCTCTGGGAGTGGCCATCAGGACCTGCCCACTCGGGTCGCCCGTCCCCGGGTGGCGAAGCCGTGCCCAGCAGCAATTGCAGGAACGTAGGGGAAAGGGACGCTTTCCGACCGTCGCCGGGACTGCCAAGGGACAGGTGCCGGACCTGCCGCGCACCGTCTCGGGGTGGGCCCCATCCAGGTGCGTCGTAGGACTCGTTGGCTGCCAATGGCGTGCACATCGCGAGCACGAACGGTCGGCACAGGACGGCTGGTCCGAGCAGTTGGGGTAGCTACCGTACGGATCGACCCGCTCGGAACGGCGATGTGGTCTCATCAAGACGGGAAGCAACTCTCATGCCATCGGACTGGATGACACGCCGCACGTTTATGGGAACCACGGCTAGTGCCGTGGTCGGGCGGACCGAAGCCCGAGGCCAGGCTGGTTCTCGCCCGCCCAACATCGTGTTCCTGATGACGGACAATCATCGCTGGAATCTGCTGGGGTGCGCTGGGAACGAGATTATCCAGACGCCCAACATCGACCGGCTTGCCGGGCGCGGCGTTCAGTTCTCGAACACTTTCTGCACCACCTCGATCTGTGCGGCGACCCGTGCCAGCATCCTGACCGGGGAATACCGTCGGGAACATCGCTACACGTTCACAATGCCGCCGATGAGTGTGCAGCGAATGGATCGCAGCTACCCAGCCCTCCTCAAGGCTGGCGGGTACCGCACTGGCTTCGTCGGAAAGCTGGGAGTCGAGGTGGATCCGCGCGCACCTGCCCGAATGTTTGATTTCTACAGGCGCCGCATCGCCAGCTCGACGCGGAATCCGTACTATCGGCGTGCAGAGGACGGCACCGTCAAGCACCTGACCGAGATCAATGGCGACGACGCCGTCGAGTTCATTCGGACAAGCTCGGCGAATCAGCCCTTCTGCTTGTCGGTCAGCTTCAGCGCACCCCACCCTGAAGACGACAACCTCGAGCAGTACATCTACGACAAGAGCCAAGAAGACCTATACCGGGACGCGGTCATCCCGCCGCCGCCGGTGGCGGATGACGGCTACTTTCGTCAGCTGCCGGGATTCATCCAAGTCTCGATGAACCGCCAGAGATGGTTCCGCCGATTCGACACTCCCGAGAAGTACCAGAAGATGATGAAGGGGATGTATCGGCTCATCACAGGCGTGGATGTACAGGTGGGCCGCATCGTCGCTGAGCTCGAGCGTCAGGGATTTGCTGACGACACCGTTGTCATCTTCACGGGGGACAACGGGATCATGATCGGTGAACAGGGGCTCACGGGAATCTGGCTGATGTATGAAGGATCGATTCGCAAGCCTCTAATCGTCGCCGACCCCCGTAGTGACAGATCTCGGCACGGATCGGTCGTGGAACAAATGGCCCTCAGCTTCGACTGTCCTGTCACTATGCTCGATCTCGCCAATATCCCCGTGCCGGGCGAAATGCGTGGACGCAGCCTGGTTCCCCTGCTGCGTGGTGAAAACGTGGATTGGCGGAACGACTTCTTCTACGAGCACCTATACGAGCGAGAGACGATTCCGAAGAGCGAGGGCGTGAGAACGGAGAAGTTCAAGTACGTTCGCTACTTCGAGCGCAACCCGGTGTTCGAACAGCTCTTCGACTTAGAAGCAGACCCGGATGAGGTCTCGAATCTGGTTGACGAGCCCACGCTCGCTCCAGTGCTGCATGCGCTTCGCGCCCGCTGCGATGAATTGCGGGACAGCGTTGGGGGGCCGTACGTTCGTGGGATGTGAGATTCAGCAATAGGGTCGGGCCGGCCCATTCCGACCTTGGAAGCAAAGCACCGGGCAGCGCGGAAGGGACTGGGCAGCCGAGGCGGACTGGGACGAGGCTGCGGTGGACGAGAATTCCGCACTGGCGTCGCACCGCCACGCGACGAATTCTCTCGGGGCCGCCCACCGCGAGCGGGGGTCGCCTTCGTGGCAGGCAGGTCAACGGATCGCCCTAAACGCTCACTTCGATCGCACGGCGGTTGTGGTCTCGGATGGGCTCCGCCGGAGGAGCGGACCGCCCTGCGGCGGAAATCGCCGTCGCTGGACGGACGAACGCCATCGCAGGGAAGGAAGCCGCCATCATCCTCCTTGAGGAAGGGGAGGGTTGCGCGACCGGTCGCTTGTCCTCCATGCCAAGCGCCGCCCGTGACGCCGGCGTGAGTCTATCGGGCGTCACCCGGCTCCGGGAAGCTCCCTCCGCCTCGTGGACGCTCGATGCGCAGCCGGTCCCCTCGCCGTACCTGAGAATTGCCCTTGGGGACGATCACGTCTCCGTCCAGCAAGTTCCTGCCCCGGGCTCCGCTACCTCCCCCCTCGGCTCCGGAGGGTCGGCGCTTCCTCCAATGGGCCAGGATCGAGAGCGTCGCGTCGGCCAGGAACTCGTATTCCCGGATCACGCCGTGTCCACCCCTGTGCAGGCCCATGCCGCCGGTTCCGCGGCGGATCGCGTAGCGCCAGATCCGCACGGGATACCCCGTTCCAGAGACTCGGCCGGCATGTTGACGTTGTTGGTCATGTGGGAATGAACAGCGCTAAGGCCGGCGGCCCTTGGCCATGCGCCCATGCCGCCGGCGATTGTCTCGTAGTAGCTGAAGGGCCAACCCTGCTCGGGGAGCCTCCCACCGAAGCTGACATTGCTCATAGTGCCTGAGCTGGATACCGACAGCTGGCGGGGAAGGGCCCCGCACAGGGCCTGTCCTAGGCGTCGCTCGTGAGCGCGGTTGGCGTAGGTGTGGAGGAGGCAGACCGCGACCGACTCGACATCGGCCAGCCCGCCCTTTAGGGCCGCGATTTCGCTCTCCTCCAGGGCCTCAAGGACCGATCCGTCGTGCACCGTCCTGTCGCGCAGACCGTGCCGGTCTTCCGGCTGCACTAGCGCTTTTCAGTGCGCCGGGTGCCATGCGTACAGCGACGGCCGATTCTGTCGTGCGAGCTCCAGCAGGTCCTCGAATCCCCACGTGGCGACGAAGGCGATGCGTGGTGGTCGCGACAGTGGAACGGTGGACCACCTCGTCGGGGGAGAAGCGGCTCAGGCCCTGCAGGATCGCCCCGGCGGGGCGGCCGGGGTAGTTCGCGCCTTGAAGCCATGCAGGGCCGTCCCCTGCGACGAAGTCGGTGAAGGTTCCGCCGCTGTCCACTCTGACGCGCATGGCATCGCCGCTGGCCCGCCCGAGCGAAGGCGCCGCGAACCTCCAGCCTATAGTTCCGAGGCGTTCGCGGGCTGGATCCCGAGCGAAACTCGGTCACGGCAGCTGCATGTCCAACCGTCTCGCAATCGTTACGGCCAGGTCTCGGAAGTCGCGATAGCAGGAGCGCACTGCGTTTGCATGGCCGCCAATGGCGCCGTCTGCTGACTTCAGTGCAAACATGGGCTTGCGTGCCTCCTGAGCCAAAGGCATGAGGCTGCGAAAATGCTTCAGCGTGGCGAGGCATTCTGGCACGGTATCTGAGGGGATAGCCTGCCGGGTTCTCGTTGCCTGCATCTCCTGCGCGTAGACATCTGGAATTCGCTTCATCCACCGCGCATAAGCCTTCACCGGACGGTCAAGGCGAACAGCGTGTTGCATGACGACGTACCCAATTGGCCTCATACTTCCCTCAGGTGTCCGGAGGCTAGGGACGGGATTGCGGTCTTGGCGGTCTAGCCATCCCTCGCGCCACTGTTTGAGCGTCGGGCCAAGATTCTTCAAACCCTGCAACGAAAAGAGATCCGGTGCCAGCGGAACGGCGACATAGTCCGTGGCTACTAGCGCGGCCCGGTTCAACGAACCGAGGTTTGGTCCTACGTCTACGAGCACGAGTTCCGCCTCAGCCTTCGAAGCTGCTGCATCAAGAATTCTCCACAGAGCAGAGAGCACGCGGAACGCCCTTGGCTTCTTGTCTAGGCAGCTTGGCCATTGGATCGAGAGTTCGTCCTCCGCCGAAGAAAGGCACAGATCTCCGACAACCAAGTAGGGACCGTGGCTCGTCTCTTCCAAATGGGGAACCGTGACATCTCCAGTTCCCTCTAAGAGGGGTTCCAGCGCTCCGTACACCGTCCTTCGATCGCCTACCGGTCCCCACAAATCCTCAAGCCGCTCATTCTCAAGGAACATGCTCGTCAGGTTGGCTTGGGGATCAAGATCTGCTGCTACTACGTTGAGTCCTAGATCGCTGTACATGCATGCCAAGTGGTAGACGAGTGAAGTCTTTCCAACACCACCCTTGTTGTTGAAGAACGTGAGAGTCGTCATCGTTCGGGTCTCAGAGTGACCAGTACATTGGCGGACGAGAAGGAGAATTCAGGATCCGGGTTTCCGTTCTCAGCGAGTGCCTTCCGTGCTTGCGGAATGCCGAATCCGAACCGCTGAGCGAATCCTAGGTGACACATGGACTCCGCAACCAGAGGATTCCGGTAGTCAGTCTCCCCTTTCGCGAAGTTTTCTGGGTTGACCCTGCCATAAAGAGAACCAGGGCTCATGATTTCGATACGGTCGGAGTACCAATAGATCCTCACTGGCGAGTTGGTGCCCTCGTAACTGCGATGCATCACTGCATTTCGCACCACCTGCTGCAGAGCGACCAGAGGGTAGTCTGGGTATCTCATCTCCGTCAGGTGTCCAGCGATTTCTGTTCGGGATGAGATGTTCAATCGGAGAAGCCTGTCCGCATCATGTAGAATCTCTGCCAATCGTCCCTGTAGGCGCTGTTGGTCAAGGATTGGATCCGTGAGTTCCTCGCCATCGATGCGCAGGAATTGCACGTACGCTCCCGGAAGCCAACCTAGAGGATCTCGTCCGACTGCTAACAGGCCTCCCCATGTGGCGGCTCCGCTGGTGACGAGCCGCAACGAGCGGAGCTGGTGGTCTGGCGGGCGCTCATTCCTTTCGAGCACTTCCTCCGCCACGGCTCGTGGAATGTACTCCGTACGCGCGTAGACAACGTCCAAGTCGTCTAGAGTAGTCCCGGGGGCTGGCCGCATGTCGAAAGGACGGCTGTTGGCAATAGATCGCTCGGCGAGGCGCAGTTCGTCCTCCGGTGTGGCCTGCCGATTGGAAGGGCCGACCCGCACCCAAACGCGGCCCCGAAACCGAACTGGCGGATGGCGCGACGGCTCGACGCGGATCACAGCGACCTCGCAGTCGTTGATCGCGTGCTTGGAAACGTTCAGCGACGGGAGCGGCTGAAGAGTGCCGTTGTCCTTCAGTTGCGCCAGCTTGAGCAGGAGGTCGTCCGTGACCTTCAGGTCCGCGCAGCTCCCATCGTCCTCAAGGCCCACGATGATTGCACCCGGCTCCCCGCTGCCTGCGAGATCGTTGGCGAACGCGCAGATGCTCCGGGAGATGGGATCAGTGGCTGCGGCGGACCGTTTACACTCCAGATGTTCGGACTCGCCCGCTGCCAAGAGGTCGCTCAAGCGGCCTGTGGATCGATTGCGCTTCGTCACCACCTTGGAGCCTCTGCTGCCTGATATTACCGGACCCGTTCCATCCTCCCACTATGCAGTCGTGGCAGGCGAGGTCCGACAACCTGTTCCAACGCGGGTGGGCGGGGCAGTCAGCGGTCCCGCTTCGATTCCAGCTTGGCTTGATGGCCAGCCCACACCGACTGTTGTCTGTCCCCAGTCACTAGGCCGGTGGATCTGTCGGCCAGCCCCGGCAGTTCCGACACCATCTGGCTCGCCCCTGCGATTCGAAGGACCGCGCGGTCTACGCGAATATGTTCGACCCCCTAGAGTCCATTCCGCCGAACACGGTCCGAGATGCGAGTGCAACCTGTTGCCCCTGTCGACTCCTTGAGAGTAGGGCGAGCCCCTGCCCGTGAGCGATTTGAAGCTCTATTGGTTGCGGACGGTGGACTCGCCACGTACTCGATGCGTTGCGCAGGCCTGCGGGACCCCTATAATGTACATATTGATGAACATAACGGGAGACGGGATGGCTGATCAGCATTCGATAGCGGAGGCGCGCCGCAACCTGCCCAGACTGGTTCGCGAGGCCGAACTCGGCAAGACGGTGCGTCTCACCCGCCGAGGCAAACCTGTGGCGGTTCTGTTGGGGCATCGATCCTTCGAGCGAATCGTGGCAGGTCGGCACCGTTTCTCCGAAGCCTACGAAGAATTCAGGAGAACAGTGGACCCGTCAGAGCTCGATCTTGATCCGGCGGAACTGCTGGAGGGAGTACGCGACACGAGTTCGGGTCGCGAGTCTCAGATCTAGGTGCGCTACTTGCTCGACACCAATATAGTGTCGGAACCACTGCGGCCGAAGCCAGCACGCGGGATCATACAGGGTCTGTGCCAGCACCAGGAAGAGGCGGCAATCCCAGCTCCCGTTTGGCATGAACTGCGTTTCGGCTGCGCCCGTCTTCCGCCGTCACGGCGCCGGTCAATGATCGAACGATACATCCGGGATGTGGTGCTCACTAGCTTTCCGGTGCTCGATTACAACCGTGAGGCGGCCGACTGGCACGGCTTTGAGCGTGCAAGGCTCACATCCATTGGCAAGACGCCGCCTTTCGTTGACGGTCAGATTGCGGCGATCGCTTTCGTCAATGACCTGATCCTCGTAACCTCAAATGTCAGAGACTTCGATGGATTTCGGGGATTGCGTGTGCAGAATTGGACACGATCGGGACGCGAGGCCTGGACGCACCATGGGGAAGAGCACGATTCCCCAAGCGGGCCACCTCCTGACACCTCCATTCAGCAAGGCAGCCCACCGCACGGAGGCAAGTGACAGGCCGACTCGATAGTGCTCATCGGAGTGCGCAACGCGCCGGGAAGCAAGGTTCGCGGCTGGACGGGTGGTCCCGCGACACTGGAGGAACGCTCATTCATCGGCGACAGTCTGAGCATCTGTGAACGCTTACCGCAAGGCTCTCGAAGCTCCCCGACAACCTCCTCCTGCGTCAGCAGTAGATCATCCCGAATCCTACAAGCCTCCATCTCATCGCAACGTGACTCCGAGAGCGAACTAACGAACGATTGACAGCAAGACCGCTATGTGTTAGTTTCGGCGCGCGCATCGCCGCCCTCTGCCTGAGTCGCTTGGGGCGGCTCTCGCGACAACCGAAATGGAGGATGCCATGCGTGGTACAAGTATTCGGCGCCTCGGCGGCTTCGTGGCCGCTGCGTGCCTCTTCGCCCAAGTTGTGCTGGCCCAGACAGGCCAGCTGAAAGGAACGGTAACCGACAGTACCGGAGCGGTGATCCCCGGGGCTGCGGTAACCCTGCAGAACGTAGCCACGGGAATCGCCATGGAAACGCAGACGAACGAGGCCGGGCTCTACACCTTCCCCCTGCTGCAATCCGGGAGCTACGAGCTGAACGTGCTCAGCTCCGGCTTCAAGCCCATCGCGCAAGGCGGAATCGTCATGGAGACCAGCACGGTCCGGACCGTTGATGTCCAGCTGGAGCTGGGCGACGTCACCGAGACCGTGACGGTCGAGGCCGCCGCGCCGTTGCTGCAAGCGGAGACGTCCACCGTGGGCCAGCTGATCGAACGCACGACGGTGATGAACATGCCCGTGGAGAGCCGTCGCGCAGCATCGCTGGTCCGGTTAACCGGCACGGTTGTATTCCGCAACGAAGGGGCTGGCGGCGAGCAGTTGCCCTTCTTCTCGATGGCCGGAGGGCGCTCCCGCAACCAGATGTGGCAACTCGACGGCACCTCCGTTCAGAACTCGACGATCGGCATCGCACAGCTCGGGCTCAACCCAACGTCGGAGTCGCTGCAGGAGTTCAAGGTCGAGATCAACAACCTTTCTGCCGAGTACGGCAGGACCGGCGGAGGGTTCATCTTGATGACGACGCGCTCGGGAACGAACGAGTTCCACGGCGCTGCCTACGAGTTCCTCCGCAATGACGCTCTTGACGCGCGAACCTTCTTCGCCGCCGGCAAGGCGCCCCTGCGCTACAACATCTTCGGCTTCTCGGTCGGCGGTCCGGTCAGGAAGGACAAGACGTTCTTCTTCTTCAACTGGGAGGGGGCCCGTCGAAGGACCGGGCGGACGTTCTCGAGCGACGACATCCCCCATCCTCCTGAGGTGCAGGGAGATTTTTCGAACCGCCTCGATACGGTGATCACGGACCCCTTGACTGGAGAGCCCTTTCCGAACCAGGTCGTGCCACAAGCCCGAATGGATCCGCTCGGCCGCCAGTTCGCGGGATTCTACCCGAAGCCCAATCGCCCGGACAATGACATTACCCGACGCCCCCGGGACCTGCCCATGCCCCATAAGCGGGACTTGACAACGGCACCCCTCGTGTGGCATC
>JAPPMC010000295.1 GCA_028819235.1 Bryobacterales bacterium
TGGTCTTGTGCTTGCTGCCCGTCTGGACGTTCAGCGACCCGCACTGCGGGCAGCACACGCCGTCCGGCCAGCGCTGCTCGATGAACCACTTCTCCGCCACTTCGTCAGTCGGGAACCTCAGCAGGAACTCCCTGAGCGAGATTCCCTTGCGGTACGCCTTGCCCGGTGCCTTCTGTGCCACACCCCAGTCTTACCTGAAAGTGGCGATCATGTCAAGCACAAGATGTTGTAGCTCCGCCACTCTCGTATATAATCCCCGATGAAACCTCCGGGACCGACCGGCGCGCCCTGCAGCTTCGATACGTTGACGTTCCCGTCGGCGTCGACTTCCCCCATCCCCAGAAACGCCAAGTCCAACCCGCCACCACTGTAGAAGTCGAACTGCGACGGCGAGTCGATCATCGCTCGCGGATTGCGTGCGAACCCGAACAGCGCGCCATCGAGCAAGTCCCCCCCGAACGTCCCATGCTCGATGGTCTGGCGGTAGCGGTCGACCTCGCCCTGCCGGGCCACCAGCTTGGCGATTGCGTCCGGGATGCCGAAGCCGTAGTTCAGAACAGATCCGGGCCGCAGTTCGCGGGCGGCCCGGCGTGCGATGACTTGCCGGACGTCAAGGCGGGCCGGCGGCGCCGGCGTCGAGTCCCCCTCTCGGGGTGGCAGGGAGCCCGACAGGGCAAGGTCTGCATCCGGGGCGTAGCTCTGCTTCTGGCCCGGATCCACAACTACCGCATCTACCATTGCGCCAGGCACTGTCACCGCCCTTGCGGGAATGGACCCCCGCGGGACTTGGCGACGCACTTGGGTCAGCACCCGGCCCCCGGTGTTGCGCGCCGCCATCGCCAGCGCGAGCGCGTCCAGAGTAGCCCCTTCCTCGTCCAAAGAGAGGTTGCCGTCGGAGTCCGCGAAACTGCCGCGAATGCACACGGCCCCTACGGAGAATGGCTTGTACCGCAGCAGGGTCTGCCCATCAATCTCGATCAGCTCAACGAGGTCCTCCCGTGCGGAAGCATTCATCTTGCCTCCCTCGACTCGCGGATCAACAAACGTGCCGAGGCCGACGTGCGTGATGAGGCCCGGCCGCCCTGCCCCGATCTCGCGCATGAGCTGCGTGATGACTCCTGCGGGGAGCACGTAGGCCTCCACTTGCCCAGCCTGGGCCATGGCCTGCATCCTCGGCGACCAGACCCAATGACCGCCGATGACGCGCCTCACCATTCCGATGTGGGCGAACCGGTTGACGCCCCGCCGGTCCCGATCGCCAAGCCCGAGCGCGTGGACAAGCGTCAGGTCTCTCGGAGAACCGGTTTCCAGAAAGCGCCGTTCAATGGCACGGAGCAGAGTGTCGGGCTCGACGAGACCGCCACCCCCACCGGTGACGCCAATTGCGCATCCGTCTGGAACGAGCGAGGCCGCCGCTTTGGCGGTGACTATCTTGCTGGGAAGCACGCGCACCGATCGGTCCGGGATGTCACGCTAAGGCAGTATGCGGGCGCTGCGGTACGCCGCGAGGATCTTGAAGAAGCGGGCGAAGCTGTCGTCCCAACCGTCGAGGCCGTGCCCGCGAGCCCGGTTGTGGCACAGGATCTCATCCCAGTAACGCTCGAGTGTGGCGTCGGCGAAGGGCCAGTTGGCCACGTCGGCCATAGAGCTTGCCCGAAGGTTGTGCCGTTCGCAAACCCTGCGCCAGACGGCGTCCTTGTCTGCCATCGTGGCGGAAAGCAGGGACGGCCGCACTTTGCCCAGAGAAATCCCGAACTGGCGGGCAAGCTCGGGCCAGACGGCCCGCCACCGAAAGAGGTCCGTGTTCGTGACATTGAACGCCTTTCCGGCACAGGCGGGATCAGTGGCGATTGTCTCCATGGCGCTCGCCAGGACCCGAAGGCTCGTAACCTGGGTCAGACTGCCGTACGCTCCAGGCGGGCCTGGAAAGTCAAGCGGCCAGCCAAGTTCCCTGCAGACCGCGGCGTAGCAGCCCAATGTGCTGACGATGTTCCGGGCAATGCGGGGCGAATAGTGCAGCAGCGTGTTCGGTCGGCATGCAGACCAGTCCCTAAACGAGCCGAACGTCGAACTGACCGCGCAGGAAGTCCTCTTGCGCGTGATAGAAGTTCTGTTCGGCACACCGGTCCTGATCCTCGCGGGCGGGCGTTGGGAACGGACCGAGGTGGACGCCGTAGTACTTTCCGCCTTGCACTATGTGGACGTGCCGAAGCTCTCCCGAACGTCGGTCGGCGGCCTCGATGACACCCTCCAGCAGCAGGAGGTTCTCGCTGACGCTCTCCACCGGTTCGTCCGAATGGGTCACACGAGCGCAGTAGAAGATGTGTGTGACCGGGGGGTGCTTCGAGAGCGCTGCGGCGCAGGAGCATGGATCCGCCAGGTCACCGGTCACGTGCGAGACGTCAGGAATCGGACTCTTTGGGGGCCGACGGGACAACCCGAGGACCGTCCAGCGCCTGCGAGTGGCCAAACGGGAAGTCAGGGCCGTTCCCACCGCGCCAGTCGCTCCGGCCACTAGAGCGGTCATACTCTCTCCTGGCACCGCAGAATACCTCCTCTTGTGGCCCCACCAGAAGCGTTTCCCGGCACCACGAACCTGCATGGTATCCTCTGGCGGTCCATAGTGGCAACGGGTCTTGAGGGCAAGGTCGCGGTCGTAACCGGCGGGAGCCGTGGTATCGGCCGAGCGATTGCGGAGGAGCTGGCAAGCAAAGGCTGCGACTGCCTGCTGGCCGCCAGGACCGAATCCCACCTGATTGCCGCTGGCCACCAGATCGCCGACTCTTCCGGGCGCCGGGTCGAGACCATAGCGCTCGACCTGCGCACCGCAGAGGGGTGCGCGGCGTTGCATGCGGAGTTGCAGGACACGTTCGCGGGTCTGGACATCCTCATCAACAACGCAGGAGCCACACGGGGCGGTGACTTCCTCAAGCAGGGGGACGAGGAATGGGAGGACGGGTTTGCGCTGAAGTTCTACGCCTGCCTCCGGCTGAGCCGGCTGTTCTGGCAGGAACTGTCCCGACGCCAAGGCTGCATCGTCAACATCATTGGGGGGTTCGCGCGCACTCCGGATCCGAACTTTCTGATCGGAGGAGCCGTGAATGCCGCGATGGCAAACTTCAGCAAGGGGCTCTCGGCCCGTGGGAAACGGGACGGTGTCCGCGTTAACGCCGTTTATCCGGGCCTGACCGAGACCGACCGCGTCCAAGAGCTGTTCGAGGATCGGGCGAGAGCCTTGGGGGTGGGCGCCGCCGAAGTGCGGGCCAAGGCCATCCGGAGGCAGGGCCTGCGACGCCTTGGAACTCCGCAGGATGTGGCGAAGCTCACGGCGTTCCTCTGTTCACCGGACGCCGACCACATCCAAGGAACGGCCATCGCGATCGATGGCGGGGCGACGGCGGATCTGCACTGATCCGCAGGCAGCACGGCGAGTGGGCCTTTGCATTGAGCGCCGGGGAGCCAAGAGTTGCACTCGGGTCCGGGTGCCGCTCTGCTTCAAACGGGGGAGGGATGAAACGGCCCGAAGGGCGACGGCCTGATGACCGCTGAGCCGAATCAAGGGCCGCAGGGTCGGCGCAGTGGGAATCGACAGCATTGCCGTAATGCGCTCGGCGCACCGAATTCAGAGCCGATCACGTCGTCAGGGAGGTGAATGAGCCCCACGCTGCCGCCGACTGAGTGCTACCCGGCGATAGCCTGGAGAACACGCAACGGTCCGAGACAGTCGCATGACGACTGTTGGCGACTACCCTTGCCGAGGGCGCAGACCTGACAACGCAGCGGCCGTCAGCCTATTCGTCAACCTCCCACGACGTTTGGTCGCGTGCACTCTCGCGAGGCTACCCTTCGGCACAGGCCTCCTCGAGCGCTTGATCTTCAACGGCAATCCTTGTCCGGAGCACGATCAAGTTCAGCACTGACGCGACCGCCGCCAGAGCCCACGCGCCAAACATCAGTGGGACGACGGCGATCTCGCCGCACACGATCAGGTAATTGGGATGCCTTACGAACCGATAGGGTCCGGTCCGGATCCTCGGCTCGCCCGGCACGACCATCACACGTGTGGTCCATCGCGGTCCGAGTGTCGTGATCACCCAAACCCGGCCGCACTCGAGTAGCGCGAACACCCCGAGCAGCGGCAGGGACACTCGCGTCTGCGGGTCGACCGTCGCCACCAGCGCCACCAGCCATCCGATGTGGAGGCTGACGAGTGCGGGGTAGTGCCTCCGGCCCACTTCGACGGCCCCTCGCGCGCGCAGAAGACGGTGATTCCGGCGCGCGACGGCTAGCTCCGCCAAGCGTTGGAGGACCAAGAAGCCAACAACCCAGTGCAGGGCACTCATTCGACCGCCTCGAATCTCAGTCGGACTCCAGCAGTAGGAACGCCGCCGAGAATCCCGGGCCCAAGCTTGTCATCAAGTGACGCCGCGCCTGCCCCTTCCTGAGCATGCGGTCCAGCACGAAGAACACGGTGGCAGCTGACATGTTGCCGTAGTCGCGCAACACCGACCGAGAGTGTTCGAGCGCTCGGTCCGGCAGGTCCAAGGCCTCCCCAATGGCGTCCAGGACCTTCGCCCCGCCCGGGTGGCAAACGAAGCCGTCGATGTCGCCGACGCTCAGCCCGAGGCCTGCGAGAAACCGCTCGGTCACGCCCCGCATCTGCCGGCGGACGAGGTCCGGAATGCTCTTGGAGAACACGACGCCAAGGCCGTCATCGGCAACCTCCCAGCCCATGACTTCAAGAGAGTTCGGCCAAGTGTGCTCCCCCCAAGCGACGACCCTTGGCCCCGATCCGTCCGTCGCCAGCAGCACTGCCGCCGCCCCGTCCCGGAAGAGGGCAGTGGCGACCAGGTTCTTCGCGGATCGGTCGCGGCCACGAAATGTCAGCGTGCAGAGCTCAACGACGAGAAACAGGACCTTGGCAGGCGGGACCGCACGGGCGCAGGCGGCCGCGCGAGCCAAGCCCAACACTCCGCCGGCACATCCCAGCCCGAAGATCGGGAGCCGCTGGACATCGGGCCGGAAGGGGATCTCGGCCATCAGCCTCGCGTCCAGGCTGGGCGTAGAAATGCCTGTGGTCGAAACCGTCACAATCAGGTCGACCTCTGAGGCGTCGGTGTTTCCTGCGGCCAGACACCGGACGGCGGCGTCCTTCAGCAGGCCGACCGCATGCTCGATGTAGAGGCTGTTCTTCTCTGCAAAGCCATGGTCGGGGGCTTCGTACCAGCTCTTCGGTAGGCAGCAGTGCCCGGTCTGGATTGCGGCGTTGTCGTAGACCTGCAATAGGCGATCCAGACCCCTGATCTTGCCCCCGAAGAAGGCCTCCCCAAAATCCCGGACCTCCACCTGGGGCATTCTGTTCGTAGGAACTGCAGTGGAGACGGATAGGATTCTTGGACCCATCTCAGCCGCCGCTAGGCGCGATCCGTCCTGTCCAGAGGCTGGCAAGTGCCCGCATGCGCAGATTGGTTGCACGGGCAGCCGGCGGCGTAGGGTCGGCAGTTCGCGAGCCTTCGCTGTTCGATCGCAGATATCGGGAAACCATTGCCCGCCCCAGATCTTCCCGCATCTTTCGTGCGGTCAAACTCGTCAGCGTTGGCGGGCTTAGCCCGCACTTGGCCGCGACCTCGGCGGAGACCCGACAGGCCAAAGCTCCCCGCGAATACAGTTCGCGCCCGACCAGCGGCCCACACGCCATCGTATCGACGAACACTTGAGGTGACAGCCCAGTCCGTTCAACCGGGCACTGCGATCCAAATGTGACTGTTCGCACTCCCGTGCATGCCCCCCCGCCAAGGGCCGTCCGCGACCTCGCAGCCGCGTGGAATCGAGGATCAGTCGGCGGCGAAGTCACCCAGTCCGTGCGCCACGCCGCCGAAGTGTGCCGCCAGCACGTCATATCCGAAATCCCCGCTGAAGTCCCGCCATACGGCGTGGCTGTGATTGCTCTGGTTCTGGGTGTTGGCGTACTCGATCAGGAATGTCGGCGCCTGAATCCGGTAGTAGTTCCCAGCCAAATGCCTGTTCTCGGTCGTCTTGCCGCCAATCTCGATCGGCTTCGCGTCGGGGCGCTCAATGTCCCCGGCCCAGCCAAAGTACAGGTGCTCGCGGGCTGTCTCGCGAGCGGCCTTCATGCGGCGTGCTGCGATTTCTGGCGGCATCGTCCCGGCGTACTCATCGATCAGGCCAAGCAGGTCCGAATACTGTGCGTCACTCATGGAGGAGGCCGGAATGCCTTGGGGAGCGCCGTCCAGCTTGGCCCGCTTGTCGGCCATGGTCACTATGTCGTATGGCGCCTGCTTGTCGAAGATCGCCTTCTCTTGCGAGGCGGCGTCCAGCGACGTGAGCAAGCCGCGGGCAAGGTCCTCCTCCCGGGCCAAGGCACGCATCCCCTTGTGCAGACCTTGGGGAACTTCGTGGGGATTGGCTCCGAGGAACGTTGGGCTGGCGGCGACGAGCTTTCCGTCGCGGATGACGTAGTGCAGCGAAACATGGTGTCCTTCGACGCGCCAGCCCCAGTCACCAGTCATCGCGGGCTTCCCGAAGACCGTGAAGTGAAACCGCTCGGTGTCCCGGTAACCCGTGTGGTCGTCTTCAATCGCTCGGACGATCTCCTCAAGCGCCATTACGTTCATGGTCTTGACGAACCCAGTTCGTCCAAGTCCCGTGCTGAGCAGTCCGTACGCCAAGTGTTTCTGCTTCGGATCCATGTCCTTGAATGTGATCCCGTTCCGCACGTAGCCATACTCATCCGTGAATCCGGGCTCTGGGAAGTAGTGCCAGTTCGTGCGTTCCGCGGCATCCATCGGGAACACAGTGCCCATCAGCTGCATGCGGTTCAGCGACTCGAGGAAACGGCTGGCAGCCTCCGCCATCAGCTGCTCCGTCTTGGCCGCCTGATAGGCTGTCGCCGCTCCCAGTGAGAAGAGCGCAAGCATCAATGCCCTAGATGGGCGAAGACTGGTCACATGACACCTCCAGGGCGCGAGGGCCCGAATGGATTATATCGACGCGTCCCCAGCGAGCGGCGACTTCGGCCCAACTATAGTGGCTGGTGTGACCATGCGCGGACCTTGGAAGGAAGCTCGAGTGGCGACATTGGCGGGTGCGCTGGCAGCTACGGCCATGGCGCAGACCGATGCTTCCGTGATCGAAGCCGTTCTCGGCGAGCGCCTGATTGCGCAGGAAGTCGTCAGCTACCAGCTGAGCCGGTACCTGATGGAGCGCGTGCCGGAGGCGCCCAGCCCGGCCAATGCCGCCGAGTGGACGAGAAGATCAGCAGGAATCCGCGAGAGGATCCGCGAGAAGATCCTTCGCGGCTGGCCCGCGGAGTGGGTTGACGCGCCGCTTGCATTCGAAGAAGCCGGCTTCGTCGAAGGAACAAGGCCGGGCTACCGGATCCGGAAGCTCCGGCTTGAGGTCGTGCCCGGCTTGCACGTCCCGGCGCTCCTGTACGAGCCCGAGGGCGCAACCCTCCCCGCCCCTGCAATCCTTAACGTCAATGGCCACATCTACGGCAGCGGCAAGGAGATCGCTTACAAGCAGCAGCGCTGCATCGATCAGGTCAAGCAGGGCATCTACTCGCTCAACCTCGAATGGCTGTACTTCGGCGAACTCGCCCACCCCGAGAACCAGCACTGGTTCGGGGCCCATCTGGATCTGGTGGGCGCTAACGGGATCGGACTGTTCTACCTAGCCGCGAAGAGGGGCATCGATTACCTCCACGCACATTCGGCAATCGACAAGGGCCGGATGGGAATGACGGGGCTCTCCGGCGGTGGATGGCAGACCGTGCTGCTGACTGCGCTGGACGAGAGGGTGCGGGCCGCCGTTCCGGTGGCTGGGCATTCGTCGCTGATCTCAAGGATCGAAGACTTCGGCCCCGGCGACATCGGGGACTGGGAACAGAAGGGCACGGACTTGCTCTCGGAGTTTGAGTACACGCACCTGACATCCCTCATCGCACCACGGCCCCTGCTGCAGATCCACAATGCCGAGGACATCTTCCGGTCACACAGGGTCAAGCCCGGCACCTACGACGCCCTTGCCCCGATCTGGGACCTGTACGGAGCTGGAGATGCGTTCCTGTTCCACGAGAACTTCGACCCGGCCGACCACAACTACGAGGCGGACAACCAGCTGCAAGCTTCTCGATTCTTCGCAGAGCACTTCGGGCTGAGGGCCATCCAGTCTCCGGCTTCTTCCGATGCCGAGTACTACACCGCCAGCGAACTTCGCGTCGGCCTTCCGCGCGACAACCTCACGATCCTCGGGCTGGCCAAGCTACTCGCAGAGCGGATCGAGCGCAGCGAAATCCCCGGCGAACCCGGCGAGCGCGCGAGCTGGGCCCGCGAGCAGCGCGAGGTCCTGCGAAGGACGCTGCGCTACAACCCGGTGGCAGTCGAGCGCGCGTGGTTCCTCTCGGGCACGCGGATGCATGGGCTCGACACGCGGTCTTACAGGTTCGACCTCAACAACGGGCTGTCTGCCACGGGCGTGCTGCTGGAGAAGATCGGCGGCACGAATCCCCGCCCACTCTCGATCCTGCTGCACGACGGCGGCAAGGCGGCCGCTGCCGGTACAGCGGCGGAGCGCGTCAGCAGGGGCGAGAGGGTCCTCGTTGCAGATCTCATCTTCTCCGGTGACGCAACCCTTGCGGGCAACCGGCCGGAGCGGAACGTGCAAGTCCTCGCTGCGATCGGAGAGCGGCCGCTCGGAATCGAAGCGGCTCAGCTTATCGCTCTCCAGCAATGGCTTGGAGGGGCGGCACGAATTGAGACGGAAGGACCCAGGAGCCAAGTCTCCGCCCTCGCGGCAGGGGCGATATCGCCAGCCTCCTTCTCTGAGATCGTCAGCCACAATGGCCTGGATTCGCTCCAGGAGGTCCTGGACCGGCCGATACGCCATCTGGACGCGCCAGACCTGTTCTGCTTCGACCTTCTCAGGGGCTTCGACATCGACCGCCTTACTGCCCTCACGCAGAGCCCGTAGGGTCCGAACCGGTGCGCCTACGGCCCGCCAAGCGGGCGTTTGACAAGCCCGGTCCCCCATCGGGGAAGGATCTGGCGCACGGCCCGTTCGATGCGCTGAGAGCACCAGTAGTCCGGAAGGTTCTGGCGCTCCAGCTCCTCGACCTTCACCCGTCTCGCCCGTGAACTCCGGGCCGCGCAGCCTCCCATTGCGCCGTCGGGCCAAGACGGTGTGTAGAACATTCCGTTCTCTGCATCTTGGAATCGGGACCTGTCTCAACGGATGGAGATGGCCGGTAGGCTGGGCGAATACTTGGCACGAGGCACGGGGTCGAGCATCATCAAGCAAGCTACGTTGAAGAACTGACCACAACAATGCAGTACACCATCGTCATCGAGAAATCACCGCGAAACTACGCTGCCTACGTGCCCGATTTGCCCGGCTGCGTCGCAACCGCAGCTTCCGAAGCAGAGGCTGTTCGCGAGATCCGTGAGGCGATTCGGTTTCACATCGAGAGCTTGCGCGAGCACCATGAGCCGGTGCCGAAACCGCGCTGTACGGCGGCTGTCGTCGATGTCTTCGCTGTCGCCTCGTGATTGGCCGGTCCCGAACCCGGGAGTGACTTCGGCCCGCTCAGGGGACCGGCTCCGTGTGTCCCAGCAGAGGGCTACACTTCCGGGGCCTCAAGGGTTGGCACATGGTAGTCCGTTGACACGACGCAACTGCATTCCCTGAATCTCGCCAGTCTGTAAGCATTCGAGGCAGGTGAAGCAGCTTCAACCCGTCAGGTTCTTGGCGGGGACTCGTCGCGGGGCGGGTCCTAGCGCACGATCTCCCTAGCCGCCTCCACAATGCGGCGAGCCGAGATGCCGAATCGGTCCAGCAGTTCGGCGGGCTTGCCGCTGCGCGCAATGCCGCGCACGGCGAGCTGCCGGACGGTCGCCGGCTCGTCTGCCAGCGCCGCCAGCACCGCGCTCCCGATTCCCCCGTGCACATAGTGGTCCTCGACCGTCAGCACCCTTCCGCCGCAGTCCCGGGCCGCTTCGGCCAGCGTGTCGCGGTCGATCGGCTGCACACTGAACAGGTCGATGATGCGCGCGCGGATCCCTTCGCCCGCCAACTGGTGCGCGGCATCGAGGGCCTCGTACAGCGTGACGCCAGCGGCGACGATCGCGATGTCGTCGCGCTCGCTGGATCGAAGCACCTTGGCCTTGCCTACCTCGAAGCTCTCGCCCGAATCGTAGAGAATCGCGGTCTTCGGCCGGCTCGTTCGGATGTAGACCGGTCCTTCCAAGCCGGCGGCCAGCTGCACGGCCCTCCATGCACTGGTTGCGTCTGAGGGGTAGAAGACCGTGTAGTTCGGCTGCGCGCAGGCCATTGCCAAGTCTTCCAAACCCATCTGCGAGGCGCCGTCCTCGCCGATCGAAACGCCGGCGTGCGTGCCCACGAGCTTTACGTTCGTCGAGCTGATCGCGGCCAGCCGCATGAAGTCGTATCCCCGGGCCAAAAAGCACGCGAAGCTCGACGCGAACGGGATCTTGCCGCGGCAGGCAAGGCCCATGGCCACACCAACCAAGTTCTGCTCGGCGATGTAGCACTGGAACAGGCGGCGCTGGTCGGTCTTCGCGATGTCGGTCGTGAACGTCGAATTCCCGACATCCCCGTCCACCCCGACAACCCTCTGGTCGGTCCGTGCGAGCGTCTCAAGCGCGGCACCGTAGGCCTGCCGTGTGGCCACCTTGGGCCCCCCAGGGACATACGGCGGCGGATCCGGCTGCGCCGGCTCCGACGCGGACCCGTTCCTTGCCGGCGGGAGGTTGGGGCGCCATTCATGCTCGGCGCCGGTCAGCTGCGCGCGAAGCGACGCCAAGGTCTCCTCGGCCAGTTCCCCGGCCGGTATCGGCTTGCCGTGCCAGCCGTCCTTGTTCTCGGCGCAGGGGATGCCGCGGCCCTTGAAGGTCTTCGCCAGCACGACCGTCGGGGAGTCGAGGCTCTCGCGGGCGTGGTCATAGGCAGCCGTAAGGGCCGAGATGTCGTGCCCGTCCACGACCACCACGTCCCAGCCGAACGCTTCCCACCGTCGGCGGTATGCATCCATGTCGTGCTGCAGCATGGTCGGCGCACTCTGGCCCAAGCGGTTCACGTCGACTGTGGCGATGAGGTTTCCGAGTCCGTCGTTGGCGGCCATGGATGCGGCCTCCCACACGGCACCTTCCGCGATCTCGCCATCTCCCAAGAGCACCCAGACGCGCCGGTCCGTGCCGTCCAGCCGGCATGCGTGGGCCATTCCGACGCCCACGCTCAATCCCTGTCCTAGCGAGCCTGTTGCGACGTCCACGAATGGCAGCGTCGTGGGCGGGTGGCCCTCAAGATCCGAGTCGATCTTGCGCAGGTTCATGAGCTCTCCCTCGGGGAGAAACCCGGCAAGACTCCAAGCGGCGTACAGCACCGGCGCAGCGTGACCTTTCGAGAGGATGAAGACGTCGTTCGCCTCGCTGGCCGGGTCATGGGGGTCGTAGCGCATGGCGTGGAAGAAGTGCGCCGCCATGATCTCTGCTGCCGACGTGCATGTGGTTGGGTGCCCGCTGCCGGCCGCGGTTGTGGAGCGCACGGAGTGGATACGCATGCGCGTGGCCCTGTCGCGTAGGCCGTCAAGGGTGTTGGAATCGAGTGCGTGTGGCATGGAAGTCGGTCAGTGCTGAGCTAGTGGGGTAGCGTCGGGCGCGCGAGGGTGTTACTGGGCGCGCGGTGCGGAGAGCGGTTTGGTCGGCCGGACCGAGAGCTGGCAGCGCTCGCCGTGACCCTGCTTTCATGATAACTGCCGCAGTCGCGATCGGGCGCCCTCCCTCCCCGCAGCGCCAGGCACATTCCGTTATCCGAACATATGGCGAGTGGCGGGCGACTACGATATTGGTGGGGGTTGCGGTCAGGCTGGTTTGGTGGCGGCAGCAGCCTGGATTGAGGCCTGAAGGGCCGCCGAGCTGGGCAGCGGGCATGCGGTGAGACCGCTTGGGCGCAGTTCGGGGCGCACCGCCCTTGGGGGCTCGAAGGTTGAGCGGCAGAGTGCGCCGCCGGCCGCTAGCGTTGCTGCGGCGGCGTCAGGATCAGCTCGAGGGCCTCGTCCGTGCGGGCCGCGAAGTGGCGGTTCGCGACGGGCAGGTAGGGGAAGCGCGTCCGGCAGCGGATCAGGGAGACGGCGGCGTTGGTCAGCCCGGCCAGATTCTGCGGCAGTCCCCTGACGTACGCCCGACAGCGATCCTCGTCATACGTGAAGTCCCTCACGTAGTGCAGCCGGTTCTCGATCTCCCAGTGCCCGCGGATGAGCGCGGCCAGCTGCCTGGGCGTGACCCGCTCCGGGCTCAGCGATGTCAGCGCGTAGGACACCTCGAAACTCCTCTTGCCGCTCTTGACAAGCGTGCGTTCGCGTTCCACGCGCACAGCCATCTGCCTGCCGTGCAGGTGTGCATAGCCGTCCCACTGCTTATCGCTGAGGTCCTTGACGCTGTAGCGCCGCCGCTCGATGCGCCCGTGGCTCTTCTCGAGGGTCTCGACGTGCGGGCCGTCCGAGAAGTCCCTGTCCTTCAGCTCGTCCAAGATCGTTGGTTGGTTGTCCTTGACGGCTGTCACGAGGTAGTCCGCAGCGCACTCCTTCAGCAGGCAGCGCGCCGTTCTGTGCTGGGCGTGGAGGGCGTCCATGGTGACCACCTTGCCGGCCAGCCTGAGGCTGCGGGCCAGCCGCCGCACGGCCGGGATCTCGTTGCTCTTGCTCTCGGTCTCAACCTGGCCCAGCACTTGGCCGCTGCCCTGCTGCACCGCGGCCACCATCATGCGACGC
This sequence comes from Bryobacterales bacterium, assembly GCA_028819235.1. Classification (GTDB taxonomy): domain Bacteria; phylum Acidobacteriota; class Terriglobia; order Bryobacterales; family UBA6623; genus VXMF01. The sequence continues at coordinate 12,806 of JAPPMC010000295.1, forward strand.
CCTTGCTCGGTCTGCTTCGAGGCTCCGCGAATGTCCTTGCCGTCCATGGCCACGGCCGGAACGGGAGCCAGCACCGTCGGCACGCTTGCCGCTGCCGGCTGCGGGAGCGGCTCCGGCTCGGCGGACAGGTGCTCGCACCAAGCACTGAGAGCTTCTTGCAGCGTGTCCGGGGGCAGATCGGCGAGAATCCTGTGGAAGGTGGTCGTCGAGGGTGGCGTGTAGCACTGCCGGCTGGGGCTGTAGAAGCAGTCCAGGCTGGCGAGCTGCTCTTGGCTGAGCAGCTTGGCGAATTGCCCGAAGGCGGTCACGCCGCGGTAGCCGGCCATGCGTGCCGAGACCGCCGCCGCCAGCACAGTCTGCAGCGGGTAGCGCTTGCCGTGGGCGCTGCGGAACTCGGGCACGTCGCCCAGGAAGTCATACAGGCTGCGCAGTTCGCAGCTGGGCGGTGGGGATAGCTTGGGCGGGCTGAGCCAGTCCGGCTCGTCGGCGGGCTGGCTCAGGCGCGCCCGGGCGTCTGGCTGCAGTTCGTACACATACACCTCCTTGGGCTGTCCGTGATGTCGCCAGCGCGGCGTGGGGCCAGGCTGGCGGGCAAAGCCGCCCGTGCGGCCAAGGTGGCGCCAGTTGGCGGCGCGGTAGCATGTGCCCCGGAAGCGGGGAGACTCGCAGAATGTCTCCACCTTCGCCACAGACTGCTATACCGCAGGGGGCTGGTGCGGCGGATCCG